>NZ_JBFOCL010000047.1:124963-349585 GCF_040907785.1 Aeromonas sp. s8
GGGGGCGATGAGTCCTCATGGTGTATTGGTCAATTTGTAGTGGTCAACTAAATCCGGACACTGTGCCGGCGTTAAGTCTTTGATAGTTTTTAAGTTTTTAAGTTTTTAAGTTTTTAAGTTTTTAAGTTGATATTTTAATTACACTAGGGGCACAGCCTAGTTGCCGCAAGATCCCGCGCAGAAAACTCCACATAGTTCAGTTTTTCATGGATGTTAATGCCGTTTTTCTCCCTCATCATCAGCATCGGTGGGTTCAGCAAGTTGCTCCCACGGGGTCAGTTTAAGCTGCTTGCGCCGTAGCCAGAGCCAAGATGCCATGGTCAGGCCGCAGAATCCCGCAAACAGGGCTGTTTGGCGCAGGGCAAACAGCGGATCTATCCCCATGGGGTGCCAACTGAAAAACCACATCGCCATGCCCCATACCAGACCAATGCCTACCCCGAATACCAGAACGTTGGTTAGCCAACCTTCATACTGAGGCGGTTTGACGGGATAACCGAACCTGCGCAGCAGTCTGCACAGCGGTGGATTGTAGTTGGCATGCCATACCCCTTTGTTAGCCAGCTCCTGATGGGCGGCGGCCAGCCGCTCTTCAAATGTCATGGTATTCATCCTTGTGAAATAAGTGGTGCCATACGGTGCTTTTCAGGCTGCATTGTACTGACAAATCGCGGGCATGATGTGGGCTCGCGGTCACGTTCTTTTTCTGTAGAAAAAAAGAACTGGCCTCACCGCACGCTTGCCAATCCACAGCGGCTGCGCCTATAAAGGCCCATTACTCTTGTCCGGATAACAGCAATGAAGACCCATTCTGATGAACTGACCCTGTTTGTGGCGGTGGTGGAGGCGGGCAGTTTTCGCCAGGCGGCGGAGAACCTCGGCATGGACAACTCTGTGGTGAGCCGTGGCATCAAGCGGCTGGAGGAGAAGCTCTCAACCGTTTTGCTCAATCGCACCACCCGCCGAGTCAGTCTGACCGAGGAGGGGAGCTGGTTCTATCAGCGGGCGGTGAAGATCCTGACCGAGATGAGCGAGGCGGAGGGGCATCTGCTGATGCGCCGGGAACAACCCGAAGGGGTGTTGAGAGTCGATGCGGCCACCCCCTTTATCCTGCACCGGCTGGTGCCGATCATCGGCGAGTTTCGCCGCCGCTACCCTGCCATCGAGTTGCAGCTGCACAGCTCGGAGGGCTTTATCAATCTGATGGAGCGGCGGGTGGACATGGCCATCCGCATCGGCGAGCTGACCGACTCCTCCCTGCGCGCGCTGCCCCTTGGCCGTTCGCGGCTGCGGCTGCTGGCCTCTCCCGGCTATTTGAGCGAGCGCGGCACCCCGCGCCAACCGGCGGATCTGCTGAGCGGTCACGAGCTGCTCGGCTTTTTGCATCCCGATCACCTCAACCACTGGCCGCTGCTCAGTGCCGAGCAGGGGGATCGCTTTGCCATCACCCCCAGTCTGCGTGCCAGCAGCGGCGAAACCTTGCGTCAGCTGGCGCTGGCGGGGCAGGGGATCGTCTGTCTGTCGGATTTCATGACCGGGCCGGATCGGGAGAGTGGCGCGCTGGTGGAGGTGCTGGCGCGCAGCAACAGTGGCGCCTCGCGCCCCATCAATGCAGTCTTCTACTCCGATGCCCAGCGGGATATCCGACTGCGGGTCTGGCTCGATTTTCTCAAAGAGCAGCTGGGCAGCCATACTCTGTAGCACAGGTTGGTTTGTGCGGTTTGTTTGAACGGTGAGTCGCTGCGGTTTGCGTGGCGAAGAACAAGCCGCTCATTCGGTGCGGCCAATCAGCATTAGCCAGGTGGCAGATAAACAGACGGCCGACTTGAGGGTCGGCCGCCGGTTCGGGAAGGTGTGTGAGCTGAAGCGCAGTTAGCGGGGCAGTTTGCCCCATACTCGGCTGAGCAGGGCGCCACCGATCACCGGCGGAATGGCCAGCAGCAGGGTCCACTGCCAGGAGAGGCCGCCGACGGTGGCGGCCAGTACGATGCAGGTGAGCACCACCAGTTGGGCCACCATCATCAGGAAGGTGCCTTCGCGGGGAGTCAGGGTCTCTTTTTGAGTGGCGACGTGAGCTACGGGCGCTTGAGTGGTGGTCGGTTTCATGGCGATATCCCTCTGTTGAGTCTGATATCACTAAGCAATGGCCGTTCCACATTTTTTCATGTTAATTATCAATATCTTACGGTTTTTGTCGTCATTCCCGTTTCGAGAGCGCAGGCAAAATGATTTGCAAAATGAAAACGCCACCCTGTGGTGGCGTCTTGGTTATTGAGAGGGAGAGAGGGAAGCGCCGGGCCTAGCCAATCCGGTATTGGCGGATCTGCTCGTCGATGGCTTTGGCCAGTTCGAACAGTTCGCGGCTGGCGGCATTGCTCTCCTGCGCGTGTTCCCGCTGGTGTTCGGCCACCATGGCCAGCTCGTCAAGCGCCGTTCTGGCTTGCCCCATTTGTTGATTCTGCGCCTGCGCCAGCGCGCTGATCTCGTTGATCTCGAGGGCGGTCTGGTTGATCTGGCTGGTGGCATCAACCAGCACCTCTCTGGCCTGATTCATCCGGTTGTATCCCTCTTCGCTCAGGTTGCGGGAGTCTGCCATCGAGCTGCTGGCCTGCCGGGTTCCCTCCTGCAGGCGCAAGATAAGATCCTGCACATCCTTGGTGGCGGTCTGGGTACGCACCGCCAGTTGGCGTACCTCGTCGGCCACCACCGCAAAGCCCCGCCCCATATCCCCCGCCCGGGCCGCTTCGATGGCCGCATTGAGGGCCAGCAGGTTGGTCTGGTTCGAGACATCGCGGATGAGGTTCATGATCTGGGTGATGTTGTTGCTGTCTTTCACCACCTCATCAAGCAGGGCTGAGGAGCTGCCGATGCTGCTGCGCAAGGTGTCGAGTTGCGCGGCGCTCTGGGTCACATCCTGCTCGATGCTGAGCATATGGTTGGCGATGCGTTGGGTCACGTCGTTGACTCCTTCCGAGCGGCTGGCGATCTGCTCGGCGTTGTCGCCGATGGTGGTGACCACAGTGGTCAGCTCCTGAATGCTCTGGGCCTGCTGGCACGCTTCTCCTGCCAGTGCCTGGGCCTGCTGCATGGATTGGGACGACTGCGCGGAGAGGGCGCTGCCTGACTGCTGGAAGCGGGAGAAGCTCTGGTTCAGGCTCTGGATCAGCTGATTGAAACTCTGGGCCATCATGCCCAGCTCCGACTCGTCAGAGAAGTCGAGGCGGGTCGCCAGATCCCGATCGGCGGTGATGTGGTGCATGCCATCGGCTGCCTGACGAATCGGGCGACTGATGGAGTGAGCCAGCCAGGCGGAGGCCAGCATGGCGATCCCGCCGATGGCGAGCGACACCATGATGATGAGCTGGCGGGATTCCTGCAGTCCCTCTTCCAGCTCGGCGCTGTTTATCTCGCCAATCAGCAGCCGGTTGAGGGTGGGGATGTAACGCACCGCGATGAGGTAGGTTTGTCCCTCCAGTGTTAGCGCCTCTACGGCCACCTGTTCCCGGGCATTGGGAATAAGCCGTTTGACGGTATCGAGGAAGGATTGCTGGTGGTGGGCGGCCCCCTCCACCTCCTGCTCGGGGTGGATCTCGATATTGCCCTCCATGTCGGCCAGATAGACCTGACCGCTCTTGCCGATCCGGTAGCCGCTGATGAGCTTGCTCAGGGCGCTCATGTCGATGGAGGTGCCAGCCACCGCCAGGGTCTTGCCCTCGTGGGTGACGGCGGTGTTGATATAGAGGGAGGCGCGCTTGTCAAAATCCGAGATGTCGAGGTTCAGCTCATAGGGTCTGCTGCGTTTGAGAAAGCCGTAAAACCACCCATCTTTCGGGTCTGATTCGCTCAGCGATTTCTGGGCGATGGGGCCGCCGCTGAAGTTGATCAGGGTGTTGCTCTGGCGGGGTGCGATAAAGACGTTGCCGCCGATCCGCCGTTGCAGATCCTGAAAGTAGCGCTCCATGGCGGGCCACTCTTGCTCTGGCATGCCAGCGGTCAGCCAGTCGATGACAAAACGGTTGCTGGCCAGCGCTTGCGCCTCGGTCAGGTGCTGGATAAGCTGCGCTGTCAGCTGGTTGGCAATGCGATCCACGCTGCTTGGCAGCTCGTAGCGTTCGACCCGCTGCTGGGCCTGACTGTGGGATATCTGTTCGAGGATCAAGGTGATGCAGCTGATGGCGATGGCCATCAGTATCGCCACGCCAGCGAGGATCCGGGTGCGGATCCCGAGCCCTGACCAGAGTGAGTGCAGTGTAAAACGGTGTATCGCCCTCTCCATATCGCTCTCCTCATAAATAAGGTCGCATATGCGACCCAGATGATGATTATAGATAGAGAACTCAATTGCGTTGTGACGGATGGTAACAACAGAGGGCGGCAGAAAAAGGGAGGGAGCAATGAGCGGGGAAGGGGGCAGAAAGCGGCAAGGGAAAGCCTAAAAAGAGAGGCCGACATTGCGGTCGGCCTCTCTGGTGTTTATCTCAACGGAATGTCGGGTGCCCGATCAATCCTCTTCAGCCCAACGGCGTGAACGCTCAACCGCTTTCTGCCAGCCGCTGTAACGTTTGGCGCGATCGTCTCTGTCCATCTGCGGGATGAACTCGCGGTCCACGCTGAACTTGTCTTCCAGCTCGTCCGAGCTCTTCCAGAAACCGACGGCCAGACCTGCCAGGAAGGCGGCGCCCATGGCGGTAGTCTCGATGCGGGTCGGACGTACCACCGGGGTGTGCATCATGTCAGCCTGGAACTGCATCAGGAAGTCGTTGGCTACGGCGCCGCCGTCTACTTTCAGGGCTGCCAGCTTGATGCCGGAGTCCTGCTGCATGGCATCCAGCACATCGCGGCTCTGATAGGCGATAGATTCCAGCGCGGCGCGGATGATGTGGTTGCGGTTGGCGCCACGGGTCAGACCGACCATGGTGCCGCGAGCATACGGATCCCAGTAGGGCGCGCCCAGACCGACGAAGGCCGGTACCAGATAGACGCCGTTGGTGTCACCCACCTTGGAAGCGAAGTAGTCGGTATCGCGGGCATCGTGGATGATCTTCAGCTCGTCACGCAACCACTGGATGGTGGCGCCGCCCATGAATACCGCACCTTCCAGCGCGTAGTTCACTTCCCCTTTCGGGCCGATGGCGACGGTAGTCAGCAGGCCGTTGCTGGAGCGAACCGGCTCTGTGCCGGTGTTCATCAGCATGAAGCAGCCGGTACCGTAGGTGTTCTTGGCCATCCCTTTTTCAAAGCAGAGCTGGCCGAACAGGGCAGACTGCTGGTCACCGGCAATACCGGCGATGGGGATGCGGGAGCCGCCGCCACGGGTGGTGTAGCCGTACACTTCGGAAGAGGGTTTCACTTCCGGCAGCATGGACATGGGGATGCCCAGCTCGTCCAGCATCTTCTCGTCCCACTTCAGCTCGCGGATGTTGTAGAGCATGGTACGGGAGGCGTTGGTCGGGTCAGTGACGTGCACTTCGCCATTGGTCATCTTCCAGACCAGCCAGGTATCGATGGTGCCAAACAGCAGCTCGCCGTTCATCGCCTTCTCGCGGGCACCTTCCACGTTATCGAGGATCCACTTCACCTTGGTACCGGAGAAGTAGGCATCCAGCACCAGACCGGTGTTCTCGCGAACGTACTCTTCCAGACCGCGAGCTTTGAGCTCCTCGCAGATGGCGGCGGTGCGGCGGCACTGCCAGACGATGGCGTTGTAGATGGGCTTGCCGGTGGCCTTTTCCCAGACAACGGTGGTTTCACGCTGGTTGGTGATACCGATGGCGGCGATCTCTTCGCTGCGCAGGCCTGTCTTGGCCAGCACTTCGGTAAAGACGGAGGATTGGGTCGCCCAGATCTCCATCGGGTCGTGCTCTACCCAGCCCGCTTTCGGGTAGTGCTGGGTGAATTCGCGCTGGGAGGTACCGACAATGTTGGCATCCTGATCAAACACGATGGCGCGGGAAGAGGTGGTTCCCTGGTCCAGAGCGACGACATATTTCTTTTCAGCAGACATGATGTTCTCCACGTTTCTATTTTCCACGTTTTTATACGTTGGAGGGGGCCGCTCTTATGCGGCAGCCTCTTCTTTGGCGGTTTGGGTCGCTTGCTCGGTGGTGACGACACGGTTGCCCGGGACGCAGGGAGCCAGCACTTTGACATACAGAGCGGTACCAATCTGGGCGCCAACGATGGGGCCAAGGATCGGAACCCAGAAGTAGGGGTTGTCACGACCACCGGTCAGGGCAACATCACCCCAGCCAGCAAAGAACGCGAACAGTTTCGGACCAAAGTCACGGGCCGGGTTCATGGCAAAACCGGTTAACGGGCCAAGGGAGGCACCGATCACCGCGATCAGGATACCGATCAGCAGGGCGGCGGCGAAACCTTTGGGGGCGCCATTGTTGTTGTCACCCAGCGCCATGATGCCCAGCATCAGGACGGCGGTGATCACCAGCTCGACGGCAAAAGCTTGCATATTGGTCAGCAGGGCATTGGGGTAGGTGGAGAAGATCCCGGCGGTGCCGAGGCTCTCGACGCTACCGCGCACTACGTTATGGGTCACTTCCCACTGGGTGAAAAGGTTACCATAAAGGAAATAGACAAGGGCCGCGAAGCAGAAGGCACCGGCCATCTGGGCGATGATGTAGGGCACCACCTTGCGCTTGTCGAAACCGCAGAAGGTCATCAGCGCCAGGGTTACAGCCGGGTTCAAGTGGGCACCTGAAATGCCGCCGGTCACATAGATGGCAATGGCCACACCCAGACCCCAGGTAATGGAAATTTCCCACTGCCCGAAGTTGGCACCTGCCAGCACCAGTGCCGCCACACATCCGACGCCGAAAAATATCAGCAGGCCGGTTCCGATAAACTCGGCGATGCACTCGCCAAGCAGGGTATTGGGTCTTTGTATGCTCATACTTTTGTTCCTTATATCCACCCGTAGAGGTTTGATGTTCCGTTTTATCTTTTTGTGTCTATCCGTTGCTGCCGAAAACGTTTCCTTGTTGTTTTTGCGTCTTGCGCAAACGTTATGCTCGTTTGCGCTCGTTATCGGTCGTGACAGAAAATAACCCTTCCCAATAATTTCACCATCCCCCCTCCATAGGAAATGTGGACAAGATCCCACTCATTGCTAAGAAAATGTGACGTAAAGCATCTTGATAACCGCCAGTTACCACTTAGGGGGTAGCTCGCAACCCTTGCCACACAAGGGTTGGCGCTTGCTGAGTGATTTCTCATTTGGAGCTTTTATTTGTAATAAAACTGCAATATTTGAGCATGCATCACAGATTAAATGAGCGCATATGAGCACAATAGGCTCGCTTACGAATTAGTGGACTCACATGATTCGTTGGAATGGTCAGGGCATCCTCAACCGCCCATAACAACAATAAGGAAGCAGAACATGCTTAGTCTCTTCAGGCCTGCGGCGCACATCGACAGGCTCCCGGCTGACAAGGTCGACCCCTTCTACAAACGCATGCGTTGGCAGGTGTTTTTCGGGATCTTCTTCGGTTACGCCGGCTACTATCTGGTACGGAAAAACTTCAGTCTGGCGATGCCCTATCTGATCGAGCAGGGCTTCTCCCGTGGTGATCTCGGTTTCGCGCTCTCCGGGGTCTCCATCGCTTACGGTTTGTCCAAGTTCCTGATGGGGAACGTCTCTGACCGTTCCAACGCCCGTTACTTCCTCTCCGCCGGTCTGCTGCTCTCGGCTGCCATCATGTTCATGATGGGTACCATGCACTGGGCCACCTCCAGCATTGCCATCATGTTTGTGCTGTTGTTCCTGAACGGTTGGGCACAGGGCATGGGCTGGCCGCCCTGCGGTCGCACCATGGTGCACTGGTGGTCACAGAAAGAGCGCGGCGAAGTGGTTGCGGTCTGGAACGTGGCTCACAACGTGGGTGGCGGCATGATTGGCCCGCTGTTTATCCTCGGGATGGGCTGGTTCAACGACTGGCGCAGCGCCTTCTATGTGCCTGCGGCAGCGGCGGCCGCCATCGCGGTGATCGCCTTCTTCGTGATGCGTGATACCCCGCAATCGGTCGGTCTGCCTCCCATCGAGGAGTACAAGAACGACTATCCGAAGGATTACAACGAGAGCCACGAGCAGGAGTTTTCCGCCAAGGAGATCTTCGTCAAGTACGTGCTGCACAACAAACTGCTGTGGTACATCGCGATCGCCAACGCTTTCGTTTACCTCATTCGTTACGGTGTGCTGGACTGGGCGCCAACCTACCTGAAAGAGGCCAAGCACTTCACCGTCGACAACTCCTCCTGGGCTTACTTCCTCTACGAGTGGGCCGGTATTCCGGGCACCCTGCTGTGTGGCTGGATTTCTGACAAGATGTTCCAGGGCCGCCGTGCGCCAGCCGGTATCCTGTTCATGGTGCTGGTGACCGTGGCTGTGCTGGTCTACTGGTTCAACCCGGCCGGTAACCCGACCGTCGACATGATGGCACTGGTAGCTATCGGCTTCCTGATCTACGGCCCTGTCATGCTGATCGGTCTCTATGCCCTTGAGCTGGCACCGAAGAAAGCAGCCGGTACTGCGGCAGGTTTCACCGGTCTGTTCGGTTATCTGGGCGGCGCCGTGGCAGCCAACGCCATGCTGGGTTATACCGTTGACCACTTCGGTTGGGATGGCGGCTTCATGGTGCTGACCGTCTCCTGTGTGCTCTCCATCATCCTGCTGGCGATGACCCTCAAGCATGAGAACATTGCCGTTGCGGCCAAGAAAGCGGCTGCCCATAAGGCATAAAACGTGATCCTCAGCTTATTGATCCCAAAGGGGATCAGGTAAACTGCCAAAAGGCCCCGCATCTGCCGGGGCCTTTTTTTGTCTCATCATCGGAGTGCAAGCGTGAAGCAAACCCAACGACATCTGGAGATCCTGGACGTCCTGACGCGGCAGGGATTTGTCTCGACCGACGATCTGGTGACCCACTTTGACGTCAGCCCCCAGACCATTCGCCGGGATCTGAACGATCTCGCCGAACAGAACAAGATCCGGCGCCATCATGGCGGTGCCTCCCTGCATTCGAGTACCGTCAATACCGCCTACAGCGCCCGTAAAGTGATGCAACTCAAGGAGAAAGAGCGCATCGCCCGCGAGGTAGCGGCCAATATTCCCGACGGCTCATCGCTCTTTATCGACATAGGTACCACCACCGAAGCCATTGCCCGCGCCCTGCTCGATCACCGTGAGCTGCGCATCGTCACCAACAACCTCAACGTGGCCAGCATCCTGACGGCCAAGGATGACTTCACCGTCATCATTGCCGGCGGCGAGATCCGCAACCGCGATGGCGGCATCGTGGGGGAGGCGACCCGCGACTTTATCGGTCAGTTTCGCATGGACTATGGCGTCATCGGGATTTCGGGGATCGACAACGACGGCTCCCTGCTCGATTTCGACTATCACGAGGTGAAGATTGCCCAGGCCATCATCGCCCACTCCCGTCAGGTGTTTCTGGCCGCCGACCACACCAAGTTTGGTCGCAACGCCATGGTCAATCTGGGCAATCTCAGCCAGATCCACGCCCTCTTTACCGATCAGGAGCCACCGGAAAAGCTGACGCGATTGATGGCGCAACACCAGATCGCCTGCCACATCTGCTGACGGCGAAACACGCCAAGGCTGTGCCGGTCGCCCGTCAGGGCGGCCTCCTTTCTTTTTTTTTGTCTCCCATCCCTGCACCCATCTCACCCCTTTCTGGGTATTGCCAAAACCACTATTCAATCTGGTTTTTTTGGCTATTAACCCGCCGATGTTGGCCCGACGCCATTTGCTCAGCTGACCTGTCCTCTTTGCCACCTCTGGCGGGCTGTGGCGATCACACTTTCGCCATAAAATGTTCGTTTGTTGTATTTTCATGTTCTAAAATGAGCGAAATCAAACATTGCTGTTATAGCAATCATAAAAATGAAAGTAGGTGAACATGAGCGAACATTATGATCTGGTCGTCGTCGGTGGCGGCATCAACGGGGTCGGCATCGCAGCCGATGCGGCAGGACGGGGTCTGAAGGTTGCCCTGTTTGAGGCGCAAGATCTCGCCTCTGCCACCTCGTCCAACTCCAGCAAGCTGATCCACGGCGGTTTGCGCTATCTCGAGCATTACGAATTCCGGCTGGTGAAAGAGGCGTTGGCGGAGCGTGAGGTGCTGCTCGGTATGGCGCCTCACATCGCGCGTCCCATGCGCTTTCGCTTGCCGCATCGTCCGCACCTGCGTCCGGCCTGGATGATCCGCGCCGGTCTGTTCCTCTATGACAATCTGGCCAAGCGCGACAAGCTCAAGGGGAGCTGCGGCGTGCGCTTCCTGCCGCAGGATGGCTTGACCGCGGGGATCAACAAGGGATTTGAATACTCGGATGCCTGGGTCGACGACGCCCGGCTGGTGGTACTCAACGCCATGATGGCCCGTGATAAGGGGGCCGATGTGCAGACCCGCACTCGCTGCATCAAGGCGGTGCGCGGATCCAAACACTGGACGCTCACTTTGGAGCGGGAAGGGGGCGAGCAGTTCACCGTCACCTGTCGTGGTCTGGTCAATGCGGCGGGCCCCTGGGTCAAGACCTTCTACGACGAGAGCCTGCACGAGAAATCCCCCCGCGGCATTCGCCTTATTAAAGGCAGCCACATGATAGTGCCGCGCATCCACGAGCGCGAAGAGGCCTATATCCTGCAAAACGAAGACAACCGCATTGTCTTCGTCATCCCGTATCAGCAGGACTACTCCCTTATCGGCACCACGGATGTGGAGCACCACGGCAGCCCGCGGGAAGCGAAGATCAGCGAGGCCGAAATTACCTACCTGTGCAAGGTGGTCAACGCCCACTTCACTCGCCAAATTGCGCCGAAAGATGTGATCTGGACTTACGCCGGGGTGCGCCCGCTCTGTGACGACGAGTCAGATTCACCGCAGGCGGTGACCCGCGACTACACCCTCGAGCTCTCTGGCGAGTCTGACGGCGCGCCGCTGCTCTCGGTATTTGGTGGCAAGCTCACCACCTATCGCAAGCTGGCACAGGCCGCCTGCAACAAGCTCAAGCCCTGGTTCAGCCAGATGGGGGATGACTGGACGGCGACCAGCCGTCTGCCCGGCGGCGAGTTTGACTGCTCGGTACGCGAGCTGGCCCGCGCCTTTGCGCTGGAGTTTGACTGGCTCGATGATCGCAGCGCCCTGCGCATTGCCGAAGCTTATGGCGCCCATGCCCGTCTTTGGCTGAAAGAGGATCGCGGCATTCACTTCGGTGGCGGCCTCTACGAGTCGGAAGTGCGCTATCTCATCGAACGGGAGTGGGCCTGTTCACTGGACGATATCCTCTGGCGCCGCAGCAAGCTGGGGCTGCGCCTGAACGAGTCAGAGCAGCAGATGCTGCAGATCTGGCTCGACCAATACCATCAGGCTCTGCGCAAGGCGAGCTGATGTGTGACGGTGGGCAGTACGCTGCTGCCCACCGCTTTCCACCGTAAATATGCAACAAACCTCTGATAGAACAATTACCTACACACAATAATAAAGAGCATCACATATGAAAAAACTCGCCGTTTCCCTCATCGCCTTGAGCCTTGGGGCATCCCTCTCATTACCCCTGTTGGCTGCCGATGAAGGCAAGGTGGTGATCGCCCACCGTGGCGCTTCCGGCTACCTGCCCGAGCATACCCTGGAGTCCAAGGCGCTGGCCTATGGCATGGGGGCTGACTATCTGGAGCAGGATCTGGTGATGACCAAGGATGACCAGCTGGTGGTGATGCACGATCACTTCCTCGATGGTATCACCGATGTGGCGGCGCGCTTCCCCGGTCGTGCCCGTCCGGACGGCCGTTATTATGTGGTGGATTTCACCCTGGACGAGGTGCGTTCCCTGCGCATGACCGAGCCGTTCCAGCTGGTGGATGGCAAGCAGGTGCCGGTCTATCCGGCCCGCTTCCCGCTCTGGAAGTCAGACTTCAAGATCCACACCTTCCAGGAGGAGATCGAGATGATCCAGGGGCTCAACAAGAGCACCGGCAAGAACATCGGCATCTATCCGGAGATCAAAGCACCCTGGCTGTTCCGTCACGAAGGTAAGGATATTTCCAAGGCGGTGCTGAAGGTGCTCAAGGAGTACGGCTACACCGGGAAGGATGACAAGGTCTATCTGCAGTGCTTCGATGCCGATGAACTCAAGCGCATCAACAGCGAGCTGATGCCCGCCATGGGTATGGATCTGAAACTGGTGCAGCTGATGGCCGAGACCGACTGGAACGAGACCATGGTCTACGACGCCAAGGGTAAGGCGACTCCCTACAACTATGACTGGATGTTCAAGCCGGGGGCGATGAAAACCATCGCCAGCTATGCCGAAGGGATTGGCCCGTGGAAACCGATGATCGTCACCGAGCCGGGCACTTTGGGCAAACCGGTCTTCACCGGCATGGTAAAAGAAGCCCATGCAGCGGGCCTGAAAGTTCACCCCTATACCTTCCGTCAGGATGAGGGGCAGATCCCGGCCTATGCCAAGGACTTCACCGATCTGCTCAACATCTTCCTCTATCAAGCCGATGTGGACGGGGTGTTCAGCGACTTCCCCGACAAGGCGGTCGCCGTCATCAAGGCCTATGAAGGGGCGGCTAAATAACCGCCAGGCGCCATTTGAATGCAAAGCGAGGCCAATTGGCCTCGCTTTTTGTTTCAGGTTCCCGTAACGGGAGTGTGCGCCCTGTCAGAAAATAGCCAGATCACGTCATGGTGTGCCGGATCTGCATCATTTTACGCAGTTTTTACGTAGCAGATCGCTGGCATGAAATCGGCAGAGCGGTTAGTCTAGCGGCGTTGAACCAACCCCATGAGGTACAGATGAAAACCGTATTGCGTTTTAGCCTGCTGGGCGCCTTGTTGCTGGGTGGCCATGCCTTCGCCGCCGAGCCGAAAAAATTTGATATCAGCATGTTCCCAGCCGCTGACGTGAATCAGGAACGTGTGGTGATCCGCCTGCCTGAAGTCGAGAAAGAAGCCGACATGATGGTCGAGCTGCAGGTCGGCAAAAAGATGATGGTTGATTGCAACGTACCGCGTTTTGCAGGCAACCTGGAACAGCACAGCGTCAAAGGCTGGGGCTACAACTACCTGAAACTGGGCAAAGTCTCCGACCCCATCAGCACCCTGATGATGTGCCCGGATAACCAGCAGAAAGAGACCTTCGTCCAGATCTACGGTCAGGGCTTCTTCGTGAACTACAACTCAAAACTGCCGTTCGTGATCTACGTGCCGCAGGAGTATGAAGTGCGCTACCGTCTGTGGCGTGCCGACAACCTGGCCCAACCGGCCATGATTGAGTAAGCATGTTTGAACCAAAGGTTCAGCTGGTTCACCTGATGTGATAAATAAAGCGCCGTATGGCGCTTTATTTTTGCCTGCGCAGTCCAAAAAGTGACGTGCAAATTGGCTGCACGTTTACATAAGTTTATTATTTATCAACGTTTTTTGTGTGTTATGCCACAAAATCGGCGTCAACGATGGGGCAAAGTGACTTCGATAAAAGATATTTATTAACATAGTGAGAAAATTGATTTTGCACTCGGCGATGGCCTGATGATACTTGCCCGCAAAGGTCAAACTAACCAGAAAAAAGAGCACTATGAGCTTCGAATCAGACAAGCGTTTCAACGACTTCAAACATTTTCCCCGTGGCCTGCGTCGCAGTGGCGAATTCACTGTGGCCGAAGCGGACAGTCTGGAAAAGTATGGTACCGCCATGCTGGCACTCTACCAGGGCAACCTTGCACCCCGTGACGATGTCGAGTCCGCCTTCGTCGAGCAGGTCAAATCCGGCGAAGCCGGTGCCAACCCCCATGCCAAGGTGTGGTTCAAATACCTCAAGGTGATCGGTCCCAAGCGCGTTCATCGCCTCTGCACTGTCGTTGGCGGCGCCAGCGAAGAGAGCAGCGGTGGCGGCAGCTTTGATGTCGGTGGTGGCAGCGGCGGTGGCAGTGACGAGTCCATCGATTAATGGATACCGAGCTGCTTCGGACCTTTATCGAGGTGAGCAAGACCCGGCATTTTGGCCGGGCTGCTGAAAATCTCTACCTGACCCAGTCGGCGGTGAGTTTCCGGATCCGCCAGCTAGAGCAGCAACTGGGTGTCAGTCTGTTTGCCCGTCATCGCAACAACATCCGCCTGACCGCCTCCGGTGAGCGTCTGCTGCCCTACGCAGACGCCATCTTGCACACCCTTGGTCGTGCCAAGCAGGATGTGGCGCTCTCGCCAGGATTCAGCCAGCAGTTGGCCATCGGCGCGCCCGCTGTGTTCTGGGAGCTCGATTTCAACGACTGGCTCAATCACATCTATGCGCTGGCGCCCGGTTTGGCGGTGCGGCTGGAAACAGCTTCCCGCGAGCATCTCTGCCGCCAGTTGCTGGAGCGCTCCCTCGATCTGGCCCTGCTCTCCGAGCCCACCAAGATCGACGAGATTGCCCTGCATCCCATCGGTGAGCTGGTGTTCGAGCTGGTGAGCCGGGATCCGGCCGCCAATGCCGACAACCTGATGCAGATGCCGCACATCCACCTCGACTGGGGCACCAGCTTCGAGCCGCAACCCAGCCGCTTGCAGAGCCTGCAAAAGACCCCGGTGCTGCACTCCAGCTCCGCCAGCATGGCGTTGCAGTTCGTGCTGGCCAACGGTGGTGCTGCCTACCTGCCACGGCGGATGGTCAGCCCCTTCCTCGAGAAGGGGGCGCTCCATCTGGTGGAGGGGGGCCAGCCGCTGAGCCGCCCGCTCTATCTCGCCTATCTGGAGAAATCCGATCGCCGGGAGCTGATCGATCAGTTGCTGACCCTGCCACTGGGTTGGCACGATGCCGAACTGCGCCTCAACGTCGAATGAGCGTCGAGTGTTATCCAAGGAAGAGCCCACCCCACGGTGGGCTCTTCTGTTTGGGGAAAATTGCAGGGAGCGAGGTCACGTAATTGGCGCGGGAGGCTTGGCGTCATCGGCCTGTAACGGTACCTTTTCAGGCTGTTTATCCGATTGAGCACTGACAGGGATGGATTGTAATTGATCGACTTTAGTCACCCCGAATGGCGGGCACTGGCGCAGCAGTTGCTGAGCCACTCACCAGTGGTGATCCGTGGCCGCCAGTGGCAACCGCTGGTGGGCTTGCTCAAGGATAACCAGCTGCTGCTCGCCCATGGCAGCCACAGCTATGAGCTCACCCCGGCCGGGCGGCGCTATCTCACCCGCGAGCTGATGCTGGCCGAGATCGCCACCGCTCCCCCCGAGCCAGAGGAGTGGTTGCATGCTCAGGGCTGGCAATTGGGGGAGCAGGTCAACGAACGGGTGCTGGCGGCGCTCTATCGCAAGTCAGAGGTGAACTTCACCCCCAACGAGCAGATCGATTTCGAGGACAAGGGGATCCGGCTCTGTGCCGATCAGCTGTTGCGCTTGCGCGCCGCCCAGCCGTTCAGCCTCTTTTTTAGCGGCGGCACCCTGATCGACGCAGCCCCCTGGTTGCAGGCGCTGGGAGAGGTGGCACTACCCGAGCGCACCCTGGCGGGTCTTGGCAAGATCCTGTGGGGGGAGGGGAGCATCGAGCGGGTGATCACCACAGACAGCGTCGGCGCCTTTGCCGAGCTGCCTCTTGAACCCAGCACCTTGCTGGTGTGGGCACCCCCATCGGCTCCTCTAGCCTTACAGCAGGTGGTGGCCGCCTTGCCCCCCAATGTGTTGTGGAGTCATCTCACCGCCCTCGACCCTGCCGGGGTTGATCGGCTGCAGGCGCTGGCCCAGCGCTTGGGTCGTCCGGCCAGCTGGTGGCTGCCTCGTGATCTGGCCCCCATCCTCAGTGCGTATGCCCAACCTTTGACTGAGGCCCGGCCCTGGGAACCGAGCCGGATCCCCAAGTCATTGTTAGCAGTTTGTAGCGGTTTGGTTGAGTCCAATGGTGGCTTGTCGGCCGAGGTGTGTGCGCTGGCGCCAGCGTGGCATGCCGTTGGTTGAAATTGGCCTGAAAGCGAGCCAAAAAGCGGTTTTCCCCCATTGAACGCGGTGATATAAAGAGTTGACGAAGCGCTCGCCAGATGAGCGCTTTTGTTTATCAAGCCGCTTTGCCACCCAACGAACTCAACGGAATACAGGGAATACCATGTTTGAAAAGGTTGTTGCCGCCCCAGCGGATCCGATCCTGGGCCTGACCGAAGCCTTCCGCGCTGACTCTCGCAGCCACAAGATCAATCTGGGCGTAGGGATCTACAAGGACGAGTCCGGTGCCACCCCCATTCTTCACTGCGTCAAGAAAGCCGAACAGAAGCTGCTGACCGACGAGAAGACCAAGAACTACCTCGGTATTGAAGGCAATATCGAATATGGCCGCATCGTGCAGCAACTGCTGTTCGGGCAGCACTCTGCGCTGGTTGCCAGTGGCCGCGCCAAGACCGCGCAAGCGCCGGGCGGTACCGGTGCCCTGCGTATCGCGGCCGAATTCGTGGTGCGCAACGGTCTGGCCAAGACCATCTGGATCTCTGATCCCACCTGGGCCAACCACGTCAGCGTGTTCCAGGCCGCGGGCCTGACCGTCAAGTGGTACAAGTACTACGACGCCGCCACCAAGGGGCTCGACTTTGCCGCCATGCAGGCTTCGCTGGCCGAAGTGCAGCCGGGTGAGCTGGTGCTGCTGCACGGCTGCTGCCACAACCCGACCGGTATCGACCCCACTAGCGATCAGTGGCGCGCGCTGGCCAAGCAGAGTGCTGCTGCCGGCTGGTTGCCGCTGTTTGACTTCGCCTATCAGGGTTTTGCCCGTGGTATCGAAGAGGATGCCGAAGGCCTGCGTATCTTCGCCGAGTGCCATGACGAGCTGCTGGTGGCGAGCTCTTTCTCCAAGAACTTCGGCCTCTACAACGAGCGGGTCGGTGCCTTCACGCTGGTCAGCGCAACCAAAGAGATCGCCGATGTGGCCTTCACTCAGGTCAAGACCGTCATTCGTGCCAACTACTCCAACCCGCCGTCACACGGCGCCGCTGTAGTCACCGCCGTGGTGAGCGATCCGGCTCTCTATGCCGAGTGGGTCGAAGAAGTGGCTGCCATGCGGGTGCGTATTCGCGAGATGCGTGAACTGCTGGTCGAGAAGCTGGCGGCCCTCGGCGTGAGCCAGGATTTCAGCTTTATCCGCGAGCAGAACGGCATGTTCTCCTTCTCCGGTCTCTCCAAGGATCAGGTTGAGCGCCTCAAGAGCGAATTTGCCATCTACATCGTCGGCTCAGGCCGGATCAGCGTGGCCGGGATCACCCGCGCCAACATCGATCCCCTGTGCGAGGCCATTGCTAAGGTGCTGTAATCGCATCGCCTGATGCTCTGGCACTATGCGGCACTATGCCATGAAAAAGCCCGTCACCTTGGTGACGGGCTTTTTTGATCGCCAACGGCTGATCGTCAAACAGTCAAACAATGGGAAGGGGGACTCACTGGTGGCGGGCACCTTGCCACAGTTTGCGCAGTTGCAGCAGCAGCGCAGTCAGGGCGCCGCCGCTCAGGGCGGTGAGTACCGCCAGCAGCAGGCTGCCGAGCAGGAAGGGGGGCACCAGAGTGGCCGCCTCCTGCTCCAGCCAGTGGAGGGTCCAGCTGAGGTGGAAAGGCTCCGGTGTCTGGTGCAGTACCAGACAACCGGTGCGATAGGCGTAGAGGTACATGAACGGCAAAGTCAGCGGATTGTTGAACCAGACCGCCAGCAGCGCCAGTGGCAGGTTGAGGCTGAATGCCAGCGCCAGACCGACTGCGATGAGCGAATGCATCGGGATGGGGAACCAGCAGGCGAAGATCCCGGCCGCCACCGCGCCACTCAGGGCGCGGGTGCCCCCTTGCCAGAGGGCAGGGGCAAGCAGTCGTTCACCAAACAGGGCAAACCACTTCTGCTGGCGCAGGGTGTCGGGATCGAGCTTGAAGCGGGCAAACCAGCGACTCAGCATGGGCGGGCCATCTTGCGTTTTTGCCACTGGCGCACCGTGCTGATCCGCCAGAAGGTGCGGATCAGGGTGTAACCGATAAGAGAACTGAGCAGGGCCAGGATCAGCGAGCCCAGCAACAGCGGCGGTGCCACTGTGCCCAGTACCGAGACCAGCCACTCCCAGGTGAATTCAATCTCGATCTGCTGCGCCGAATGTCCCAGCAACTGGCAACCCATCAGATAGGCGCCATAGAGCAGGGGAGGCATGGTAAAGGGGTTGGAGAGCCAGACCAGCGCCACCGAGAGCGGCAGATTGACCCGGCACAGGATGGCGCCACCGGCAGCCAGCAGCATCTGGCAGGGGAGCGGCACCCAGGCCATGAAGAGGCCCACCGCAAATGCCCCGGCGGCCGAGCGGCGGTTGAGGTGCCAGAGGTTGGCATCGAGCAGCAGTTTGCCGAACAGCCGCAGGTGCTTGTGTTCTTTCAGGGTTTGCTGATCGGGCATCCAGCGTTTAATGAGTCGTTTGGGCATATTGAAACCTTGCTAAATACTTGCTCCATGGATCTGCGTCTGTTGTCGTTTGCCCTAGGGGCAAGCTCCTCACTGCTCTGGCCATGGTTACCTTCACTCGCATGGGGGGGCCTGTTGCTGTCCCTGCTGATCCCCCTTGCATGTTGCCGTGCCTGGCGGTGGCTGTTTCTCCTGCTCGGCATCCTCTGGATGCAGGCCAATCTTGCCTATCGGCTGGCCTGGCTGGAGCGGTTGGGCGATCAGACGAGCCACATGATAACCGCACAGTTGCAAAGTGCAGAGCCCGAGGGGGATAAATTTGTCCGGCTGCTGCTGCGGGTGAGCTCCCTCGACGAGCAACCGGTGACGCCTGAGCCCCTGATCAGGGTCAATGCCTATCAGGCATTACCAGCCATGACGGTAGGCAGCCGGATCACCCTGGTGACCTCGTTGAAACCGGCTCACGGTCTTGCCAACGAGGCGGGGCTGGATGGGCGGCGTCTGCTGCTGGGCAAGGGGATCACCGCCACCGGCAATCTGCGTCGGGTGATCGACATTCAACAGGCACCTGCGGGTTGGCGTGAACGTTGGTTGGGGGCCGCGACCGAGAGTTGGCGCCCACTTGATCATGCCCCCTTGCTGGCGGCGCTCACTTTTGGCGAGCAGAGCGGCATCACGGATGCCCAGTGGGAGCTGTTTCGCGGCAGCGGCCTGACCCATATCATCGCCATCTCAGGGCAACACATCGCGCTGGTGGCGGTGCTCGGGTGGTGGCTGGGCAGGCTGTTTGGTCTGCGCGGCGCCATCATCACCTCCCTGCTGTTTGCCGCCGTCTACAGCGCGTTGGCCGGATTTGCGGTGGCCACCGAGCGGGCCCTGATCATGGTGCTGGTGTGGAGTGTGCTGCGCTGGAGCCGGCGAGAGTGGCCGGCTTGGCGCATCTGGTTATGGGCCTTTGTGGTATTGACCCTCTGGGATCCCTTCGCCCTCTATTCGGCCGGCTTCTGGCTTTCGTTTCTGGCGGTGGCCATCCTGCTGCTGGTGGGATATGTCCACGACAAGCCGGGGCTCTGGCAGATCCAGCTCTGGCTGCTGCTCGGTCTGCTGCCGTTGCAACTGACGTTGTTCGAGGGGATAGCGCCCCTTGCCATGGTGATCAACCTGTTGGCGGTGCCGCTCTTTTGTATCGCCATCATCCCGCTGGCCCTGATCGGTGTGCTGCTGGCGCCGCTTTCCACCTCGCTTGCCTATGTCCTGTTCTGGCTGGCGGGTCTGGGGCTCGGGTGGGTGCTGACGCTCCTGAACTGGCTGGCCGATCAACTGCAACTGTGGTGGCCACTACCCGCCTGGTGGCTGCCACTCTGCACCCTGCTGTTGCTGCTCTGGTTCGCCGCACAGTGGCGCCCGGCACGCTGGCTCTGGTTACCGGGCGCCCTTGCGCTGGTGTTGGCGTGCTGGCAAACGCCTGCCCGCTGGCAACTGCGGGTGCTGGATGTGGGGCAGGGGCTGGCGGTGCTGATCAGCAAGGGGGAGCGCGCCATCCTCTATGACACTGGTGATCGCTATCCCGGAGGCTACAACATGGCGGATGCTGTGATCCTGCCCCAGCTGAGCCATCTGGGGATCCGGGTCATCGATCGCCTCATCATCAGCCACAAGGATCGGGACCATGCCGGCAATCGCAAGCGACTGCTCAGCGCCATGCCGGTGCGTCACGAGCTCTCCTCTTATCCCTTCAGTGAGGGAACGACGCTCTGCGAGCGTGGGCAACAGTGGCGCTGGCAGGGGCTCTCGTTTGCAGTGCTCTGGCCCGAGCGCCCCGGTGGCGGGCGCAATAACGATGGCTGCGTGGTGCGTATCAGCGATGGCGAGCTCAGTGTGCTGCTCAGTGCAGATATCGAGCGGCAAGCCGAGCAGCGGCTGGTGGCGCTGGAGGGAGAGGGGTTGGCCAGCACCTTGCTGGTGAGCCCCCATCATGGCAGTCGCACCTCCTCCACGCCCCCGTTTGTCGCGGCGGTGGCGGCAAAGGAGGTGATCCACAGCGCCGGTTTTATGAATCAGTGGGGCTTTCCCCGTCCCGATGTGGTGGCCCGCTATCGGGATGCCCGCCAGTGGATCACCGGTCAGCAAGGGGCGATGCTGGTCAAACCCACCGCAGCGGGCTTGAGCGTCACTGCCGAGCGAGATTCAGGCCCTTGGTACCTACGCAGTGGCGAGTGGTGGCGACCGCGAGTGTGGTTTGAGCAATAATTGGCCATTTCTGCCGTGTAGGAATGCGATATAGGTGGCGGCGCTTGGTGTAAGCCTGCGCTTTGGCTAGAATAGCCCGTCATTTCCATTACTAACGGCTATTCATGCAACAAGAAACCTCACAAGAGAGCTGGCCAGTATTCAAACGCCTGCTCGGTTATGTCCGTGATCGCAAGCTGGGCCTAGTCGGTGGCATCATCGGGATGCTGGGCTACGCCGCCGTGGATACCACCTTTGTCTACTCCATCAAGCCGCTGATCGATCAGGGCATCAATGGCAACGACAGCACCGTTTTGAAATGGATGCCCTTCTTCGTCCTCGGCATCGTGGCCCTGCGCGGTGTCGCCAACTTTCTCTCCAACTACTGCATGGCTTGGGTTGGCAACCACGTCGTGATGCGTCTGCAACAGCAGGTGTTCAATCACATGGTGGCGATGCCGATGAGCTTCTTCGATCGTCAGAATACCGGCCACCTGCTCTCCAAGGTGACCTATGACGCCAGTCAGGTCTCCTCGGCGGCGAGCACCACGCTAGTGACCCTGGTGCGGGAAGGGGCGACCGTGGTCGGTCTGCTCGGCCTGATGTTCTGGCACTCTTGGCAGCTGTCGGTGATTTTCCTGGTGGTTGGCCCGCTGGTGGGTGTCATCATCGGCCTTATCAGCCGCCGTTTCCGCCAGATCAGCCGTCACATTCAGCAGGCGGTAGGGGATATCACCACCTCCACCGAGCAGATGCTCAAAGGGCACAAAGAGGTGCTGATGTTTGGTGGCCAGAAGGTGGAAGAGAAGCGCTTCTTCCAGGTCAGCAACAACATGCGCCAGCAGACCATGAAGATGGTCGCGGCTGATGCCATCGGCAGCCCTGTGGTGCAGATGGTGGCCTCCATCGCGCTGGCTGCCTTCCTCTATGTAGCTACCATCGACAGTGTGCGCAGCGAGCTGACTGCCGGTACGTTTACCGTCATGATCACCTCCATGATGATGCTGCTCAAGCCGCTGAAAAGCCTGACCGACGTCAATAACCAGTTCCAGCGGGCCATCACTGCCTGCCACAGCCTGTTTGGTCTGCTCGACACCGAGCCGGAGCAGGATACCGGCACCCGCACTCTGGAGCGCGCCCGTGGCGAGATCGAGTTTCGCAACGTCACCTTCACCTACCCGACCAAGGACACCCCGGCGCTGCACAACGTCAGCTTCAAGGTGGAGGCGGGGAAATCGGTGGCGCTGGTGGGCCGTTCCGGCTCTGGCAAGAGTACCATTGCCAGCCTGCTGACCCGCTTCTACGACATCGATCAGGGCGAGATCCTGCTCGACGGCATCAACATCCGCGAATACAAGTTGAGCGAGCTGCGCAAGCAGTACGCGCTGGTCTCCCAGCATGTTCACCTGTTCAATGACTCGGTGGCCAACAACATCGCCTACGCCGCAGAAGACAAATACAGCCGCGACCAGATCGTGCAGGCCGCCCGTATCGCTCATGCCGACGAGTTCGTCAGCAAGATGAGCAACGGGTATGACACTGTGGTTGGCGAGAACGGTGCATCCCTTTCCGGCGGTCAGCGCCAGCGTGTTGCCATTGCGCGCGCCCTGCTGCGCGATGCGCCGGTTCTGCTGCTGGATGAGGCCACCTCGGCCCTCGATACCGAGTCCGAGCGCCACATTCAGGCGGCTATCGACGAGCTTTGCAAGGCGCGTACCTCGCTGGTGATCGCCCACCGTCTCTCCACCATCGAGAAGGCGGACGAGATCCTGGTGATCGACGAAGGTCATATCGTCGAGCGCGGTAACCACGAAGCATTGATGGAGCAGCGCGGCACCTATGCCCAGCTGCGCGCCATTCAGTTTGGCAACGCGGGAAGCAAGGCCTGATGCTGGAACGGCTCTGGTATCGCAAAAGTGGCTGGCGCTGGTTGCTGGCCCCCTTTGCCCTGCTGTTTGCCATCATCAGCGGCACCCGCCGCTACGCCTATCGTCACGGCTGGTGCAGGGGGTATCGCTCCTCCTTGCCGGTGATCGTGGTGGGCAATATTTCGGTGGGGGGCAACGGCAAGACGCCGGTGGTGGTCTGGCTGGTGGAGCAGTTGCAAGCCCGCGGCTATCGCCCAGGGGTGGTGAGCCGTGGTTATGGTGGCAAGGCGCCCCATTACCCCTATCGGCTGGATGAGACCAGCACTACGGCGCAGGCCGGAGATGAGCCGATGCTGATTGCCCGGCGCTGCGGCTGCCCGGTGGTGGTTGCCCCGAAACGGGCCGACGCGGTACGACTGCTGGAGCAGAGCGGTGAGGTGGATATCATCATCACCGACGATGGTCTGCAGCACTATGCGCTGGCCCGCGACATCGAGCTGGTGGTGGTGGACGGAGCGCGCCGTTTCGGCAACGCCTGCCTGCTGCCGATGGGGCCGCTGCGCGAGCCGGTCACTCGTCTCAAACGGGTGGACGCCATCATCTGCAACGGCGGCGAGCCGGGCAAGGGGGAGTACCCCATGCAACTGGTTGCCGACACCCCGCGCCGGGTGCGCGACGATGCCCCGCTGGCCGCCCCCTTGTCGGGGCCGGTCGATGCGCTGGCGGGGATTGGTCATCCGCCCCGCTTCTTTGCCACCCTAGAAGGGCTCGGCTATCAGCTGGATCAGCAGGCCGCCTACGGCGATCATCACCCCTTCGATCGGGATGAGCTGGTGGGGCGCTTTGCCAGCAAGCCGCTGCTGATGACCGAGAAGGATGCGGTCAAGTGCCGCCCGTTTGCCCTCGATAACTGGTGGTATCTGCCGGTCAGCGCCGAGTTGCCCGCCTCCTTGCTCGATACCTTGTTGCACAAGCTGAACACGAGTGGAAAGGCGCAAGGCATAACCAAGGCACAAGATTAATCTCTCTCGCCTCGGCGGGGGAGCAGGGGGGAATATGCCCCGCATGGAATAGCTGGTTGCTCGACATCCATCGCTGGCGTGATGAAGCCGCCAGCGCGACATCGTTGAAGGAGTATCGTTTTGGCTTTGGACATCAAGTTGCTCGACATCATCGCCTGCCCGGTCTGCAAGGGTAAGCTGCATTACAACAAAGCAGTTCATGAACTGGTCTGCCGCTTCGACAAGCTGGCCTATCCGCTGGAAGAGGGGATCCCGGTACTACTGGAGAACCGTGCCCGTCCGCTCAACAGCGATGAGCTGCCGTCATGAGTTTCGTCGTCGTCATTCCTGCCCGCTATGCGTCAACTCGTCTGCCGGGCAAGCCGCTGGCGGATATCCATGGTAAACCCATGGTGCAGCACGTGGTGGAGAAAGCTCTGCAATCAGGTGCCGATCGGGTGATCGTTGCCACCGATGACGAGCGGGTACAGCAGGCACTGCAGAGCACCGGCGTCGAGGTGTGCATGACCTCACCGGATCACCAGTCCGGCACCGAGCGTCTGGCCGAGGTGTGCCGTCACTACGGCTTTGCCGCCGATACCATCATCGTCAATGTGCAGGGGGATGAGCCGCTCATTCCGCCCGCCATCATTCGTCAGGTAGCGGATAATCTGGCCGCCGCCACGGCGCCGATGGCGACCTTGTCGGTGCCGATCAAGGATGCCGAAGAGGCGTTCAACCCGAACGCAGTGAAAGTGGTGACTGACAAAGATGGCTACGCCCTCTACTTCAGTCGCGCCAGCATTCCCTGGGATCGGGATCGCTTTGCCAACAGTCACGAGCAGATTGGTGACCACTACCAGCGTCATATCGGTATCTACGCCTATCGCGCCGGCTTTATCCAGCGTTACGTAGACTGGGCACCGAGCGTGCTGGAGCAGGTCGAGGCGCTGGAGCAGTTGCGGGTGCTCTGGTACGGGGAGAAGATCCACGTCGCCCAGGCCCTTGAAGCGCCGCCGGTCGGGGTGGATACCCAGGCAGATCTGGAGAAGGTGCGCGCCTTTTTGGCCAAGTGATGGCCACAGCACTAACGTCATGAAAAACGGTGTCGCAAGGCACCGTTTTTTGTTTTGAAAATTTATATAATTATTTGATTTTAAACGCTAAACATGGGTTTTCTCAAACTTTTGGCGTGCATGGTTTGCCAAAGCGACGAGTTTGGTTATGATGCAAGACGCCCTGTTAACCCTAACCGGGCGGCTAAAACGAGATAAAACGGGGTGTTTGGGTGATAAATGTATTCCTGGTCGATGATCATGAGCTGGTGCGTACAGGGATAAGACGCATTCTTGAAGATGTGCGCGGGATCAAGGTGGTGGGTGAGGCACAGAGCGGCGAGACAGCAGTCACTTTCTGTCGCCAACACCATCCGGACGTGATCCTGATGGACATGAACATGCCGGGTATTGGTGGTCTGGAAGCGACCCGCAAAATTCTGCGGATCCGCCCCGATGTGCGCATCATAGTGCTGACCATTCATTCAGAAAATCCGTTCCCCACCAAGGTGATGCAGGCCGGCGCCGCCGGTTACCTGACCAAGGGGGCTGCCCCCGACGAGATGATCCAGGCGATCCGGCTGGTGCACTCCGGTCAGCGCTACATCTCCCCGGAGATTGCCCAGCAGATGGCCCTCAGCCAGTTTGCCTCCGCTGACGAGAATCCCTTCAAGTCCCTTTCCGAGCGCGAGCTGCAGATCATGATGATGATCACCAAGGGGCAGAAGGTGACCGATATCTCCGAGCAGCTCAACCTGAGCCCGAAGACGGTCAACAGCTACCGCTATCGGCTGTTCAGCAAGCTGGGGATCAACGGTGACGTGGAACTGACCCATCTGGCCATTCGCTATGGCATGCTGGATGCCGATACCCTCTAATCTGGTGGCATGTGGTCTCAAAGGCGGCGAGTGCCGCCTTTTTGCTTTTTTGCCCCTTTGCTTTTCGGGCGGAGGGGGCAGTATGCTCTGCCCGTCAATTTTTGCCTTTGTGTGAGCCGAGTAGCTGATGACCTTCTCTCCCGAACCTCTCTTCGACAGCAAGGCGTTTCTGAGCGCCGTCACCCATCAGAGCGGCGTCTACCGCATGTATGACAGCGGTGGCACCGTGATCTACGTGGGCAAGGCCAAGGATCTGAAAAAGCGGCTCGCCTCCTACTTTCGCACCAACGTCGACAGCATCAAGACCCGCACCCTGGTGCGACAGATCGCCGATATCCAGGTCACCGTCACCCATACCGAGACCGAGGCGCTGATCCTCGAGCACAATCTCATCAAGCAGTACCAGCCCCGTTACAACGTGCTGCTGAGGGACGACAAATCCTACCCCTGGATCATCATCACCGCGCACCAGCATCCACGCATCGGCGTCCATCGCGGCGCCCGCAAGATCAAAGGAGAGTACTTCGGCCCGTACCCCTCTGGCGGCGCGGTGCGTGAGAGTTTGCATCTGATGCAGAAGATTTTTCCGGTACGCCAGTGCGAGGATGCGGTCTATGCCAACCGCACCCGTCCCTGTCTGCTCTATCAGCTCAAGCGTTGCGCTGGCCCTTGCGTACCCGGGTTGGTGAGCGAGGCCGAATATGCCCAGCAGGTGGAGCTTGCCAAACTGTTTCTGGCGGGCAAGAACCAGCAGGTGATTGGCGAGCTGGTGGGCAAGATGGAGTCCGCCAGCGGCGATCTGCGCTTTGAAGAGGCGGCCCGCTATCGTGATCAGATCCTGGCGCTGCGCCGGGTTACCGAACAGCAGTCGGTGAGCGGCAACGTGCTGGACGAGCTGGATGTGGTGGGGGTCGCCTTCGAGCAAGGCGCAGCCTGCATCCACGTGCTCTTTATCCGTCAGGGCAAGGTGCTCGGATCGCGCAG
Source organism: Aeromonas sp. s8 (assembly GCF_040907785.1). Taxonomy (NCBI): domain Bacteria; kingdom Pseudomonadati; phylum Pseudomonadota; class Gammaproteobacteria; order Aeromonadales; family Aeromonadaceae; genus Aeromonas; species Aeromonas sp. s8. The sequence continues at coordinate 151,408 of NZ_JBFOCL010000047.1, forward strand.
CTACTTCCCGAAAGTGCCTGCTGACACCCCGCTCGATGAGGTGGTGCAATCCTTCTTGCTGCAGTTCTATCTGTCGGGGCAGGGGGGGCGGCAGATCCCGAGCGAGGTGCTGCTCGATGTGGCCCTTGAGGACGAGAGCGTCATCGCCGAGACTCTGAGCCAGACCGCAGGCTACAAGGTGCGGGTGGTGAGCCGTACCCGCGCCGAACGGGCCCGCTTTATCAAGCTCGCCTCCATCAACGCAGAGACGGCACTGCGATCACGGCTGGCTCACAAGAGCACCATGACTGCTCGCTACGACCAGCTGGAAGAGCTGCTGGAGCTGGAGCGTCCCATTGCCCGCATGGAGTGTTTCGATATCTCCCACACCATGGGGGAGCGCACGGTGGCCTCTTGCGTGGTGTTCAACCGGGAGGGGCCGCTCTCATCGGAATATCGTCGTTTCAACATCGACGGCATCACCGGCGGTGATGACTACGCGGCGATGGAGCAGGCGCTGGAGCGCCGCTTTGGCAAGCAGCAGGAGCCGGACAAGGTGCCTGATGTACTGTTTATTGACGGCGGCCTCGGCCAGTTGCGCCGCGCCGAAGAGATCCTGGCCCGTCAGCTGGAGTTTCTCGGCGGCAAATATCCCCTGCTGGTGGGGATTGCCAAGGGGGTCACCCGCAAGGCGGGGTTGGAAACTCTCATCATGGGGGAGAGTCACGAAGAGTTGCATTTGCCGGCAGATATGCCCGCTTTGCACCTTATTCAGCATATTCGCGATGAATCCCACCGTTTTGCCATTACCGGCCACCGGGCCAGACGGGCCAAGGCCCGCACCAGCAGCAGTCTGGAGGATATTCCGGGGGTGGGGCCAAAGCGACGGCAGGCGCTGCTCAAATATCTGGGCGGTCTGCAGGAGGTCAAAAAGGCGAGCGTGGATGAACTGGCCAAGGTACCCGGCATCAGTCAGGAGCTGGCCCAGACCATCCACGATGGCTTGCACAGCGCCTGAGCAGGGTTAGCAGCATGGTAAAATCGCTAACTCCTTGATGCACAAGAGCCGTGACGCGGGGGGGCCGTAAATGCCATAATGGCCCTCGCATTTTGAGAAGATTGATGGATTAAAAAGACCAAGACGGGCGCCAGTGCGGTTGCATCGCAAATCGGCTTTGGCGCACTATGTAGCGACGTACAAGAAGTGGCTGAAAATAATGACAAACATACCTAACCTGTTGACGTTTTTCCGGATTTTGCTCATTCCCGTCTTCGTCATCCTGTTCTATCTGCCTTATCAATGGTCCTATCTGGCTGCCGCCATCATCTTTATTCTGGCCGCTGCCACCGACTGGTTTGATGGCTATCTGGCTCGCAAGCTCAATCAGTCCACCGCCTTTGGCGCCTTCCTTGACCCGGTTGCCGACAAGATCATGGTTGCCGCCGCACTGGTGGTTATCGTCGAACACTACAACACCATCTGGGTGACCATCCCCGCCATGACCATGATTGGCCGCGAGATCATCATCTCCGCCCTGCGCGAATGGATGGCCGAGCTCGGCAAACGCTCCTCGGTGGCGGTCAGCTGGATTGGCAAGTGGAAGACCATGATCCAGATGGTGTCGCTCACCGGTCTTATCTGGCAATACAACGTCTGGATGGTGTGGCTCGCCTATGTGATGCTCTATGTCGCCACCGTGCTCACCTTCTGGTCGATGTTCCAGTACATGAAGGCCGCCTGGGGCGATTTGACCCACCACGCCAACCTGTGAGTCACTTGCGCCGCAAGGTGAGGTTTCCGCTGATTTGAGGCAGGAAACGGCCAAAGGCGCTAAAACTGTTCAAAAAGGGCAAAAAATGCCCGAACGATCAGGTAATTAAATATTTCTGGTTGACTGGGCGAGGAACATCGCTAGAATGCGTCCTCGTAGTCAGGCAGTCAGCCAGATCAATGCGGGAATAGCTCAGTTGGTAGAGCACGACCTTGCCAAGGTCGGGGTCGCGAGTTCGAGTCTCGTTTCCCGCTCCAAATTCAGACAATAGAGAGCCAACTCTCTTTTGCATGGCGCGTTAGCAAAGCGGTTATGCAGCGGATTGCAAATCCGTTTAGTCCGGTTCGACTCCGGAACGTGCCTCCATATTGACAAGCCCGCCACGCGAGCTTGATACCGATTGCGGTGCCCGAGTGGTGAAATCGGTAGACACAAGGGATTTAAAATCCCTCGACGTTCGCGTCGTGCCGGTTCGATTCCGGCCTCGGGCACCATTAATACTTCCAAAGTATTCCGAAAAAGTTCAAAAAACCCAGTGAATTCAACGTCTCTGGGTTTTTTTACGTCCAGAACATTCCGAGTCATTCCTAACACATCCGCTATAAATTGGTATACGCTTAGGTATACATCGATTCGATAAAGGAGTCGTATACCAATGCCGCGAACCACCAGACCCTTGTCTGATACCGAGTGTCGCAATGCCCGCCCGCGAGAAAAAGACTATTCCCTGTTCGATGGGAATGGCTTGCACTTATTGGTCAAAAAGAACGGTACCCGTTCGTGGCGCTTCAAGTTCACTAAGCCTGATGGTAAGGCCGGGCTGATGGCGTTTGGTGATTACCCCATCCTGTCGTTGACGGAGGCCCGTGCCAAACACGCTGCCGCACGAAATTTGTTGGCCAAGGGTATTGACCCTGTCGTCCATAAGCAGCAGGTGCGTAACGACATTACCCGCAAACAAGTGAATAGTTTTGAGGCTGTTGCCCGTGAATGGCATGCAAATAATGCTGGCAAGTGGTCCTCCGATCACGCTTCACGCATCTTGACCCGGCTTGAAAAAGACGTGTTTCCATTGATTGGCCATTGCCCCGTTGCCGAACTCAAGACTCGTGACCTGCTTGTTCCACTGCGTAAGATAGAGCAGCGAAATGCGCTTGATTTGGCAGGACGAGTGCGGCAACACATCAATGGCATAATGAGTTATGCAATGCGAACTGATTTGATTGAGGCCAATCCTGCCGCTGATTTGACGGGGGCGTTGTCGGTTCGCAAAGTCCAGCATCATCCCGCGCTGCCGCTGCAGGATATTCCCGAGCTGGTGCGTCGTCTCGATAGTTATTCGGGACGTCTGCTGACCAAGATGGCGGTGAAATTCACCTTGTTAACCTTTGTCCGTTCGAGTGAATTGCGCTTCATGCGCTGGGATGAGCTCGATATCGAGCGAGCAATCTGGACGATCCCGGCGTCCCGCGATCCCATTGAAGGGGTTAAACATTCACATCGTGGTGCCAAGATGCGAGAACCGCACTTTGTGCCGTTGTCACGCCAGGCACTGGCCATCATTGAGGCGATCCGCCCTTTGACCGGGCGTTTTGATCTGGTATTTGCCGGTGACCATGATGTATCAAAACCCATGAGTGAAAACACCGTGAATAGTGCCTTGCGCCGCCTGGGTTATGACACCAAGGTGGAGGTATGCGGTCATGGCTTCCGGGCGATGGCCTGCAGCGCGTTGCTTGAATCAGGCCAATGGAGTGCGGATGCCATTGAACGGCAGATGAGCCATAAGGAGCGTAACGGTGTGCGGGCGGCTTACATTCATCGGGCCGAATTTATCACCCAGCGGCAACAGATGGTGCAATGGTGGGCTGACTGGCTGGACTGTTGCAAGCATCACTATGTGCCACCCCATGAATTTACCGGGTTGGAGAGCAATGTAATTCACTTGCCAAACAGTCTGTCTGTATAGACGGATCGGGTTGTCAATCAGCATCGAAAAATGACCAGGGATCAGCGTCCAACATTGACCAGGGTTAGCTGGCTGATTTCATCCTCTGTTTGAAGCGATAGGCGTCGTTGCCTGTCTCGATAAACTCACATGATCCTATCTAGCATCACCGTTGTCATCTTCTCCACTTGCTGAAGGCCAGGTTGGAGGTCAGGAGCGGGCTGGTGCGCTTGCGCAGCTTGCTGATCAGGTGAAACAGCAGAGCGCCTCCGCTTTCGGCAAACGGCAGATAGCTCAGTTTGCCCAGAATCACTGCATCGACATTGACCAACCGAATGGCAAGCAGCCCGGCTTTGCCTGCCACCTTTTCCTGCTCCAGTTCGCTGACCAGTACACCACTGTATAGAAACGCACTCGCTTGACCCGGCCCTCAGCATTGCATCCCAAGGCGATGCCAGGTGGGTTTGACCCGTCCCGGTTCCGCCGTTCAACAGCAGATTTCGTTGCTGTTCCAGGAAGTCATCCACACCTACTCGCCATTTAATTTCCCTTGTCAAGTGCGTCTCTGACGGGGTTTCCCCCTGTAGGGTTAGGAATTGGTGACGAAATGATAAAAATAAGGAGCCATGCTGGTGCATTTCGTTCCAGTACATGACAGGGAATGACTAACATGGCTAAAGAAAGCAAACCCACTCTGACCATTATTCGCCGTAATGAGGTTGAAGCCCGCACCGGGCTGTCCCGCTCTACCATCTACGCCAAAATGCGTCCCAATCCGAAGTACCCCAATGTTTATGACCCGACCTTTCCCAAACCGGTGTCCATCGGCGCAAAAGCCGTTGGTTGGATTGAAGAGGAGTTGGAAGCATGGCTCATCGCCCAGATCCAGAAGAGCCGTGAGGCGTAAGGAGGCGAGGATGACAGTCACCAATTACGCAAAAAAGAGCCGCCATGGTACGGCGGCCTCTTCGGTTAGCATGTTTGATATTGGCCAGATAATTAAACCTAGCGCTGAGAGCGTAGCACCTGCGCGCTCGCTGGCAAGCAAAAGCCTGTGCCGCGCAAAGTCGGGGATAATTAGCAGGGATGTTATTTGTGGCCAGTTCGCCCTGTATGGTGCTTCCCCTAGCACCAACAGCGCGCGCATCGAGGAAATGCACCGCCTTCAGGAAGCCTATGAGAACGATGACGGCGTGTCACTGTTCGATCACAAGCGTGCCATGCTGCGCGTGGTAGGGGGTACGGTATGAACGCAACCCTGCAAGCCAAGGCTGCAAATATCGAGGCCAACGGTCACGCTGTCATTCCGTATCAGGACAACGGCAACCCGAAACCCTATGGCAATGAGCAGCGCTACCCGTCCTCCATGGTGCGTGAGGATGACACCCTGTTTGGTGTTCGCTTGGATGAAATGGTCCTGCTGGACCTGGACGGTAACAAGGTACCCGAGGCGCCGCACCCCAGGGATCTGCTGGCGATGCTCGGATTGCCCAATCAGACGCTCCCGATCCAGTACCGGATGCTCACCGACACCCTGCCTGACGGTTCGTATCACTGGCTGTTCCGCTTGCCAGCTTGAAGCAGAGCGTCAACAACGCGAATGGACTGGCCGGCGTAGATGTAAAGACCGGCAATCAGCTGATCTACATCAAAGCCGGTAAGGTGCTGCGCGGCGATACCATCCCCCAACTGGCCGCTCTGCCGGAGGCTCCTGCCATCTTGTTGGGGTGGATCACCAAGCCCAAACATGAGCCAAAGGTGATTGCCCCCATGGTCAGCTCCGCAGAGACCAGCCGCTATGGAGAGAGAGCGTTGACGAGTGCCTGTGAGGCGATTGTCAGCGCGCCGATGGGGAGCCGGAACGAGACGCTCAACCGGGAGGCGCTGGGGGTGGCGCAACTGGTCGCTGGTGGAGAGATCTGCCACGCCGACGCTGAGCGTCAGTTGTTTGCTGCTGGCATGGCGTCTGGCCAATCGGTACAGGAGGTCAAGGCGACTATTGCCAGTGCGCACCAGAAGGGGATACAGGAGCCACGCCAAGCCCCGCCTAAAAGTAAGCTGTTGGCCGATAAGAAGGGCAGCCAAAAAACAGGTTCTCTGCTGGCGGCTAATGTTGTTTCTCTGCGCCCTGAGCAGGACGACGCGGCGCTGATGCTGGATCAGATGAGTGCCTGCCAGCGCGGGGAGGCACTGGTTTCTAGTCTGGGAACCCTGGCCATCAATGTCGACACGAGCCAGGTGTACCGTTACACCGGCAGCCTGTGGGAGTCGATGCCGGATGCGGTGCTTGCGCGCTGTATGACGGCAATGTTTAAGCAGCAAGGCGCCAAACACAGTGCCCGGATAATCAACACTGCTGTGGATACCATGAAACTGGGCCTTGATGAGATACCGCGTCCGGCGCTCAACCTGATTGGTTTTGCCAATGGGGTCTATGACTTAGTGCTCCGCGCGTTTCGCCCGCATTCCCTCGTCGATGGTTTGCTGACTCACAACGGGATCGAGTACAGCGAGCCGCTGGTGGGGGAAACCCTGGCGCATTGTGCCCCCCACTTCATGAAGTGGCTGAGCTACGCAACCGACAATGATGCGGCCAAGATGGATCGCATTAACGCGGCGCTGTTCATGGTGCTGGCGAATCGCTACGACTGGCAGTTGTTCCTGGAGGTGACGGGGGAAGGCGGCAGTGGCAAATCGGTCATGGCAGGTCTGTGCGAGCTGCTGGTTGGCCAAGAAAACGTGGGCAGTAGCTCGATGAAACTGCTCGAGAGCAACTTTGGTCTGGAGAATGTCTGGGACAAACGCCTGATCTTGTTGCCGGACCAACCTTCGTATGTTGGCGATGGCCACGTGCTCAAGGCGATCACTGGTGGCGATAAAGTATCGGTCAACCCTAAAGGTAAGGCGATTTTCAGCACTCGGATCCCAGCTGTGTTGCTGGCCACCAACAACGTGCCGATGGTGTTTAACGAGCGCAACGGGGGGATCGCTCGTCGCCGGGTGATCTTCCACTTCGGACGAGTGGTGGCATCGGCTGATCGGGATGGGGCCCTTGGCGACAAGATTGCCGCTGAGTTACCGGTGATCATTCGCCATCTGCTGACCCGGTTTGCCAACCCTGACCAGGCCAAGCGTCTGCTGGAGGAGCAACGGGATGGTGCTGATGCGCTGGCGGTGAAACGCGAGGCTGACCACGTACTCGACTTTTGCGCCACCTTGGCGTTTCTGACTGAGCCGAAGGGGCTCTGTATGGGGGGAAATGTCGCTTTGATGAAGGAGCCGAGAAAATTCCTTTATCACCTCTACCTGGCTTACCTGGAGTACCAGGGCTTGAACCGCCCACTTTCGCTTAATTCATTCAGCAAAGCCGTCAAACAGGCTGCAAAGGAGCTGGGCGCAGAGTACAAGACGCGCAAGACCAATGGTCAAACTCAAACCAATGTTGCGCTCACCGAGCTGGCAGAGGAGTACCTTCCGCGAGCCCTGTAGGCCGATATGATTTAATGAGGCCGAACGGCGGTGACAGCAAGGCCCCCTTTGGGGCCTTTTTTTTCTAACATGAGGGGAGGGGGAAATACCATATTTCATGGTCACTGTTTGTCACTGGGTCACTGCCCTGATGCTTCTTGGTGGATGACAGATGGGAGATGACGTAATGAGTGGATCAGTGAAAGCAGTGCTCAAAAGAGTGATGTGAGTGACTCCCAGAGACCATGAAAAATCAAGGTCACTTGCTGCTAGCCCAATGATGGCGGGATGTTTATCAAAACAGTGACCAAGTGACTATCACAGACAACTTCTTGCCACACACAGCTGCGTTTGCACTGACGGGACTCCCCCTGTAGGGCTGGATACCTACCTGCCTCCTCGTAAATACTGGTCGCCTATGATCTATTCCCCTATGCATTCAACAGATTCCCCAGACTGGCACGGTATCGAACTCGCGTACTGTGCTGGCCGCCAGAGTGTGCGCCAGATAGCGCTAGATCACGGCATTTCACATACCGCCATTAACAAGCGGGCCAAGACGCACAAATGGTCAAGAGTCACAACACCCGTTAACGCTACCTCATCTTCAGGTATACCTCAGGCACCGATCAGTGGCGCTGAACATGTGAATGCCACAACTGAAGTTATGAGCCCAGTTGTCACTCCTCAGGTTTCCACTGTGGAAACCAATACGTCGAATCCCAAGACGGTAACAAGAGGCCGTCGGAGCGCATACACAAGCGAGTTGGGGGAGGGCATATGTAGCGCCATTGCTGATGGGGTGAGTCTACGCGCAGTGTTGGCTCGTCCGGGTATGCCGTCCAAATCCATGGTGATGCGCTGGTTGGCTGATGAACGCTACGTAGAATTTAGGGACCAGTACGCGTGCGCACGCGAGGATCTGGCCGACAAACTGGCCGACGAGATCCTCCAGATTGCCGATGACGGCAGCAATGACACCTTCCTCGACGCCAACGGGAACGTGAAAGTTAACCATGATGTGATTGCTCGTGCCCGCCTGCAGATCGATGCTCGTAAATGGCTGGCCGCAAAGCTGGCTCCCAAGAAGTATGGCGATAGGGGGCGGCGAGAAAATTCGGGCGTAAACCACGGGAGCATGCAGGTGAAGTCGACAGTAACGTTTGTGAATCCATCCAACTGGGACGAAGGAGGTCGAGGTTTACAGGGAACTGTTTGAGTATTGGTACAACAAGGGCATCGTACTGGTCTCGCATACAACCTTGATCCGTATTCTGCGTACGGTATCTAATCTGTGGATGATCGAACGCAGCAATACTGAGGCCCGCGAGGTCAGTGAAAAAGCCAGCGATATCTACAACCAGATCTGCCTTGTGGCTGAGCGTTTAAGTATTTTGGGCTGCACGCCGAACACGGCCAGCGATCACTACAACAACACGATTAAGGCGCTGGTGGGTAAACAGGGGCTCTATGGCAAAGTGGATCGATTCAACAAACTCTCGGCAAAGGCCAGCAAGATGCTGCCGCAACTGGAGGCCATGCATATGGACTTTGAACAGGATCGGCTGTCATTGATTGTCGAGGTACTGGATGAGCCCGATACACTCGCTATAGAGGAAACAGTGCCGACGGCATAGCCTTTTAACGGAGCATAACCACGGAGACAATCAAGGCAGCCACGGAGCCTTGATTGTGATAGTGCTCAGTTTATCAAGGTCTCGTATATGTGAGACTCGATAGGGTTTTATTGCTTTTAAAGTGGTAGCATCGTCAATATTTATCAATCAGTTAACGATGAAATGACTTCAACCAATACATTGGTTGAAGAGGGCAGGACGGTAGCTAAATGGCGAGGCTACCGGTCAGATTGGTTTAGTCAGTAACCAGGCTTTGTTCAAGTTGAGTGACAACTGAGTGCTAAATGCAATTGATATGTGATAACCCGTAAGTTGACAAGATATCTGATGAATAGGAAGTAACTAAGGGCATTACTGTATGAAGTCCATGAACTTTGAACATCTCAGGCAACATTGGCCAACGTTGGCCGACCTCGGCGGATTTGCGGAAACGTACGCCCATAGCGATCCGCAAAGTGCCCTGGTCAAATTGCGTTGCTACGTTGAAAAGTTGGTTGGCGTTATTTACAGCGAACTCAAACTGCCTGCAGAAGCCAATGCCACGTTTATGGACAGATTGAACAACGGCAGTTTTACCGCCGTTGTGCCCAAGGTGATCCTCGACAAGCTCCATGCTATCCGTATTCACGGCAATAAGGCTGCCCACGAAGGCAATGTTTCAGCCAGTAATGCCGTTTGGCTGGTGCAGGAGGCCTATTACCTGGGATGCTGGCTGTTTATCGCCCAAGGAGACGGCAGCCGAGAGCAGTGCTCTGAGTTCCAGATGCCGGAGCAAACCCCGGTGTCTTCCGCCAAGTCAGAATTAAAGCAAAAAAATAAGGCACTGCAGCAAAAACTGTCAGCACAAGCAGCCCAGCTTGAGAATGCCTTGAAAGAGCTCGAAGCCGCGCAGCAAGCCGAGCAGCAAGCACAGCGTCAGGCTGCGCAGCTTAAAGCCGTCATTGACCAGACCAAATCACAGGCGTTTGTGCAGGCAAGTAACAAGGCCACCAGCACCCTTGAACTTAATGAAGCTGAAACCCGCCGCCGTCTTATCGACAGCGAACTGCGCCTCTCTGGTTGGGATGTATCCCCAAATGGTAGCAATACCGAGCAAGTCACTCTGGAGCATGAAGTCACTGGCCAGCCAACAGCATCCGGGATTGGTTATTGCGATTATGTGCTGTGGGACGACAACGGCAAACCGCTGGCAGTAGTCGAAGCCAAGCGTGCGCGTGAGAACCCGGAAAAAGGGCGTCAGCAGGCCAAGCTTTATGCCGATGCACTTGAAAAAGCTCATGGGCAACGGCCAGTCATTTTTTACACCAACGGTTACGATATCTGGATTTGGGATGACGTTCTTGATTCAGTGCCACGCAAACTCTATGGCTACTACAGCAAAGACAGTCTGCAATACCTTATCAGCCAGCGCAAACTGCGCCAGGATCTCAACACCACACCGATAGATATCGGCATCGCTGGTCGGGATTATCAAATCGAATCCATTACCCGTGTCAGCGAGCGCTTCAGCGAGGGACATCGCAAGGCCTTGATCGTACAGGCCACCGGCACAGGTAAAACCCGAGTCTCCATCGCCCTTACCAAAAAGTTACTCGATGCCGGTTGGGCCAAGCGGGTACTCTTTCTGTGTGACCGTAAAGAGCTGCGCAAGCAGGCCAAAAACGCCTTCAGCGAATTCAGTAAAGAGCCGCTGTACGTGGTTGGCCGCAGCAAAAAGCAGGATCAGCACAATGCCCGTATTTATATCGCCACTTATCCGGGCATGATGGGCATTTATGAACAGTTTGATGTGGGCTACTTTGACCTGATCATTGCCGACGAATCCCACCGCTCGGTGTACAACGTCTATGGCGATCTGTTTAAGTACTTTGATGCCCGTCAGGTTGGTCTTACTGCCACACCGGTAGAAATGATTAGCCGTTCCACCTGCCGTCTATTTGGTTGTGACTATAAATTGCCTACGGCTAGCTACCCACTGGAGCGCGCCGTAGAAGAAGGCAATCTGGTGCCGTTCCGGGTCGTCACCCATACCACCCAGTTTTTGCGCGAAGGGATAAAGGGTCATGCCCTCAGCGATGAGCAGATAGCCGAACTTGAAGAGCAGGGTATTGACCCCAACGACCTCGATTTCAATGCCGCCGATATCGACAAGGCGGTTTATAACAAAGACACCAACCGTGCCATCTTGCGTAACTTGATGGAAAAAGGCCTGCGCGATGTTGACGGTCAGCTGCCTGGCAAGAGCATTGTCTTTGCCCGCTCTATTCAGCACGCCGAATTGCTGGCAACCCTGTATGGTGAAATGTACCCCCAGCATGGCGGTAATTTCTGCCGCGTCATCCACTCCAAGTACGAGCGCGCTGAAGATCTTATCGATGACTTCAAAAAGACCGATGGCTCCAAGGACCAAATCACCATCGCCCTCTCAGTGGATATGCTCGACACCGGCATTGATGTGCCCGAGGTAGTCAACCTGGTGTTTGCCAAGCCGATCAAATCCAAGGTCAAATTCTGGCAGATGGTGGGGCGTGGCACCCGTTTGTGCGAAGGGCTTTATGGCCCGGGCAAGCCCAAGAGTCATTTTTTGATTTTTGACCATTGGGGTAACTTCGATTATTTCGAGATGGACCCACCGGAAGATGAAGGCAGGACCGATAAATCCTTGTGTGAAAAGCTGTTTGAGGCCCGTATCAATCTGGCGGAAACCGCACTGAAAAAGGCCGACATGGAGGTATTTAACCTCGCCATCACCCTTATTAAGGCCGATATCGATGCGCTGGATGATCGCTGCATTGCAGTGCGCGACAATTGGCAGCTTAAAGCCAGTTTGAGTGACTCTAAGCGGCTTAACAGTTTTGCCCCTGATACCCGGCAGCTACTGCGTGCAGAGCTAGCGCCATTGATGCAGTGGCGCGACATTCGGGGCGAGTCAGAAGCTATTCGCTGGGATCTCGAGCTCACTGAGTTGCAAGACATTCAGCTGACCAAGCCGACAGCGCTGGATGTGGCCAAGCTGCCGGTGTTGACCAAGGTCGGTAAGCTCTCCATGCATCTCAATCCAGTACGCGCCAAAGCCGAAGCAATCAAAACCATCCAGCAAGACAGTTTCTGGCAGCACGTCAGCATTGACGCGTTGGAGCAGCAGCGCCTCGCGCTGCGTGGTATCATCCACCTGCGCGACAAAGACAGCACGCCGCCGCCCACTTTTTTGCCGGTGCTGGATATCAGCGAAGATAGCGCCACCTACGAGATAAACGACAGGCCGACGCATATCGTCACCGTGGATTACCAGATTTTTCGTCAGGAAGTGGAGCGCACGCTCTCGCCGCTGTTTGCTACCGATCCCGTGCTGGCCAAAATCCGTAAAGGGCAACCGGTCACCGATGCCGAGCTCACGCAGCTTAACGCCCTGGTGCATATACAGAACCCCAATCTGGATCTGCATACCCTCAAGGCGTTTTTCCCTGATTCGGGCGCAAGCCTCGACCAGTTGCTGCGAACCCTCATCGGCATGGATGAAAACGGCGTCGAGCAGGCCTTTACCGCCTTTGTGCAGCAGCACCATATTCATCTAAATAGCCGTCAGCTGCGGTTTATTGGTCTGCTGAAAAGCCATTTGTGCAAGTTTGGCACCATTAAGGTGGCTCAGCTTTATGACCAGCCCTTTACCGGCGTGCACACTGATGGCCTCGATGGCGTGTTCACCGATCCGGCCCAGGCCGATGCGCTGGTGGCTCTGATAAACACATTCGGCGTGGAGCTAGGCACCCCAAAAAACCGGGCCGCTTCACCCATCTCAGCCTGAGTCACAGGTAACAACTTTGATAGAATGACTGGAAAACTGCGAATGGATGAGTTGTTGTGCCGCAAATTGCGGCTAACCCATAAGAATGGTCAGGTTCTCTATCCCGTGCGGATTAAAAATAATGACACAGGGCAGGTGGCCTTTCGCCTCTCCAAAAAAGGCAATACCAAGGCCGAAGGCATCGAAGTCACCGATGAACAGGAAATGATCCTTAAAGTCACCACCCAAGGCTACAAGGTGCGTGCCCGCACTGAACAACCGCCATCACAGGGTGGAATAGCCGGGCTTTATGCGCTGGATCAACGCTCGATTAGCCACTGGCAAAAAATTGAAACCAAAGAGAAAAATGCATGATCACCGGCGAACTGAAAAACAAAATCGATAAACTCTGGGAAGAATTCTGGACCGGCGGCATCGCAAACCCGCTCACCGTGATTGAGCAAATCACCTTTTTGATGTACGCCCGGTTGCTGGATATGAACGAGCGCCGCGACGAAAAGCGCGCCGAGCGTACGGGGCAGGACTTCAAGCGCCGCTTTGGTCAGTTCGATCAGGACATCCGCTGGGAGCAGTTCCGTCATCTGCCCGCCGAGCAGATGTACAAACTGGTTAAAGATGAGGTGTTCCCTCATTTTAAAGATTTAGCGGGCGAGGGCACCCTGTTTGCCGAGTTTATGAAAGACGCCCAGCTGATGATCCAAAAGCCAAGCCTGCTGGTTAAAGCGGTCAACATGATAAGTGAGCTGCCGCTTGATAGCAGTGACACCAAGGGCGATCTGTACGAGTATTTGCTCAGCAAGCTCACCACCGCCGGTATTAACGGCCAGTTCCGTACCCCGCGCCACATCATTCGCGCCATGGTCGAAATGCTCGACCCCGAGGCGAGTCATCGCATTGCCGATCCGGCCTGCGGTACCGCGGGTTTTCTCTCCGTCAGTTACGAGTACCTGCTGGAAAAATACAGCTCCCCCGAAGGGGTCATTCGCGAAACCATTACGAATGAGCAAGGCAAACAGGTAGATCAAACCATTTTCCTGGGCGATTTGCTGCATGAGCACCGCAAACATGTTGATACCGACATGTTCCATGGCTTTGACTTTGACGCCACCATGCTGCGCATTGCCGCCATGAACCTGGTGATGCACGGCGTCGCCGAGCCCGATATCCATTATCAGGACACCTTAAGCCAGCGCTTTACCGAGCGCTTCCCCAAGGATGCCAGCGAAGGCTTTGACCTGATCCTTGCCAACCCGCCGTTCAAGGGCAGCCTCGATGAAGAGGATGTGGATCCTAAACTGCTGCGGGTAGTTAAAACAAAAAAGACCGAACTGCTGTTTGTTGCCCTTATCTTGCGGATGCTTAAGCTTGGCGGTCGCAGCGCCACCATTGTGCCAGATGGGGTGTTGTTTGGATCCAGCAAGGCCCACCAGCAGTTGCGTCAGCACCTGTTGGATGACAACCAGCTAGACGCCGTTATCAGCTTGCCAAGCGGGGTATTTAAACCTTATGCCGGTGTCTCCACCGCTATTTTGATTTTTACCAAGGGTAGCCAAGGCTGCGGCGGCAGCGATTACGTCTGGTTCTATGACGTGCAGGCCGATGGTTTTTCACTCGACGACAAGCGTCAGCCCATCGACGCTACCGATCTGCCTGAGCTCGTGAGCGCCTTTAAGGCCCGCGATAAGGCCAGCGCAACCACCGAGGCTAATGATCGCTCAAGTAAAGCCTTCTGGGTCAGTCGCGACGAAATCGCCGCCAACAAATACGACTTGTCGCTAAATCGCTATAAAGAGCAAAAGTACCAAGCCGAAGAGTACGATGCCCCGAAAGACATTCTGGCGCGCCTCAAGGCGCTGGAGGCCGAGATCCAGCAGGATCTGCAAGCGCTGGAGGAGATGCTTTAATGGCCTTTAGTGAATTCCTTCTTGGTGACCTTTGCGAAAGAGTATCCGTAGGTCATGTTGGTAAAACATCTGAACACTATACGGATGACTCCGGCGTTCCTTTTCTTCGCACCCAGAATGTATCGTCTTCTGGATTGTCGTTAGATGACGTGAAGTACGTTACACCTAAGTTTCATGGGAGCCTGAAAAAGTCGCAGCTAACCGCTGGCGATGTTGTTTTATCCAGAGTGATTTCTACCCAAATCAATTGCGCGATTATCCCACCCGAGTTAGAGGGCGCAAATTGCGCTAACATCATTCTTGCTCGACCTATTAAGGAAAAATTGGATGCATCATATTTGTTGCACTACCTTCGCTCCGAGGTTGCCCAACGTAAGCTATTAAGCAGACAAGTCGGTTCTGCTCAGTCAGTAGTAAACACGAGCGTTCTTAAATCTTGGCCCATCCCCCTCCCGCCACTGGTCGAGCAAAAGCGGATCGCCGCTATCCTCGACAAGGCCGACGCCCTGCGCCGCAAACGCCAGCAAGCCATCGACCTCGCCGACCAGTTCCTGCTCAGCCTCTTCCTCGACATGTTCGGCGACCCAGTCACCAACCCAAAGGGATGGGAAGAACGAACTCTCTCGGATATTGCGCAGGTACGCTCGGGTGTAACAAAAGGCCGAAAGCTTGAGGGAAAGAAAACGGTCTTGGTGCCCTATATGCGCGTTGCCAATGTTCAAGACGGTCACATCAAACTAGATGATGTCCAAGAAATAGAAGTACTTGAATCAGATGTGGAACGTTATTCACTTGGCCCTGGCGATCTTTTGCTAACCGAGGGTGGTGACCCAGATAAGCTGGGCCGTGGGGCAGTGTGGCATGGGGAAGTAACACCATGCATCCACCAGAATCACATCTTCTGTGTGCGAGCGAATGCATCGATTGTTCATCCCGAGTTTTTAAGTGCACAAATCAGCTCTCAGAGAGGAAAGCGATACTTTCTTAAGGTTGGTAAGCAAACGACTGGCATCGCCACAATCAACAAGACGGTATTAAGCGCCTATCCCGCGATTGTTCCACCGATGGATAAGCAGATTAAATACGTTGCTGTCGTCGAGAAGGTGAGGTCTAGCCTCTCGCATGCAGTTGCTAGCGATGAGGAAATCAGGGCACTTTTTGATTCCCTTTCGCACCAAGCCTTTAGCGGCAAGCTTTGAAGCACCAACTAATCACCAGCCAACATAACGGAATTTATCAGCCATAGGGATGTGACCATGTCAGACAGCTGCACCAACTCAGATATGAAATCAAATACCACGATACCTCTGAGATTCGGTCAGCTTAGCATTGCTGGTGGAGATTGGCCGTGTGCGGCTGACAAGCTAGGCCGCAGTGAGGAAATTGAAAATCTGACCCCCGTGCTGTTGAATGCCGAGGCGCCGCTGGTGTTTGCCATCGACGCGCCTTGGGGAGGCGGCAAGACAACCTTTATTAAGCTCTGGCAGCATTATCTGAAAAAGGAGGGCAAGGTCAGCCTCTACCTCAATGCGTGGGAAAGCGATTTTGCTGACGATCCACTGCTGCCCATGTTAGCGGTGCTGGATGATTGGCTAAAAGAGCAATCCAGTAGACCAGTTATAAAAGAGGCGTGGGATAAAGCTAAAGCCTGCGCTCCTGGCATTATCAAGGCGACAGCTGTAGCTGCCGCCAAAGCCGCCACATTTGGCGCATTGGATCTTGATAAAGAATACGAAAAACTCGCTGCCGACCTGACCGGCGATGCGGTAGGTGGCCTGATAGATAGCTTTAATGTAAAACAGAAGGCGCTGGCCAAGTTCAAACAGCAGTTGTCGGCGGCTCTTGATGCTTTACCTGATGACCAAGCTAACCTGATCGTGTTTGTCGATGAACTCGACCGCTGCAAGCCTACCTATGCCATCGAGGTGCTGGAGCGGATCAAGCATTTGTTTGACATTGAGCGCTTGGTCTTTGTTCTGGCCGTAAATCGCGACCAGCTCAGCAAGAGTATTCAGGGGGTCTATGGCCCAAATTTCGACGGACTCAACTACCTGAAACGTTTTATCGATCTCGACTATCACCTGCGAATTCCTGACCGAAATACGTATATACGAGCACGGCTACAGCAGCAGGATTTACGAGCTCGCTTTGCCAAACGCAAGGATGGGCGTGATGAGATTAATACTGTTGAAAGCATGTTGTGTTGGCTATGCGTGCGTTTTGATTACACCTTAAGAGATATAGACCAATTGATCACCAGATGGCGTTTGATTATCCGCTCAATACCCAGTGATCACCATTTGGATACAGTCGTGCTGCTGAGCATGTTGGTGCTTCGACAAGAAAAGAATGCCCTCTATCAACGATTTGTGCTGGATGTGATGAGCACCAATGAGGTGATTGAGTTTTTACTGGGGGGCGATATTAAAACCACACCTTTCCCAAAATCATTTGGCTTTATATGTGGCTGGCTTATCAAGTCAGGATACGACGAAGATAAAAATTCCGATTTGGAGCCATTGATTGCACCTTGGGAACAATTGATAGGTGAGTTGCCTGACGATAATCACAAGCAAAGGGAACTGGCGAACTTAGTCCACATCACTAGACATAGAGACTTTCGGAGGAATTACTCTGGTTTGCGCGAAGCTGCTTTTAACCGGATTGAGATGGTAAGTCAGATAGATATCGCCGATTAGTGGTGCTTGTTTGCTGAAATCGGCCGATGTTGGCTCAAAAATAGCCGTGTTAAACAGCACCAACTTATCAGTAATCAAACCTTCAGGAACCTCAGCAATATGGACGTTGCTATGCCAAACAGCTTCACCCACACCATAAAAACAACCACCAGTAGCCGGCCACACTGCCGGCATGTAAGGGGATAGACATGCGCATAACAGCTCTCGAACTTACCAACTTCCGCTCGTTCTAGGCGACGCAGCGTATCGAGTTTGCACCTGTTACCCTGCTGTTTGGCCCTAATAGCGTGGGCAAAAGCACGGTTTTAATGGCTCTGTTTTACCTACAGCAGATTTTGGAGAAGGGCCACTGCGACCCGATGCGCCTAGATGCCTTGGGCGGCAAGCACATTGGTGGCTTTAAAAATCTGGTCAATGGCCGCGCTCTTAATAAGCGCATCGTGCTGAAAGTGACCCTGGATAAGCAAGGCGAGATTGGCGCAAGTTACAACCAGGTCTCGGAGTTACTGGATGAAGGGCTGGGCTTAACCGTTGATAGCCCCACAGCAGATGCAGACCGGGTAGCCATTGAGTTGCATATCGGCTTTTCCCAAAAGATGAGAACGGCGTATGTGGCCTGTTACCGGTTATGGTTGGATGACCAGTTGATTGCCGAGTTGACTAGCGACGATGGCCTGAAACAGCCGGTGATTAGCTATCTGAACTACCGTCACCCGGCACTGCTTTGTGATGAAGATGAGACCTTTGCCGTAGAAGAGGGTGATGGCAGGTTTGTTAGCCGTTTCCAACAGTGGCTTAATTTGTCGCGACTGGTGGATGGCGACGTCACTGCCAAGGCCAGCGAAGGGATCAGCGAAGTAATGACCCATGTTCCCATTAGCTTTTACGGAGCAACCGGCGCGTTACCGCCACTAAATAAGTTACTGCAAACTTCGTTAGATGCAGAGGATCGTCTGTTGGCAGTCCGAGTGCATGAAATACTCTCGGATGCCCTTGTGGCTCCTCTTGATAATTTATTGGCCTTGCTCAAAGACAGTTTATGCATTGGGCCATTGCGGCTGGTGCCCGATGCCTTGCATCAAATTAACCCATACCCAGAGCAAAAAGACTGGTACTCGGGGGCTGCGGCCTGGGATTTGCTTGGTCACGATAGCAGAAAGTTTTATGCTATTAATCGATGGATGGGATCTGGTGGCAGTTTAGCCTTAGGTTATTCCATCCGTCGTAAATCTATTTTTAGCAAGGTGGGTTACAGCGGTGGTGATGATCGTTTCAAGGAAATGCTTGAGATGATTGATTTGATTGAGCGGTCTGGTTTGCAACCGCAGTTGCGTCTATCTAATGAGCCCTTATGTGATAATCCCTCTGCACAGAGTACAGCGATAGATATCAACAGTATCAAAAACATGCTGCTGAACAGCATTGAGCAATCAAGCGGCTCAGCAACTGATCACGATGAGGTCACCCCCACCTCCAAGACAGTGCTGTGGGATGAAACAAATAATATTGAAGTTTCATCTACAGATATTGGAGTCGGTGTGTCGCAATTGTTGCCATTGATCGTCGCAGCGGTTGAAAAAAACAAAGGCATCATCGCTTGTGAGCAGCCAGAGTTGCATGTACACCCGCGCATTCAGGTAGGTATTGGCGATTTGTTGACCCAGAACGCTGATAACAAAACCTTTTTAATAGAGACTCACAGTGAGCATTTGATCCTGCGTATTTTAAAACGGATCCGTCAGACTTCAGATGGCGAGTTGCCTGAAGATATCAATCCGGTAAATCCTCAAGATGTAGCCATTGTCTATATGGAACCCACCTCTTACGGCACTAAGGCTTGGCGTATAGAGATCGATGAGGATGGCGAGTTCAGGCAGCGCTGGCCCAATGGCTTTTTTGCTGAGCGGCGAGAGGAGTTACTGTAATGATACATGAATACGCCCTCGACCCCGAACTGCTTAAAGCCTGGGCTGAGGATGACCGTGATTATCGTGAGTTTTTTCGTGAATACGGCCTAGGTACACCGAGGCTCTCCAGCTCATTTCCTAGGCAAAAAAAATCGAAATACCGCAGTTTTTATCTGGAAAGAAGCCCGGCGGATACTCAATCTTTGCCGGCGCAGCGTTATGTGGAAATGGTTAATTACCTGGCTGAGGCCTTGGTACACCGGGATGGTTTTGAGTGTACTTCAGCCGACTGGTGTGACAATGTGCAGGCGGAGGATGCGAGGTTGCCCTTTCATGGTGTGCTGGCTGCGCGTCAATTGCCAAGCCCCCGCAGCCTGACGCCAGCAACCATGTATTCCGAGGGCAGTCTTTGGAACCACCCACATCAGAGGCTGGTGGCCAGAACCTATGAAAGCTGTTCCCCGGTATTAAGGGATATATTGCGACTGGCGAAAGATAAAATTCTGTTTGTGGACCCCTATGGCTGGAACCAGCGCGCCATAGAGTTTGTCGGTCGACTTATTAATGACGCCTTGAACGGCAGGGTTCACAGCGCCATGCCTGAGCTTATCCTCTGTTATAAACCAAAGCGTGAAGGCGGTTCGCCAGGTGCCGCCTATGTCAAGGCCCAGATTCAAAAGCGGATTGTGAGACAATTGCCCGGATTACAGCTTCAGGTAAATGAGCTCGAAAATAAGGACGGGCATGATGTGTTTCACAACCGCTATTTACTGACAGAGCTCGGCGGTGTGAGCCTTGGGCATGGCCTAGACCTTTCTGAGAATGAGGCCCACTCCGACGACCTGACACTGCTTGAGCGAAAAGTTTATGATGAAAAGTGGCACCGATATATAGAAATGAAGACCTACTTTACGATTTTGTCACAGGCTTAAACGTGAACTGTTTCTCGCCTGAGACGGCTGGATTTGCCGTCTCTCATGTAAAATTTATAAAAAAATAGAAATTCTGTGGTGTGAACCAAAAAAGATAAGGACGGGCAGATGACACGATTTGTATCTCCGCCTAAAGCGGAACACCATAAACTTCGCCAACCGCTTACTCCGGGGGAGAGGATGGTGTTTGAGTTTTTTGATACCCATTTGCCGGAACATTGGGATATCTATCTGCAGCCTCATCTGAATGGTTTACGGCCCGATATTGTGTTGCTGAGCCCCAAAATCGGCATTGCCGTGTTTGAAATTAAAGACTGGGATCTGGACGCCATGCAGTATTGGGTCGAAACACAGCCCAATAAAATGCCCAAACTGATGGGGTATAAAGATGGCAAGTCCTTTTCATTGCAAAGCAAGAATCCAATTGAGCAAGTTTACCGCTACAAGCAGGAAATTTTTGAACTCTACTGTCCGCGTCTGGAAAGCAGAAGAGGATTTGGCGCCATTACGGCGGTGGTGATATTTCCGTTTGCCGATGACACGCAGATTACGCATTTATTCAAGCCATGCTTAGTGTATAGGCAGATGGACCAACATCCCGAAAACTACCCGATTAGCGGTCGCAACGCGCTATGTCAGGGGGATATGGCAGCGGTGTTCCCCAGAGGGAAGTCTATTTACTCTCCTGTGATGAATGACTGCATGTACAAAGATTTACGCAACTGGTTGGTGGAACCAGATTTTTCGGAGACGCAAAGGCGACCGCTGGAGCTGGATAAAGAACAGCGGGCATTGGTGACCAGCAGAACCGCCTCCGGATATCGACGGATAAAAGGCGCTGCGGGTTCGGGTAAATCTTTGGTCTTGGCTGCGCGGGCGGCAGAATTGATAAGCCAAGGTAAGCAGGTGCTTGTGGTGACCTTCAATATTACTCTGCTGCATTATTTGATGGATGTTGCTGTGCGCTGGCCCGGTGCCAATGGCAAGACCCGCTCCAGTGTTACCTGGCTTAATTATCACGCTTGGTGTAAGCGGGTGTGTGAAGAAGCAGGTTTTATTGATGACTATCTAGCACTCTTCCCTCGCGATAATTCAAAAGTCGATAAAATCGTATTGACCCACCATGTACCAGCCTTGGTTGAGAGAGTTATTCAGCAGGATAGTAATGGTGTGGTTGCCCGTTACGATGCAATCTTGGTCGATGAGGGGCAGGACTTTTTGCCTCACTGGTGGAGTGTACTGAGACAGGTGCTTCATCCCGGTGGCGAAATGCTGCTGGTGGCGGATTCTACCCAAGATATTTATGACACGGCATCCCGTTGGACAGATGAATCCATGAATAACGCTGGTTTTCGTGGTGCCTGGTCAGAGCTCAGTGTCAGTTACCGATTACCGCAACAAATTCTGGATCTTGTTCAGGAGTTCGCTCAGAAGTTTCTTCCTGCCGAATCAATCAATTTGCCAAAAAACCAACAGCTGGGTCTGGATTTGGAGCAGTCCTTTTTAAAGTGGGTGCAAGTTGATGAACATCAGATAGTAGACATCTGTTGTACCGAACTCATGAACTTCATCAAGTATGACGTGAGTCAACCGCTAGCGATGGCGGACCTGACATTTCTATGTAGTCATAAAGCCACAGGAAAGCAGGTGGTTGATTCACTCGCCAAAAAACGCATTAAGGTTATCCATACCTATAACGACGATGAACGTGAATGCCGGCGACAAAAGGTGGGTTTTTACATGGGTGACGCTCGGATAAAGGCGACAACCCTGCATAGCTTCAAAGGCTGGGAGTCTCGCGCTATCGTGATATGCATCGGTGGGAAACTGACAAAAACAGATTTGGCGCTGTTTTATACCGGCCTTACACGGCTAAAGAGACATACAGAGGGGAGTTTTTTGACAGTGGTATCGAGTGCGCCGCAGTTGTGTGAGTTTGGGGAAAAATGGCCGGTATTTGAGTCGCTTGAGAACGTCAAAGCATTAGCAATCTGAAAATGGTAGTGAACAACGGGAAATCCAAGGATGGAATACTGGTGTCATACAGGTATGCCGCCAGATATACGCCACTAGGCCCTCAATCCATGAAAGGGAATCAGGTGGAGATTGCAGCTATAGATGTAGGTGTCAATCTATGTCGATACATCTGTCAGGATGTTCGCGTTGGCAGGAATGTCTGTTCAACTTCGCCGGTTTACGCAGCACTAAAATATTATTGGTATACGGATAGGTATACGATGAGTTTTTTATAATGCGCATTCGTTGATTTTAGAGGCTTTGGTGCGTCATCTTCGATTCCGGCCTCGGCACCATTAAAATCAAAGAGTTACAGAAGGCCACTAGAAATAGTGGCCTTTTTCTTTTTCCTCCGAGTCCACATTTGAGCCACACAGGTGTAGTCCGGTAGAGCCTCAGGCGTTTAATTGCCAGTTCAAGCTCACTATCAGGCTTGCCCACCCCCTGACTCGGTGGGGAATACAGATCTAGAACAAGGGATACAGCGGCCAGTCTGAATATTTCCTTGTCACGTAGCGGCTTGCTCATAACACTGGTTGAATGACGTCAGTTTGATGTTCTTGAGGTGTCAGAGAACGCGGGGCGATTAGCGTTGATATATTGGATGTTTTTATACCGTTAGTGACAGATGGATGCGGTCTGTTAAAAAGGGCGAGATCGTTCAGATCTCGCCCTTTTGTATCAATAAACCCGTCATCTCTGTCTTATCAGGTCAGGCACCCTGCTCCGGACGGGCGTCCGGGATCAGCGGATCGGCTTTGCGGCGGCGCAGCAGGCGTACCAGCGGGGGTAGGGTGATTACTGCGATGGCCAGTACCAGAAGGGTCTGGCTGATGCCGCTGCTCCACAGGATGGCGGTGTCGCCATTGCTGATGGAGAGGGCGCGGCGCAGGTTCTGCTCCAGCATTTCACCCAGCACGAAGCCCAGAATGAGCGGTGACATGGGGAAGTGCATCTTGCGCAGCAGATAGCCAAAGACCCCGAGGCCCACCATCAGCAGCAGATCGAAGGTAGTGCTGTGCACCGCATAGACACCCACCGCCGAGACGCTGGCGATGGCGGGCACCAAAAACCAGAGCGGGATGGAGAGCATGCGGGTAAAGAGCCCCACCATGGGGATGTTCATCACCAGCAGCATGACGTTGGCCAGCAAGAGGGCGGCGATCAGTCCCCACACCACATCGGGCTGTTCGGTGAACATGGTGGGGCCGGGGGTGATGTTATAGAGGGTCAGCGCCCCCATCATCACTGCTGTGGTACCCGACCCCGGCACTCCCAGTGTCAGCATGGGGATAAAGGAACCACAGGCTGAGGCGTTGTTGGCCGCCTCCGGTGCGGCCACGCCGCGAATGTCCCCCTCGCCGAATTTGGCATTGGGCCCCGCCAGTCGCTTCTCGGTCATGTAGGTGATGGCACTGGCGATGGTGGCACCGGCGCCGGGCAGAATGCCGACGAAGAAGCCGATGGTGGATGAGCGCAACATGGTGCCGGTGCAATGGACCAGCTCCTTGAAGTTGAACAGCATCCGCCCGGTGGTGCGCACCAGCTTGCCGCCACCGCTGGTGTGCTCCAGCATCAGCAGGATCTCGCTCACCGAGAAGAGGCCGATCACCACCACGATAAACTGCACTCCGTCCGAGAGGTGAACGCTGTCGAAGGTGAAGCGATAGACGCCGGTGTTGGCATCCACCCCGACGGTGGCGAGCCCCAGCCCAATCAGCGCCGCCATAAAGGATTTGAGCGGGTTCTGGCTCATCATGCTGCCAAGGCAGGCGATGGCGAACACCATCAGGGCGAAATACTCCGCCGGGCCGAAGGCGAGGGACCAGCGCGCCAGCGCCGGGGCGAACAGTATGATCCCGCCGATGGCGAGCATGGAGCCGACAAAGGAGCTGACCGCCGAGATGGAGAGGGCCACTCCCGCCTTGCCCTGCTGGGCCATGGGGTAGCCATCCAGCGCGGTCATGATGGCGGCGGCATCCCCCGGCACGTTGAGCAGGATCGAGGAGATCCGCCCGCCATACTCGCAACCGATATAGACGGTGGCGAGCAGAATGATCGCCGATTCGGGGGGCAGTTTCAGGGCAAAAGCCAGCGGCAACAGGATGGCGACCCCGTTGATGGGGCCAAGGCCCGGCAGCAGGCCGACCACGGTGCCGACAAAGCAGCCGATCAGGGCGATCACCAGATTTTCCGGGGTGAGTGCCACCGCAAAGCCCTGGGAGAGGTACATCCAGGTATCCATATTGACTCCTTAAGAGAACCAGACGCCGAGGGGCAGGGTGACATCCAGCAACCGGTCGAAGGCGAGATAGAGCACCAGACCGCCGACGACGCCGGAGAGCAGGGCGGCTTTAGCAGAGGCGCCAAACAGGCGCCCCAGTACAAAGGTGAGCAGGGTGGTGGCCAGCGGAAAGCCCAGCCACTCGAAGCTGGCACCGTACCCGGCCAGCGCCACCACCATGATGGCGAGGTGGCGCAGGGTACGCAGCGGCGGCCAGCTGACGGTGTCCGGCTGGCGGCGCAGCAGCAACAGGGCGCAGAGCGCCATCAGGCCGATGATGCCGAGCGGGAAGGGGCGCGGCCCCAGCGGCTCATAGCTGTATTCGCTCTGGATCTGCCAGGCGATAGCGGCGCCTGCCAGACAGAGCAGCAGCCAGATGGCGGCGAAGATGCGATCGCTCATGGCTGCGGCTCCTATTTGGCCAGACCGAAGGCTTTGGCCTGCTCGCGATATTGCGCCACCTGCTCCTTGACGTAGCTGTCGAGCGCCTCGCCGGTGAGGTCAAACTCGAACAGGCCGCGCAGATCCCGCTGCGCCTTGAAGGTGTCGGTCTTCACCAACTGATCGAAGGTCTGCTTCCACCACTGGTATTCGCTGTCGCTCACCTTGGGGCCGACATAGAAGCCGCGGATCACCGGCCACACCAGGTCATAACCCTGCTCCTTGGCGGTGGGGATGGTGGCCAGCTTGCCGGGCAGCCGCTCGGCAGAGAACACCGCCAGCACCCGCAGTTTGTCGCCGCCGATATAGGGCACCATCTCGCTCAGATCGCCGGAGACCGCCTGCACATGGTTGCCAAGCAGCGCGGTGACCGGCTCGCCACCCCCTTCAAAGGCGACGTAGCGCATCTTGTGCGGGTCAACCCCGGCCTGTTTGGCCAGCAGAGCCGTCTTCATCCAGTCCTGACTACCGATGGAGGCACCCGCGCCGATCACCACGCTATTGGGATCGCGTTCCATGGCGCTCACCAGCTCCTTGAGGTTCTGATAGGGGGCATCATGGCGCACCGCGATCATACCGTAATCGGTGCCAACCGCCGCCAGCCAGCGCACATCGTCCACCCCGTAACGGCCAAATTTCCCCTGTGAGAGGTTGAGCAGGGAGCCACCGGAGAAGGCGACCACGGTCCCCGCCTCGGCGGGGCGCTGGGCCACGATGGCGTTGTAGGCCACGGCGCCGACCCCGCCCGGCATATAGGTGACTCGCATCGGCTTGTCGATGGTGCCGGTCTCCTGCAGGCTCACCTGCAGCAGCTTGCAGGTGAGATCGAAACCACCGCCCGGTTTGGCCGGTGCGATGCATTCGGTACGGCTCGGGGTCGTGGCACTTTCGGCCGCCTGCAGTGGCAGGGCACCGAGCAGGGTCAGCAGGGCGAGGGCATGACGTGTGCGTTGCTTCATGGTTGTGTGCTCCATCTTGTCGTTGTTTTTCCTGGGTGTGACTCCGTCGATAGACGAAGTGATGCGAAATTGTTAAAACAACAACCTTTCATTCACCTTTCAATCGCTGACCAAGAGCCGGGAGTGTGACCCTGATCGCACCTTCTCCCGCAATGGCAGTGACGAAGGGATGCAGTTGAAGCAGTGCGGCTGAATGCCGTGGTTAGGAACAAGGGGAGAGGGATGCGCTTGCTGTTGGCAGAAGATAATCACGAACTGGCCCACTGGCTGTCGCGGGCACTCACCAGCGCCGGTTTCGCGGTGGATTGGGTGGCTGACGGAGCTCAGGCTGACCACCTGCTGCGCCACGAACAGTACGCGCTGGCGGTGCTCGATATCGAGATGCCCAAGCTCGACGGGCTGGCGGTACTCGGCCGGTTGCGCAGTAGGGGGCAGGGGGTGCCGGTGCTGCTGCTGACCGCCCGCGGCGCGGTGGAGGAGCGGATCTGCGGTCTCAATGCCGGAGCCGATGACTATCTGGCCAAGCCGTTCGATCTGGGGGAGCTGGATGCCCGGTTGCGAGCCCTGCTGCGGCGCAGCGAAAGCGGGGGTGCCGAGCTGCGGCTGGGTCGTCTGACCCTGCATCCCGATGGCTATTTTCTGCTGGCCGATGCCCGCCTTGCCCTGACTCCGCGCGAACTGGCGCTGCTGACAGCGCTGATGTACCGCCACGGGCGGCCCGTCGCCAAAGGGCAGCTGTTCGAGCAGGTGTTCAACCTCGATGACGAGGTAGGGCTCGACAGCATCGATCTCTATATCCACCGGCTGCGCAAAAAGCTGGTGGGCAGCGGGGTGGTGATCACCACCCTGCGCGGTCTCGGCTATCTGCTGGAAGCGGCGCCGGAGGCCTCCCATTAGTCGCTCCCTGCTCCATCAACTGCTGCTGTTTCTGGGTGGCCCCTTGCTGATCCTCTGGGCTGCCTCGGCCTGGTACAGCTACTACGGCGCGTTGGCGGCGGCTACCTCGGCCTATGATCGCACCCTGCTCGCCTCGGCCCGCACCGTCGCCGAGCGGCTGACGGCTGCCGAAGGCAGCCTCAGGGTGGATGTGCCCTACGTGGTGCTCGATAGCTTCGAGCGAAACATGCGCGATCGCCTCTTCTATCAGGTGCGCGGCATCGACGATAGGGTCATCTCCGGCTTTGACGACTTGCCCCCCATGCCGGACGGTACGCCCCTGACCGACCGCTATCCGGCCCTTGCCTACTTCTATGACGGGCTTTATCAGGAGGCGCCGATCCGCGCCGTGATGCTGCTGCAACCGGTGGGTGAGGGGGGCGTCAACGGCATGGCCCGCATCACGGTGGCGGAAACCCTGCTCGGTCGCCAGCAGCTGGCGGAGCAACTGCTCTGGTCGGCCCTGCTGACCCAGGGGGCGCTGGTGGTGCTCACCCTGCTGCTCGCCTATCTGTTGCTCAAGCGGCTGCTCACCCCGATGCGCCGTCTGTCGCGGGAGATCCTGCGCCGCGATGCCGCCAATCTTGCCCCCTTGCCGGATTTGCTCCCCTGGCAGGAGACCCGGCCGCTGGTGCAGGCGTTCAACCGCCAGCTGGCCCGATTGCGCCAGCTGGTGGCCCGGCAGGAGCGCTTTAGCGCCGATGCCGCCCATCAGCTGCGCACCCCGCTCACCATCCTGAAAACTCAAGTTGAGGTGGCGCGCGGCAGTGGCGGTCCGGCCCTGATGAGCGAAAGCCTCGATGCCATGGCCGTGCGGCTCGATCACACCATCGCCCTGACCGAACGGCTCCTGCTGCTGGCGCGACTCAAATCAGACGAGTGCTCCGGGCTGCGCCAGCGTGAGCCCATGGAGTTGACGGCGCTGGTGCAGCAGGCCTGTCTGTCACGGTTAGCGCAGGCCCGGAGCAAGGGGATCGATCTCGGTTACGAGGGGGAGGAGTCCGCCATCATGGTGGCGGGGGAGCCGCTACTGCTGGGGGAGCTGTGTGCCAACCTGCTCGACAACGCCATCAAATACACCCCACCCCACGGCACCGTGACGGCGCGGGTGGTGCAAAGCAACGGGCAGATCTGGCTGGAGGTGGAGGATAGTGGCCCCGGCATCGCCCCCGAGCTGGCGGAGCGAGTCTGGCAGCCGTTCCAGCGTCTCGAGCAGGGAAGCGAACAGCCGGGAGCGGGGCTTGGTCTGGCGCTGGTGCGCGATATCGCCCACTACCACCACGGCGAAGTGGTGTTGCTGCCGGCGAACCAGCTGGGGGGCTTGCTGGTGAGGTTGATCTTGCCGCTGGCAACATCGTGAGGGCGATAAAAAAGAGAGGGCACCTCGCGGTGCCCTGTTTATCTACACATAGATGGCGTTGGGGGTCAGCTGCGGATCTTGTTGAAGACAAACAGGACGATAAGGGCGCCCACGGTCGCCAGCGCAATGCTCGGGATATTGAAACCGGTCACGGAGCCCAGCCCCAGCAGGGTACCCACGTAGCCGCCAACCATGGCACCGACAATCCCCAGCAGGGCGGTCATGAAGAAACCACCACCGTCGCGGCCCGGCATGATCCACTTCGCCAGAATACCCACCAACAGTCCCAATACGATCCAGCTGATAAAGCCCATGGATTAATCCTCTCTGTGTGTTTGAGCCCGCATTATAGGCAGGGATGCCGGGATGCGAAGGGTCGGATGGCGCTGGCTGGTCACAAGCTGTCGGACTTGTTATGACGCAGGAAATGCGGCGACGGCAGCGCCTCTTTGAGCCAAGCGCCTGTTTTGCCCATGAACAAGGGGCGCGTCACTGCTGACGCGCCCCTCTCTTTACAGATGCCTTGTGAACCTGTTGTCAGCGTGCGGCTGCCAGCGGTCTTGTCTCCAGCAGTTGCTCGCCTGGGCGGCAGATCAGTACCGAGCCCTGCTCGAACCAGTCTCCCAGCACGATGCGGCGGGCGGGGTGGCCATCGAGGGTGAAGTCGTGGATGGCGGGTCTGTGGGTGTGCCCGTGGATCATCATCCGGCAGTCGTGGGCGCGCAGGGTGTCGTCTACCGCCGCGGGCGTCACATCCATGATGATCTGGCTCTTGTGGGCATTCTCCATCTGGCTTTGGCCGCGCATCTTGCAGGCGATGGCCTGACGGCGGGCGAGCGGCAGTCGCAAAAAGAGCCAGCGCAGCCACTTGAGCTGGGTGATGCGGCGAAACTTCTGATACCCCTCATCCAGGGTGCAGAGCAGATCGCCGTGGCTCAGCACTACCCGCTCCCCATAGAGGTCGATCACGCAAGGGTCACCCAGCAATGTCATCCCCGCGCGTTTGGCAAACTGCTGGCCCAGCAGAAAGTCACGGTTGCCGTGGATAAAGTAGATGGGCACGTTCTGCTGGCTCAGGGCCAAGAAGGCGTCGGCCATCTGTTGATGAAGCGGATTGGGGTCATCGTCGCCAATCCAGAATTCGAAGAGATCCCCTAGCACATAGAGGGCATCGGCGCCGGGGGCGTCGTGCTCGAGAAAGCGCACCAGTGCCGCGGTCATATCGGGCCGCTGGGCAGAGAGGTGAATGTCACTGATAAAGAGGGTGCTCATGATGTGGGGATCGGGCTCTCGGTCGAAACAGGGCAAACAGGGGTGGCAGAGATAGTAGACACAACGGGGGACGAATAGTGCGCTGCGGGCGCCGCCGCGCCAGTTGAGGTATGGATATCGTCACGGGATGGCGGCTGCCATGACAGCTCGGCCAGATTGCGTCCCTCCAGCGTCAGCAGCGCTTCATAAGGATCGCCCGCCAGCCCCAGCAACCGGCACATGGCTGCTTCTCCTTTCAGACCCTCTTCAAGGCGCAGGCGCAGCACTTCACGGTAGAAAGCATCGCCAAACCGCTCGAGCAGGGCCGCCATCAGGGTGAGGTGGCGCCAGCCATTCAGCGTCTCGATGGGGGCGGGGGTGACATAAAGCTCCAGCGGCCAGCAGGCATCGCTCTTGTCAGAACCGCTATTAGCGCAGCTCTGGTCGAGACAGGAAAAGATGCGCTCCAGCAGCCAGATATTGCCGCCCTTGTCGCTCGCCTGCCAACCTTGCTCTGCAAAAGTAGCGGCAAAGGCCGCAGGATCGGGATGCTGGCAGAGAATATCGAGATCGCTGCCGGGCCGATCGAGGCCGATGGCCAGCGTGCTTACCAGCGCCAGATCGGCGCACTGCGCTGCCAGCTCATCCCACACACCGGCGGTGAGCAGGGCATGGGCCGAGCGCTGACGCGGGTTGCCGTGGGCCAGATAGTCGAGGCGGCGCCAGTTCGGACTGGCTGTGGGGGAGGCAGATGGAAAAACTGCGGCCGGGGCCGCAGTTTTGTCAGTGCCGAGTCGGCAGAGATCAGTCAGCAAGGGTCACCTTGGTGATCACCACGTCTTCTACCGGCACGTCCTGGTGGATGCGGCCGTAGTTACCGGTCTTGACGCCCTTGATCTTGTTGACCACGTCCATACCGGCGGTCACTTCACCGAATACGCAGTAGCCAAAGCCCTGAGTGGTAGCGGATTTGAAGTCGAGGAAGTCGTTGTTGTTCACGTTGATGAAGAACTGGGCGCTGGCAGAGTGCGGCTCCATGGTGCGAGCCATGGCGATGGTGCCGACCTTGTTGGAGAGACCGTTGGCCGCTTCGTTCTTGATGGGAGCGCGGGTGTCTTTCTCTTCAAAGCCAGGAGCATAGCCGCCGCCCTGGATCATGAAGCCGTCGATGACGCGGTGGAAAATGGTGTTGTCGTAGTGACCGTCACGGCAGTATTGCAGGAAGTTGGCCACGGTTTCCGGGGCTTTTTCAGCATTCAGGGTGAGGGTGATGTCGCCGTGATTGGTGTGCAGAGTGACCATGATATGTCCTTTCATTTGGTGCGGACGACGAAGTGCCCGCAGGTGTATGGCATAAAGTGGTGGCAATTCTAGCCCATCAGGGGCTGGCGGCATAGTCTCTCAGGCGCCGTAACCGTGCTGGCAGGCGGGATTGGCCCGCTTTTCTGCCTCGTTTTCTGCCCCTGAACGGGGTATTATGACCAACCATTTTACTCACAGGCAGTGGTTAGAAGATGCTGAAGATATACAACACACTCACTCGTCAAAAAGAAGAATTCAAACCTATCCACCCGGGCAAGGTGGGCATGTATGTGTGTGGTGTCACCATCTACGATCACTGTCATATCGGCCACGGCCGCACCTTCGTCGCCTTTGATGTGGTCGCTCGCTACCTGCGTTACGCCGGTTATGACCTCACCTACGTGCGCAACATCACCGACGTGGATGACAAGATCATCAAGCGCGCCGCTGAAACCCGCGTCACCTGCGACGAGCTGACCGAGCGTCTGATTGGCGACATGCACGCCGACTTCGACGCCCTCGGCATGGTGCGACCGGATATCGAACCGCGCGCCACCCAGCACATCGAAGAGATCATCGAGCTGGTGCAATCCCTGCTGGAAAAAGAGCACGCCTACGTGGCGGATAACGGCGATGTGATGTTTATCGTCGAATCCTATGCCGACTACGGCAAGCTCTCCGGTCAGGATCTGGAGCAGCTGCAAGCCGGTGCCCGCGTTGACGTGGTCGATGCCAAGCGCAACCCGCTCGACTTCGTGCTGTGGAAGATGTCGAAGCCGGGCGAACCGACCTGGGAAAGCCCCTGGGGCCCGGGCCGTCCTGGCTGGCACATCGAGTGCTCCGCCATGAACTCCAAGCACCTTGGCAACCACTTCGACATCCACGGCGGTGGCTCCGATCTGCAGTTCCCGCACCACGAGAACGAGATCGCCCAGTCCTGCTGCGCCCACGGTGGTGACTACGTCAACACCTGGATGCACAGCGGCATGGTGATGGTGGATAAAGAGAAGATGTCCAAATCTCTTGGCAACTTCTTCACCATCCGCGACGTTTTGGCACACTACGACGCCGAAACCGTCCGTTACTTCCTGATGTCTGGCCACTACCGCAGCCAGCTCAACTACTCGGAAGATAACCTCAAGCAAGCCCGCGCCGCGCTGGAGCGCATGTACACCGCCCTGCGCGATCTGCCGGTAGCCGCTGCTGCCGGTGGCGACGAGCAGGTGGCTCGCTTCAAGGAAGCGATGGATGACGACTTCAACACCCCGGAAGCCTACTCCGCCCTGTTCGATCTGGTGCGCGAGATCAACCGCCAGAAGGTTGAAGACATGGCCGTTGCCGCCGCGCTGGGCGCCCGTCTGCGCGAGCTGGGCGCCGTGCTCGGCATCCTGCAGCAAGACCCTGAGGCTTTCTTGAAGGGTGATGAAGCGGACGAAGAGGTTGCCGAAATCGAGCGCCTGATCGCCGAGCGCAATCAGGCCCGTGCCGACAAGAACTGGGCTGCGGCGGATGCCGCCCGCAACCGTCTCACCGAGATGGGCATAGTGCTGGAAGACAGCGCCGGCAAGACCAGCTGGCGCCGTGCGTAAGGGCGATGGGCCTGTTGGTGCCAACAGGTTGAGCCAATAAAAAACCGCAGCCCTTGGGCTGCGGTTTTTGTTTGTGTCTCTTCCCTCGACACCTCTTAAGCCTCTGCGATCGGCTAAGCCTCGGTGGCCTGCGCTCTGATCCCCTCTCCCCTTGCGGGAGAGGGTTAGGGTGAGGGGGGCTAACGTCATTTCTCGGCTGAATATCGTCCTACGCCTTAATGGCATGGCTTCGATATGCTGGTTGCGAGGGTTAATAGCCACGGGCGACTGTTACGAAGCGTCTTTCGCCAAGAGCTGCATGTTGAGTGAACTTGTTTTTAAGCCTGCTCTGTTGAACCTATAGCGCATGTATGCAGAGATATCGTCCTCGTGGGAGGAGACAATCAACTGACAATGCTTGAGTTCGCAACGGAGTAGATCGGTCAAGGAAGCAACGTTGATTTCATCCAGAGATTGCGACGGATCATCAATCAAGATGAGAGGTACCTTAGCATAGACCTTGTTGAGTGAGAGAAAGAAGGCAAGGCTAAGAGCTGACACCTGACCAGAGCTCATGGACATGACCGCATCGTGTTCAGACTTCTCGGCAGTCAGAAATCTCAGCTGTGTACCTTCGCGGCTCTCGATAAATAGACCCAGACCACGCTGGTAGTTTTGGATAAGTCGGCCACTGTAGATATGGAATATGAGTTCAATAGCCGAAATTGTCTGGTCGGTATACCTTTGTTCTGTCTCCTTCAGTGTGTCGCGGAGTGTTTTGATTTTAATTTGTGCTTTTTGCGCCGCTAGGGTTTCTTTTTCGATAAGTTTAAGATCGGAAATACAGGTTTGGAGACGAGCATTTTGAGCCTCGTTGGCTTTAATCGATATGTACAGCTCTTTATCCTTTAGGTCTTCAGCCGTGATTATGTAGAAGTCCTGCAAGTCTTTAAAGGCGCTATTTGTTGTTTCTCGCCAGTCCTCTGGCAGCGCTAAAGCATCAGCTTCAACCTGTTTTTTATTCCTTAGAATCGCTTTGAATTTTTCAAGTCGCTCATTTACTACCTCATCAATTTCAGTAAATGAGTCAGTAAATTGAATATTGTCACTTTGCAGCTTTTCCATTAGCTGGGTTATTGCTGGGAGTCGAAGCTTAAGTTTGGTCAGCTCTGCATGAAGCTTGGGTTCAAATGTTGGCTTGAGAAGTTTCAAACTGTCTTGGATCTGGATGTCGATGAGCTTCAGCTCAGCGCCCATAGTAGCGATAAGGTTAACTAAGTCCTTACCGTCTTTGCTTAGTGATTCAGAGATCTGCTTGGTTCTTGCGTCAATGGCATCCACCATTGATTTGTGATCTTCCCAGTCTGCGCCACAGAGAGGGCAAAACTGATCATCGGGATAGGACTTCTTATGTTCATCAATCAGCTGTCTTTTCAGACGTTCCAATTCGGCTACGACGTTCGCATTGGTGCTGCTTCTTTCGTGGAGGCTATTTCGGGATTCAATTTGTAACTCAAACCACTCAAGGCGCCCATCCGCCCAGTTAGGTAATGATCTGGCTTCTTCGAGTTTGATTGCAGTAGCACCGCGCTTGATGATTTTTGCTGAACTCTCTAACTCATCAATTATCTTCTTGATAGCATCAAGCACATCAAGCTTGTTTAAGTCTTTACCAAACTGAGCCAAGCTTCTCAGTGATTCCTCATTGAGATCAATTTCGGCATCGATTGTCTCGTTGTGAACCCTAGTTTTTATAGTGGCTTTGAGCGGTAGAAGAGCAATAATTTTGCGAACTGATTCCTGATAGGATGTATGATCTGCCGCTGAGTACGTTGAGAATAGGATCTCCCTGTCCCATATTGGTTGGACATCAGTCGTGGAGAGTTTTTTGTACTCAAGGTTACTTGTCTCTGCCTGCAATGTGCCTTTTAAGCTGGCTATCTCTTCTTTAAGTGATAAAGCTTTTCCTGTGCGTTCAGGATTGTTTATGTACCTTGTGAATTTATTGTATATGGTGTTGCAGTTTTCAATCTCGGTTTCGATATCACTGATGTTAAAGAGGTTTCCAAGTTTATCCTTGCGTTCGTCTACTCGAGTGTGTAATAGTCGGTTTTGTCCTTGTTCCAGATAGTTAAGGAAGGAGAAGTTTTCCCTGAAGTTTTTACCAAAAACTTCGTCAAGGAAGTTGTTGTCTCGCAGATTAATCTTTGTAAAATCAGATGATTCAAATTCCGGCAGCTGGTAAAGCTTAAAGTTTTCATACTTGTCTGCACGATTGTTCGCTGGTTTTTTGAATATTGCAACTGGGCAATGTCTTGCTAAAACAAGTTTGCGCTCATCATTAATAAATTCAATTTTAATGTAGAGGTCGTTCTCTCCGGAGCGATTGTTCCAGAAAAGATTATCTGTGTAGTCTCTCTTGTTTCTGGTTAATAATGTATTGAATAGGTTTTGTATTCGACTGATTTGGCCGGTGAGTAGCAGCTCTATTGCATCAAAGATGCTTGTTTTACCATAACCGTTAGGACCGTCCAAAGTTAGCAAGGACGACTCGCCAAGGTCCAAATAGATATGCTTGAATGCTTTGAAACTAGAGACTTCAATCTTGGATATTTGCCAGTTCATTTTTAATCATTTCCTTGATAATTTCGTCGGCATTTTTGTCTGTAACTGTTTGGATAGTCGAATATGTATCGTTCAGGCCAGCTTCTGCAACGGACTCAATTGCTTGTAGCCTCAAGGCCACAAGGTTTCCTTGGTGACTTGGTAGCTCTAAAAAAGGAAGTTTGATAAATATCTTTGCCGCGAAGCTGTATTGTGTGGCGACAAGAGGGTTGTCTTTGTAGTTAAGAAATTCCTTTTTGTCTGCAATCACAGATACCAGTTTGTCGAACGTAAAATCAGTT
The DNA here is from genome assembly GCF_040907785.1 of Aeromonas sp. s8. Classification (NCBI taxonomy): domain Bacteria; kingdom Pseudomonadati; phylum Pseudomonadota; class Gammaproteobacteria; order Aeromonadales; family Aeromonadaceae; genus Aeromonas; species Aeromonas sp. s8. The sequence goes on from NZ_JBFOCL010000047.1 coordinate 186,482, forward strand.
AGAACACTTTCCTCTGCAATACTGTAATAAAGGACATATTTTTTATAAAAATGTGGATCTTCCTCGATGGCGAATATTTTTCCTTCGTGTTCCTTGAACTCGGACAGAACGTCAAGGCGATGAATGCAAATCAAGTCGCAGTTTTTCTTAAAGCTTGGATTTCTGAGAAATTCTTCAGGTGCAAGGTGATTGATTTTGTTATTCAGCTCGCCGGGGTCTGGTAGGTCGTCAAGATTATGTATGACTGCGAACCTGATGGCAGTTCCAGACTCGCGAATGTAAAAGCTTGTGGTATCCAGTTCGCGTTGACACACAAAATTATGGGCAACAAGTGCTTCATCAATGAGTTGCTTTATCATTCAGTCGGTCCTCCGCTTCGTCCTTTGTTATTACGCTAATGCATAGCGACTTGATAATGTTGCTTGCAAGCATTGCAGTGGTCTGCTTGTTGTCGTAGTCATCCGAGTTTGTGAATTTTGTATTAAACGTGAATGAGGCCTCTGCTTTGCTGGCGATTAGATGGTTGTACTCAAAAAGGAGTCTCAGCAGAGCTCCGTTGTTTTTCATTTCATTGATCATGTCAGACTCACACTCTTCGCTTTCATCCACGTCAAGAGCGGTAGGCACGTAGAACTGATTTTTGCTATCGAGGTAGTGCGGGAGATGGTTGAATATGGGCTCCACCGAAATAGCCTGTATGAGCTTGGTGTATCGCCTGATATCGTTCGTCTGAACGTCTTGAAACCGCTCGGATGGCTTCATCATCTGGCATAGCGTTTTTAATTCGTTGATGGGCGTTTCGCGTATGTGATCACACAAGCGTCTAGCTCTCTCATAAGTGGCGTCATTCATTGTTGGTAGCGCTTTATCCAGCCTTTCTTCTAGATGGGTTAGGAGCCTACTCTTTAATTCAACTGCATAGTAGTCCCTATTCTGATAGGGGTTTTCATTCAGCAGATCAGCTAAAAGGCTACTGGCTTTGATGCGATTTTCGTATGCGGCTCTGGCTTCTCGGACTCCGTCAACTTGATTTAGTTTATGGCAATGTATTGCGATGGTGCTTATTTTTTCTGACAGTAAGCAGTAGTTAAAGTTTATAAGGTTATCACTGACAGTGATGGACTGTTTTTCACATACTTTTTTTATAAGTTCTTTGGTTAAGCCTTCAATTTCACCCAGTCCACAATAATATTTATCTCCGTATCGGTAAATTTTTACTGTTTCTCCACTAGCGCCTATGTGATCATCTGTATTATCTAGCTGGACGGATACGTGAAAGTAACGGGTCGTCCCTTTTATTTTGTCTAATTCGATTAAAGTGGACTGCTCTAGCGCCTTGGTGTAGCCACTACGATATTTGCTAATCTTCGCTTTTACTTGATGGGCGGTATGTAGTTTTCCATTTTTATAAATAGCAAAATCGTCGCTACTGTCTAGCTGAAGTTCGAAGTCTAAGTCATCATCGTAAATAAGTTTAAGTGAGTGATATAGCGCAATTTTCCCTTGATAAACGAAACCGCTCCACGAGGATATGGCGCTGGCTGGATATTTTTCATCATCTTCTTGGCTCACATTAAATCCTTTTTGACTTTTTGATTAACATGGGTGCACATGTTTTTTGGGGGTTATGATCATCTGGTTTTATAGGGCCGTACGTTCGATTAGCGAAGCGTAATCGGACGTTCGAGAAATAAGGTGTTATTACGGTGAGCTACTCACTATCGGGTCTTCAATATAAAACTGTTTCCTGATAGGGGTCTGTGCCGATTGCTGTTGTACTCATAATGATTTTTTCACCCATGCAACCACGTTGATGATTCTTGTTTCATCAGTGCGGCAATCTGGCCTCGCCATATGGCGGGCGAGGGGCCGGATCAGAGATAACGTCTCTCCCGATCACAGCCTCGAATACACCGGATGCTGTTAACCAACCTCGGTGCGGCGGGTTGGGAATTGCCCCCTGTTGTTCGCCGAGGTGAGACCGTTTGTCCAGGCCGCGAGGCAGGACGCCGAGCGAGCGCCGCTGGGCCATGGATGGCCCATCGGCGCGTGCCGTGGGACAAACGGGTGAACCGAGGGAACCCGACGCAGGAGGGCGAACAAGTGGGGGATTAGACCTTTGGTGACTTTGGGTCTTTCCAAAGTCACTCGCCAAGCCAAGCCGCGCAGCGGCGGCGAAACCTCGTCGAGGACGGAGTCCTCGTGTCCTGCATGGCGAAGCCATGCCAATTAGGGGGGCGATATTCCGCCATGTAATGACGTTACCGACCCCTCACCCTAGCCCTCTCCCGCAAGGGGAGAGGGGACGGTTACCGCGGACGATTACGCTTCGCTAATCGACCCTACGCTAAAGTGGCTACCGCCCCTGACTGTCGCTACCAGATTGCGCCGTTGACCATTGATCTCGGAAAAGGGGTCAACAGACGCCCGTCGCCATATTACGGAGCCAGAGTGGTCTTATCTATGGTTTTGATGAGCTAACTATCAGAAAAGAGTGATTTTTTGCGCTGGCACAAACTTTTATTAATTAGTGATTAGTTGTTGGTTGTCGGGGCTTGGCAGTGGCAGGGTGGTGGGGTGACGCCGCGAGGGGAGCGCAAACGGTAAAGAAGGGGAGCGCAAACGGAAAAAAGCGAAGGGGCCCTTGATGGGCCCCTTGTTGTTGGCGTTCGACGTCGCTATTTGGCGGCGGGGGTTGGGAAGTATTTGCTGTGCAGCAGCGGGTATTCGCTGCTTGCCAGCACCTGGGTCAAGCCGGTCTGGAACTCCTTGACCAGCTCGTCGCTCACCGGATGGCTGAAGGCGAAGCAGAGCTGCTCCGAGCTCAGCACCCACTGCTCCTTGAAGCTGGCTGGGTCGATCTTTTGCTCTGCGACCAGCATCTCCATGGTGGTCTTGTGAGTTGACAGCAGATCAACCCGGCCGGAGGTGAGCATCTTCAGCGCCTGTGATAGCCGATTGGCAGTCATCAGCCTGGTCTCGTCAAAGCCGTTGTTGAGCAGCAGCTGTTCCCCCACATCGGCTCGCACCGCCCCGATATTGAACGCCTTGGCATCGTCGAGCTTGGTGATGGTGATATTGCGCTGGGCCAACCCTACCAGCACGACTTCGATATAGCCGACGGGACAGGCCCACTTGAACAGGGGATCCCGCGCCTGGGTGCGGGCGGTGGAGAAGAGCACTGCATTGGGTTTTTGGGTCAGCAGGTAGTAGCCGCGCGCCCAGGGCATGATGGTGATGGGCTGCGCCGGCGTGTTGGTCTTTTTCCACACCAGTTGCAGCAGCTCGACCGCGAGGCCGGTGGGGGCGCCGCTGGCATCGGCGTAGTTGTAGGGTTTGTACTCTTCGGTGATGTAGTGCAGTTTGCCGAGCTCAGGACTCGCCTGTGCGAGGGTGGCCAGCAGCGCCCCGGCCAATCCAATCCATGGTTTCATTTTTGCCATCCTGATCAAGGGAATATCTGCTCAAGTGTGACCAAGCTGGCCGATTTCGCCAAGGCGACGGAGCATGTTTGGCAAAAAAGCGCGAGGGGCGGCCGCCATCCCACGCTCTATGTCGGCGGCGTTCGGGGCGTTAGCGCAGCGGCAGGTATTTGGCTTGCAGGGCCGAGAAATCCGCCGAGGCGACGACATGGGTCAGCGCCTGCTGAAAGAGGGCGACCTCGCTGTCGGGCACCTGACGGCTGAAGGCGTAGCAGAGCGGTCTGGCATCCAGCACGAAGGCGACATGAAAGTCATCCGGCTTGAAGCCGAGCTGCTGCAGAGTTTGATAACCCGCGAGCTTGTTGGTCGCAAACAGATCGGCGCGACCTGAGGTGAGCATTTTGGCCGCCTGGGTGAGGCGGTTGGCCAGCATCAGCTGGCGCTCATCGATACCGCGTTCGAGCAGCAGCTGTTTGGAGACGGTGGAGCGCACCACGCCGACCTTGTAGCGGCTGATCTCGGCCTCCGAGCCGAGGGTGATGTTGTCCGCCTTGCGCCCCAGCAGCACAAATTCCGAGTGATCGATGGGGCAGGCCCACTTGAAAAGCGCCTCCCGCTGCGGGGTGCGGGCGGTGGCAAACAGCACCACATTGGGTTTTTGTTGCAGCAGGTTGTAGCCCCGAGCCCAGGGCATAATGCGGATGGGCTGGGGCGACACGCCGCGCGCTTTCCAGATAAGCTGCATCAGCTCTACCGACAATCCGGTTGGCATCCCTTGCTGGTCGCTGAAATTAAACGGGGGAGAGATTTCGCTCAGATACTCGAGCTTGCCCGGATCGGCCTGCGCGAAGGTGGCCCACAAGAGCAGTAGCAGATGAGGTAGGTGCCATGTCCGCACGGGAAAGATCCTTCGCAATCAACTATGTAGCCCAGTTTGACTGCTTGTGGCGGGAATAGCTAGCCACCTCTATTGCATCTTTCATCAATAAACTGGGCAGCGAACTGCTGCCCAGCGGGTGAGTGAGTGCTCAGCGCACCGGCAGGTATTTGGCCTGCAATTTTCGAAACTCCTCCGAGGCAAGGGCGCGGGTCAGGCCCTGCTGAAAGAGGGTGATCTCGCTGTCGGGCACCTGACGGCTGAAGGCGTAGCAGAGCTGCTCGGCGCTCAGCACCATGGCCACGTTGAAGTCGTCGCTATTGAGCTTCAATTCGCGGATGGCATCATATCCCGCCAGCTTGCTGGTGGCGAGCAGGTCGGCGCGGCCGGAGAGCAGCATCTTCAACCCCTGCGACAGGCGGTTGGCCGGGATGATGTTGTTGTCATCCATGCCGTTGTTGAGCAGCAGCTGCTCGGCGGCATCCGAGCGCACGGCGCTGATCTTGTACTGGCTCATCTGATCGAAGGCGGTCAGGGTGATGTTCTGCGCTTTGCGGCCCAGCAGTATGTACTCCGAGTAGCCGATGGGGCAGACCCACTTGAAGAGATCCTCCCGCGCCTGGGTGCGGGCGGTGGAGAAGAGCACCACGTTGGGCTTCTGGGTTAGCAAGTAATAACCTCGCGCCCAGGGCAGGATGCGCACCGGCTGGGGCGTCACGCCGCTGTGTTGCCAGATCATCTGCAGCAGATCGACCGCAAGGCCGGTGGGCTGGCCTTGCGGATCGCTGAAGTTGTAGGGGGGGTACTCTTCGGTGAGGTACTCGAGCTTGCCCAGATCAGCCCGGGCCGTCGAGGCCCAGCAGAGCAGCAACAGATGACAGATCAGCCATATCCTCATTGGGAACATCCTTAGCGATCAACCTTCCCTTGAGTGTGACCATGAACAGAGTAAATAGCCACTCACTGCCGTTACCAGCGGGCGCGGATCTGCCCGATGGGCTGGTAGGCCTCATCCCGCAGCCCCACCAGCAGGGTCTTGCCATCCGCTTGCAGCCGGAACTCGCCGTAGCGGGCCGCTTCGTACTGCTCCCCCGACCCCTCTTCAAAGAAGTAGGCATCGGGGCCAATCTGCCACTGTCGCTCGCTCTGGTGCACCTGCAATAGCCGCTCATCGCTGGCGAGCCGATCCGGTTTGCCATCGGCCACCAGACTGGCCACCTGATGGGCATCGAGGCGGATCACCAGGGTGTCGCTGCCCTTATTTTGAGTAGTACGGGCGTCGCGGCTGGTCAGCTCGCGGGCAATTTCATAGTTGAGCCGCATGTAATCCCCCTGCATCAGGGAGCGGGGATCGACCGGAGCGAGTCGCAGCAGCACCACTTCGCCGCTGCTCATGGCATGCTCATAGCGCCAGACGGTGGCATTGATGCCCGCCAGAATGGCGAGGCCGCTCAGCAACAGGGCGAGTTGTCGGGTGACGGGTTTCATGAGTCGCTCCTTGCCGCGAAGGTGGTGAGCAGCTGGCGGGCACTCAGCAGCAGGATGCCGGAGCCAAGCAGCAGCCAGGATTTGGTCATCAGGGTGAGCCCCAGGTCGTAGTAATAGAGCGAACCATAGCCGAGCAGCAGCAGGGCCGAGAGGGTCATCAGCCCCAGACTGCCGGCATAAAACCCGAGGATCAGCACCAGTGCGCCTGCCCCCATGCCGGGGATGATGGCACTGATCAGCACCAGCGGCAGGCCAAACAGCAGGGGGAGCCTCAGCTTCACCATCACCGCCAGCAGCAGGGCGGCGCAGATCAGCGGATTGAGCCAGAGCGGCAGGCGAGACAGCCCCAGTTCGTCCAGCATGCTGCTGCCGCCATCCCACAGCGGGTGGTGCAGGCGGCCCAGCACCAGCAGGGAGAGGGCGAGCCCCAACGTGATGGAGTGATAGAGCTGGTGGCGCTCTGGGTCCCTATCTGCCCGCAGCCAGCAGAAGGTGATGGCCGCCATCACCAGCGGCAGGGCCAGCAGTTGCAGCCCGAGGCAGGCGAGGCCAAGGGTCAGCAGCAAGGCCGCCGCCACGCTGTGAAACAGCCGCACCAGCCAGTGATCGAACAGCACGGCGATGGCAAGGGAGAGCAGGCACAACCCAAACCAGAGCAGGGCGTGATGAAGATCAAGCTGATCGAGCAGGCCATAGAGCAGCCAGGCATCAGCCGCCAGGGTGAGGGCCAGCACGAACTGATCCCAGAGATCGCCGCTTTGGCTGCGATTGAGGGCGTAGGCCCCCGCCAGCAGCACGGCCCCCAGCAGCAGGGCGCTGTTGGCCTCGCGGGTCAGCTGCTCGAAGGTGAGAAACAGGAAAAAGAGCAGGAACAGGGCGGCAATCCAGCCCACCAGCCCGAGCAGAAAGCGGCTCGACCAGTGGGGCTGGGTATCACGGGGCTGATCCCCTTCCACCAGATTGGCCTGTTGCAGTGCTTGCCAAAGGGTCAGATCACTCATGAGACCTCCGTTGTTGTTGCAGCCAGCGGGCGGCGGTGACAGAAAGGCCGATGGCAATCAGGCTCAGCAGCAAGAAGCCGTTGATGTCGGGCTCCATCCACTTGCCCAGCGCCGCGAGGATGACGGCAATCAGACTGAGGCACCCCATGGCGAGTCCGGCGATAAATTTGTGGTGCCACAAGGCATAGGCCGCAGCGAGCCAGCCAAGCCAGAGTGGCCACACCAGCGCAGAGGCGGCATCAAACAGCGCCAGCAGGGTGAGCAGGGTAGCTCCCAGACCGGCAGCAAGGCCCGCCAGCCAGCTCGGCATCAGGCGCCAGCGGGCTGGCGCCAGCAGAAGCAGACCCCAGAGGGCGGCGTTGAGCAGGGTAAGGCACCAGCCCAATCCCTCTTCATCGAAGGTAAAGAAGAACGTGAACAAACCGAGCCGCCAGTAGAGCACCAGCGCCAACTGGCCGAGCAGCCAGCTTAAGGTCCAGAGCAGGGGACTTTGGCCAAATGCCGCCAGCGGCACCAGCATCAGCGCCCAGGTGGCGAACAGCTGCCAGGGATCAGCGCCGGTCTGGTAGGTCTGACCCACCAGCGCCAGCAGGGCGCCGATATTGAGGGCGATGGCGAGCAGCAGCGCCTGACGGGGGGTATCCCCAAGGGGCTTTCGCCACAGCAGAAGCAGCATGGCGAGCAGCGGCGCCTCCAGCAGGGCGAGGCGGGAGACCCGGCCCAGCTCTTGCCAGTTGAAGGCGACGAAGAAGATGAGGCCAGCCCCGATGCAGAGGGCACCGAGCCAGAGCAGCAGCCGGTCAAACAGCCACTGCCAGCGCGCCGGATGGGGGGGAAGATCGGTGAGGGTCAGGGCGTCCGCCAGCTTCTCTGGCGCCAGCCGTCCCTGTTTGACCCATTCGAGAAGCGTCTCTCTTGATACGTTGTGCATGGGGGGACTCCACGAGGTTTGCCCCATTATGGCATGAGGCACCCGCAACCGTGCACTGCCCCTTGGCTGTAAGGCAGGTGGTTGCGACAGCGGATTACGCAATAGACACAGCAGCAAACAAAAAAGCCCTCCACAGGGGAGGGCTTGGTCAGCGGAAAAGGCGATCAGGCAAAGATCAGGGTGCTCACCCCGAGGCCGACGAAGAGGATGGCGCAGGCGATGCGGATCCCCTTGAGCGGCAGCTTGTCCGCCCCCAGCTTGCCGATCAGCACCACAGGCACGTTGGCCAGCATCATGCCGAGGGTGGTCCCGGTAATGACCTGCACCAGCGAGTCATACTTGGCGGCCAGCAATACGGTGGCGATCTGGGTCTTGTCACCAATCTCGGCGATGAAGAAGAGCACGAAGGTGGCCATAAAGGGGCCGTATTTATCCAGCGAGCTCTCCTCGTCATCCATCTTGTCCGGCACCAAAATCCAGATAGCCATGGCGATAAAGGCGATGGCGACCAGCCAGGTCATTATCTTGGGATCGAGCCAGCGGCTGATGAACTCACCAATCCAGGCAGCGCCCGCATGGTTGAGCAAGGTAGCCGCCAGCATGCCGGCGATGATGGGCCAGGGCTTGCGAAAACGGCAGATGAGCAGCAACGCCAACAGCTGGGTTTTATCGCCGATTTCGGCAATGGCGACGCTGAGGGTTGAGGTTAACAAGGCTTCCATAAAAATGACCGGGGGACGGAATTGTTATAAACCAAAGACAAGCCTGCGCCATCCGTCCCCGGTATTGGCACTGGCCCGTCAAAGGTCTTGTCAAATCCATGGCTGGCATGGATCACCCTGACCATGGTGATTTGGCACCAAGTATGTTGATCAGGGTCGCAAACCGATATTCATGCAATGGATGGCACCGGCGTGCGAGACTACTCCCCCTCGATGGGAGCGGGCATTCTAGGGAAAAACCGCATGAGTGACAAGGGGATCAGCCACCCACCAGCTTGACGCTGAAACCGGCTTTCTCCAGCTCGGTTTTGATCAGGTCCCGTTTATCCCCCTGGATCTCGATCACTCCCTCCTTGATACCACCACCGGTGCCGCACTTTTTCTTGAGCAGGGTGGCCAGGGATTTTTGCTGATCGGCGGGTACGCCATGAATGGTGATCACCCCGGCACCCTTGCGCCCCTTGGTCTCGCGGCGAATGCGCACGGTGCCGTCGGTGGGGAAGGGGGAGGCGGATTGGGGAGCGCTCTGCTCCTTGATCATGCCGCCATCTGTGCTGTAAACGAGGCGGCTGTTGTTGTCGTGACTCATGGCAATACTTTATGGGTTAGCTAAGCGGAGTTTGATTTTACTCAAATAAAAGTTGAAGACACAGCTTATAATGCCCCAAGTAAAAGCGAATTATTATTGTTTAACTTCAGGAGTCAGTCATGGTACTCACGCAGTTGTCACCGGGACAGAGTGCTCGCATCAAGAATATGAATCAGCTCGCCCGGCCGCTGCGCCGCAAACTGATGGTGATGGGCCTGTTGCCCCAGACTGAAGTCATCTATCTGCGCTCCGCCCCCCTGGGGGACCCGCTCCAGATCCAGTGCCAGGGGATCTGTCTCTCCATGCAAAAGAGTCTGGCCCAGCAAATAGAAGTCGAGCCGGTATAACCCGCTGCTCGGCTGCCGCTCCGGTCAAGAAAGTCACCGGGAGCGGTTCAGAGACAAGAAGTCGAACCTGCAAAGCGGCTTGCCACACGCACGCGGCGGGTTCAGAAGAAAAAAGAGGTAGAGCTGGTATGAATTATTCCCTGGTAACGGTAGGTAACCCCAATAGCGGCAAGACCTCCCTGTTCAACGCCCTGACCGGCGCCCGCCAGCAGGTAGGCAACTGGAGTGGTGTCACCGTCGACAAGAAGATGGGTGAGTTCAGCGCGGGTGAACATCACTTCAAGCTGATGGATCTGCCCGGTATCTATAGCCTGGCCAGTCAGGATGGCAGTCTGGACGAGCAGATCGCCAGCCGCTTTGCCCAGGGCCAACAACCCGACCTGCTGCTCAACGTCATCGACGCCGCCAATCTGGAGCGCTCCCTCTACCTCACGCTGCAACTGCGCGAACTGGGCCTGCCCATGGTGGTGGTGCTCAACAAGCTGGATATCCTGCAAAAGCGTCGCATCGTCATCGACGAGAGCAAGCTCGGCAAATCTCTCGGTTGCCCGGTGGTGGCCCTCTCTGCCCACAACAGCAAGCAGGTTGCCGCCTTCAAGCAGCAGATCCGCCAGTTTATCGGTCAGCCGCAAGCCGCCTTGCAGCTCGATTACGGCCACGCGCTTGAAACCGATCTGGCGGAGCTGGAGACCCTGCTCGCCCCGCATCACCTCACTACCCGTGGCCGCGCCCTGCGCCTGCTGGAAGAGGATGCGGTGATGCAGGAGACCCTGCTGCCCGGTCAGCAGGCGGCGGCCGCCAATGTAGTGGCTCGTGCCCATCAGGGACAGGATATCGACCTGCAACTGGCGGATATTCGCTACGGCCATATCCACCAGTGGGTACAACAGGCTCGTCAGCAGAAGGGCAAGCTCACCGAGGCCCAGAGCGAGTGGCTGGATCGGGTGCTGCTCAATCGCTTGATTGGCATCCCCTTCTTCCTGTTTGTCATGTACCTGATGTTCCTGTTTGCCATCAACGTTGGCAGCGCCTTTATCGACTTCTTTGACATCATGGGCGGCGCCCTGTTTGTCGATGGGGTGCACCACCTGCTGGGGCTGGTCAATGCCCCCGAGTGGCTGGGCGCCATTCTGGCAGACGGCTTTGGCGTTGGTTTGCAGACCGTGGCCACCTTTATTCCGGTGATTGGCTGCCTCTATCTCTTCCTCGCGGTGCTGGAGAGTTCAGGCTATCTGGCCCGCGCCGCCTTCGTGGTGGATGCCCTGATGCGCCGCCTCGGCCTGCCAGGCAAGGCGTTCGTGCCGATGCTGATGGGATTTGGCTGTACCGTCCCCTCAGTGATGGCGACCCGTACCCTTAACTCCGAGCGGGAGCGGCTGATGACCTCCGCCATGGCCCCCTTCATGTCGTGCGGTGCCCGTCTGCCGGTTTACGCCCTGTTTGCGGTGGCATTCTTCCCCGAGTCAGGTCAGAACCTGGTGTTCGGTCTCTACCTCATCGGCATTCTGGTGGCGGTGCTCACCGGCCTGTTGCTGCGCAGCACCCTGCTGCCGGGCAAGAGCGACTCCATGCTGATGGAGATGCCGGACTACGAGTGGCCGCGTCCGGTCAACGTTGCCATCAAGACCTGGCAGAAGCTCAAATCCTTCGTCTTTGGTGCCGGTAAAACCATCGTGCTGGTGGTTGCCGTGCTGAGCGTGCTTAACTCCCTGGGTACCGATGGCAGCTTTGGCCATCAGGAGCAGGAGAGCTCGGTCCTTAGCAAGATAAGCCAAGCGGTGACCCCGGTGCTGCACCCCATCGGTGTACGCGATGACAACTGGCAGGCCACGGTCGGTATCGTCACCGGTATCTTCGCCAAAGAGGCGGTGGTCGGTACCCTCAACAGCCTCTACGCCGGTGGTGGCGATGCAGAGGAGGAGAGCGAGTTCTCGCTGGTGGCCAGTTTCCACGAAGCGATCGATGCCGTGGCGGCCAATCTGGCGGAGATCAACCCGAGCGACCCCATGGGGCTTGATGTTGGCAACCTCGACGACCAGAAAGCTGCCGCCGAGGCGCAGGAGGTGGATGTCTCCACCTACGGCAATATGCAGACCCACTTCGACGGGGCGGCTGGTGCCTTTGCCTACCTCTTGTTCGTGCTGCTCTACATGCCTTGCGCCGCCGCCATGGGTGCCCTGGTGCGGGAAACCGGTCGCCAGTGGGCCCTCTTTACCGCGGCCTGGTGCAACTATATGGCCTTTATGTGCGCGACCCTCTTCTATCAGGTGGCCACCTTCGCCGCTCATCCGGAGCAGAGCCTGTTCTGGATCGTCAGCTATGGCCTCTCTCTGGTACTGCTCTGGTGGGCCGGTCGCCGTCACGGTGACATCGTTGCCCGCAAGGTGGTGACCTTATGATCCTGCGCGAGCTGGGGGATTACCTCGCCGCGCAGCAGAAGGTGAGCCGGCGTGATCTGGCTCGCCACTTCCACACCTCGGAAGATGCGGTGGAGGCCATGCTCGGCGTCTGGATGCGCAAGGGGCGGGTCATCAAGCGTGAAAGCCGGGTCTGTGGTGGCAGTTGCTGCGGCAAGAGCGAGGAGGTGATGTTCGAGTGGTGTGACGCGGGTCAGATTGGCATCAAGATCCGCTAAACGACTACCCAACCTCATCACCAAACATCGAACAATAAAAAACGGCAGACCCTGCACAAGGGTCTGCCGTTTTTATTGCTGAAGACAGGCGGGATCAGGCGCTCTGGCGAGCCTCGCTCAGCAGTGCCAGCGCCGGTTGGGCGTTGTCCGGCATCAGCCGGTAGGCCTTGTGGTGTTTGACCAGGGTGGTTTTCTTGTTGCCCTGGCTCAGCAGCAGGCCGTGCTTGAAGGCCACCTCGGCCAGCACCTTCTCGTCACCGCGTACATAGAGGGTTAGGGGTTTGACAAGCTCACCGTCCTTGATATGGCCTTCATATTCGCTGTGGCTTACCACCAGACTCGGCTGACCGCCAGATTGCAGGCGCAGCTTGGCATTCACCTCGCTTTCGGTCAGCACCAGCCAGCCTGCCGCTGCCAGTTCCTCCAGCAGGGCTGCCAGCTTGGCACCCAGTTGTTGCGGGTTGGTCATGGCGCACTGGTACTGGAAGGCGATGCGCTCCAGCAGCCCCTTGAGATCGGCACCCGCTCCCAGGGTGCGGCCAAGCTGCACCCAAGCTTTCAAATCTTCCATCACCTGACGGGAGAAGCGTTTCTCCTTGAGGGAGTCGGCCATCCAGGTGCAGAGAAAGTGGCTCTCTTGCGCCGGAGTGCGCTTGCCCGCCTTTTGTTCGGCGGTGCGGGCCAGTTCGGCCAGGCTCTGGGTGGCCATCTCGAACAGGGCCTGATTGTAGGTCGGAGAGGTCATAAGCAATCCTTGAGTTGACCACCACAGGTCAACACCGATGACAGAGATGGCAAAGGCGCCAGTGGCGCCTTTGCGGTTCAATAGAGCAACTGCCCGCCTTATTTCGGCTGGCGGGGCTTCTTGGCGGCGGCCAGACGCTTGAGGCGCTGACCCTGCAGCTTGGCTTCGGCCATCACCTGGGCTACGGCGTTATCTTCACGCTGCGGGCGCTTGCCGAAGCGGCGACGCTCCTGCAACTGCTTGATCAGCTCGTCACGGCTGCTCACCTCATAGCCCAGCACCATGATGCGACGGATCTTCTGGCCGATCAGGGCCTCGATCTCCAGCAGGGTGCGCTCCTCTTCACGGCTGACGAAGGAGATGGCCATGCCGCGCTTGCCGGCACGACCGGTACGGCCGATGCGGTGCACGTAATCTTCCGCCAGGAACGGCAGATCATAGTTGACCACGTATTCCAGATCCGGAATGTCCAGACCACGGGCGGCCACTTCGGTGGCGACCAGTACCCGTACCTTGCCTTCCATGAATTCGCGCAGGGCGCGGCGACGGTTGCCCTGGGCCTTCTCGCCATGGACAACGGCGGACTTGATGCCGTCGAGGTTCAGCTCCTCGACCAGCACATCACAGCTCTCGCGGGTACTGGCGAACACCAGCACCTGCTGCCAGTTCTGCTTGCCAATCAGCTCTGAGAGCAGCTCGCGCTTGCGCTTCTGCTCGACCGGATAGACGGTGTGGCTGACGGTGTCGGCGGTGGAGTTCTGCTTGTTGACGCTGACGATCTGCGGTCTGTCCAGCATCAGGTTGGCCAGCTTCTTCACCGCGTCGGAGAAGGTGGCGGAGAAGAGCAGGTTTTGACGGGTCTTGTTGACCGCTTGCAGGATCTTCTGCACATCGGCACTGAAGCCCATGTCGAGGATGCGATCCGCTTCATCCATCACCAGACACTCGACGCCGGAGAGGCTGAGGTTGCAGGCGGTGAGGTGCTCCAGCAGACGGCCCGGGGTGGCCACAATGATGTGAGCGCCCGCTTTGAGCTTCTTGGCCTGCACGTCCTGCTTGCCACCGCCGACGATGGTGATGGTGGTGATATCGAGATACTTGGCGAAGTCATTGATGTTGCTCGCCACCTGAGCCGCCAGCTCGCGGGTCGGGGTCAGGATCAGCACACGGGCGTTGGAAGGCTGGACCGGAGCTGGATTGTCTACCAGACGCTGCAAGATGGGCAGGGCGAAGGCGGCGGTCTTGCCGGTACCGGTCTGGGCGCTGGCCAGCACATCGCGGCCACGGCGAATGGCCGGGATCGCCTGTTGCTGCACAGGGGTCATCTCCTGATAACCGCAATCTGAGACAGCACGCAAAATCTCGGGGGCAAAATCGAACGATTCAAATCTCATAATGGGTTCCTGTGTTCCAGCTGGGCTGTGTTTGGCTTGGTTAGCTCGGCATGAGCGAGACGGAGGTTGTAACCACCGACGGCTGCGCCTGACATCAAGTCAGAGAGTGAGCCGGAAAATGGCGGGCGCGAAGTGTAACAGATAGACGTCACAAATTCTGCCTCAAATGGTTGTCCTTTTCTCATCCTTTGTGGTGTGAATGGTGGTTGAAAGCAATCATTTGACTCCCAAAGACCAAGCCAAGAGCAGTGGGTGAACGGATTTGGATAAGGACGAAAGGGATATCGATGGAACTGGAACAGTTAAAACGCCAGCTGGAGCAGCTTGGCGAGCGCAATGACAGCATGCACGCCAGCGCAAGCTGCTCAATATCACCCGCGACACGGGGGAGTTGCTGTCAGTGCTGGTGCAGACCCGTGGGGCGCATGCGGTGCTGGAGATCGGCACGTCAAATGGTTACTCCACACTCTGGCTGGCAGAAGCGGTGCGTCGGTTGGAGGGGCACGTGACCACCATTGAGCTGGATGAGGATAAGCGCGTGCTGGCCCATGACAACTTTCAGAGGGCAGGGCTGGCCCCCTGGGTAACCTTGCTGGCAGGGGATGCGAGTGAGCTGTTACCGACCTTGCCGCAAGCCGGCTATCAGCTCATCTTCCTCGATTCGGATCGTCAGCACTACCGGGCATGGTGGCCGCAGATCCGCCGCCTGCTGGCACCCCGTGGCCTGCTGGTGGTTGATAACGCCATCTCCCATCGCAGCGAGATGGTGGAGTGGATGAACGAGGTCGGGCAGGATCCGGCTTTTGCCACCTCGCTGGTGCCGGTCGGCAAGGGGGAGTGGCTGGTGGTGCGTTTGTAGGGGTAGCTACAAAAAATCAGCCCCGCATTGGCGGGGCTGATTGTGAAAGCGCATCATGGCCTTGGTCGGTCGGATCAGACCGCCAGATAGTCCATGATCCCTTCGGCCGCTTTGCGCCCTTCGTAGATGGCAGTCACTACCAGATCGGAGCCACGTACCGCGTCGCCACCGGCGAACACCTTGGGGTTGCTGGTCTGGAAGGCATACTCCGCCTGCTCGCGGGCCTTGATGCGATCCCGGTTGTCGAGCTCGATGCCGAACTCCGCCATCCAGGGCTGGGGGTTGGGCTGGAAGCCAAACGCCATCACCACCGCATCGGCAGCCAGCACCTGCTCGGAGCCCTCGATGATCACCGGATTGCGGCGGCCATTGGCGTCGGGTTCACCCAGCTCGGTGCTCACCACCTTGATGCCGACGGTGCGACCATGGGCATCCAGCTCGACAGCTACCGGTTGCAGGTTGAACATGAATTCAACCCCCTCCTCGCGGGCGTTTTTCACCTCCCGCTTGGAACCCGGCATGTTCTCCTCGTCGCGGCGATAGGCACAGATCACCTTGGCGGCCCCCTGACGGATGGCGGTACGTACACAGTCCATGGCGGTATCGCCACCGCCCAGCACCACCACCTGCTTGCCGGCGAAGTCGATATAGTCGGCTTGCGCCTTCTCGAACCCCAGCAAGCGGTTGGCGTTGGCGATGAGGTAGGGCAGGGCATCATAGACGCCCGGCGCCTCTTCGTTGGCAAAGCCGCCCTTCATGTACTTGTAAGTGCCGACCCCAAGGAAGACCGCATCGAACTCGCCAAGCAGATCGGCGAAGGTGATGTCCTTGCCCACCTCGGTTTCGAGACGAAACTCCACGCCCATCCCCTGGAAGATCTCGCGGCGACGCTGCATTACCTCTTTTTCCAGCTTGAAGGAGGGGATGCCGAAGGTGAGCAGGCCACCGATCTCCGGATACTTGTCAAACACCACCGGGGTGACGCCATTGCGTGCCAGCACATCGGCGCAGGCGAGACCCGCTGGGCCGGCGCCGATGACGGCGACCCGCTTGCCGGTCTTGACCACGTTCGAGAGATCGGGCTTCCAGCCCATCTCGAACGCTTTGTCGGTGATGTACTTTTCGATGTTGCCGATGGTCACCGCGCCGAAGCGATCGTTGAGGGTGCAGGAGCCTTCACAGAGGCGATCCTGCGGGCAGACCCGACCGCACACTTCCGGCAGGCTGTTAGTCTGGTGGGAGAGCTCCACCGCCTCCAGAATGCGCCCCTCTTTGGCCAGCTTCAGCCAGTTGGGGATGTAGTTGTGGACCGGACACTTCCACTCGCAATAGGGGTTGCCGCACTCGAGGCAGCGATCCGCCTGCATCTGTACCTGCGGCTGATTGAAGGACTCGTAGATCTCCACAAACTGGATTTTGCGGATCTTGAGTGGCTTCTTGGGCGGGTCGACCCGCTGGACATCGATAAACTGAAATACGTTCTGGCTCATAGGGTTCCCTCCTTATTGCGCCTGGATTCTGAGTTCTGCACTGGAACGGCTGGTGTGACCCAGCAGCGATTTCACGTCGCTGGACTTGGGTTTGATCAGCCTGAACTTGGGCACATAGGAGTCGAAGTTGGCCAGGATCTCCTCGGCGCGCGAGCTGCCGGTCTCATTGAGGTGCGCCGTGATGATGCCGCGCAGGTGCTCCTGATGGATGGCGAGATCCGCCACGTCCAGCAGTTCCACCAGCTCGGGGTTGGTGCGCTTGGCGAAGTTGCCGCACTCGTCGAGCACGTAGGCAAAGCCGCCGGTCATGCCCGCCGCGAAGTTGACGCCGGTCTGACCGAGCACGGTGACGATACCGCCGGTCATATATTCACAACCGTTGTCGCCAATCCCCTCGACCACCGCCAGTGCGCCGGAGTTGCGCACCGCGAAACGCTCGCCGGCAGTGCCCGCGGCGTAGAGTTTGCCGCCGGTGGCGCCGTAGAGGCAGGTGTTGCCGATGATGGCGGCTTCATGGGATTTGAACGCCACGCCGACATGGGGCTTGATCACCAGCTTGCCGCCGGTCATCCCCTTGCCCACGTAGTCGTTGGCATCACCGGTGAGGATCATCTCAAGGCCACCCGCGTTCCAGACGCCGAAGCTCTGGCCTGCGGTGCCGTTGAAGTGCACTTTGACCGGATCGGCCGCCATCCCCTGGTTGCCGTGACGTTTGACGATCTCGCCCGAGAGGCGCGCACCCACCGAGCGGTCGGTGTTGCGAATGTCGTAGCGGAACTCGCCGCCGCTTGAGGTTTCCACCGCTTCCAGCAGATCTTCCACCATTTTCAGGTTGAGCGGTCCCTTGTCGAAGGTGGGGTTGTGCTGCTGGCTGAACAGACTGGAGCCTGCCGGAGCCACCGGACGGGCCAGAATGCCGGAGAGATCCAGCTTGGCCTGACGGGCTGTGAGGCCGGGCAGGGCCTCCAGCAGATCGGTGCGGCCAATCAGGTCGGTCAGCTGGGTGACGCCGAGCTGAGCCATCAGCTCGCGGGTCTCCTCGGCGATGAACTTGAAGTAGTTCATCACCATCTCCGGCAGGCCGGTGAAGTGCTCGCGACGCAGCTTCTCATCCTGAGTGGCAACGCCAGTGGCGCAGTTGTTCAGGTGGCAGATCCGCAGGTATTTGCAACCGAGCGCCACCATGGGACCGGTGCCAAAACCGAAGCTCTCGGCGCCGAGGATGGCCGCTTTGATGATGTCGAGACCGGTCTTGAGGCCGCCATCCACCTGCAGCCGCACCTTGTGGCGCAGACCGTTGGCGACCAGCGCCTGCTGGGTCTCGGCCAGACCCAGCTCCCACGGGGAGCCGGCATATTTGACCGAGGTGAGGGGGCTCGCGCCAGTGCCGCCGTCATAACCGGAGATGGTGATGAAGTCGGCATAGGCCTTGGCCACGCCGCAGGCAATGGTGCCAACGCCGGGTTCGGAGACCAGTTTCACCGACACCAGACAGCTCGGGTTGATCTGCTTGATGTCGAAGATGAGCTGGGCCAGATCCTCGATGGAGTAGATGTCGTGGTGCGGCGGCGGCGAGATCAGGGTCACGCCGGGCACGGAATAGCGCAGCTGGGCGATCTGGGCGGTGACCTTGTCACCGGGCAGTTGGCCACCCTCGCCGGGCTTGGCGCCTTGAGCCACCTTGATCTGCACCACATCGGCGTTCATCAGGTAGTGGGGGGTGACACCGAATCGGCCGGAGGCCACCTGCTTGATGCGGGAGTTCTTCTCGGTACCGAAACGCTTGGGATCTTCGCCACCTTCGCCGGAGTTGCTCTGACCGCCGAGGCGGTTCATGGCGACAGCCAGTGCCTCGTGGGCTTCAGGGCCGAGGGCGCCGATGGACATGGCGGCGGAGTCGAAGCGGGGGAACAGCTTGTCGGCTGGCTCAACCTGATCCAGCGCGACCGGATTGTCGACTTTCTTCAGTGCAAGCAGATCGCGCAGGGTGGCAACCGGGCGCTCGTTGACCAGACGGGCGTACTCCTTGTAATCGGCATAGTTGCCGGAGCGCACCGCGGTTTGCAGGGTCTGCACCACATCCGGGTTGTAGGTGTGGTACTCGCCGCCGTGAACGAACTTGAGCAGGCCGCCGTGGGCGAGGGGCTTGCGGGCCAGCCAGGCCTGACGGGCCAGCTTGAGCTGATCCTGCTGGATGTCGGCAAAGTCGGCGCCCTGAATACGGCTCGACACGCCACGGAAACAGGTCTCGACCACGGCTTTGGCCAGACCCACCGCTTCAAACAGCTGGGAGCAGCGGTAGCTGGCGACCGTGCTGATGCCCATCTTGGACATCACCTTGTAGAGCCCCTTGTTGATGCCGTTGCGGTAGTTGACCATCGCCTGGCGCAGGGGCATGGCGAGCACCCCCTCTTCAACCTGTTTGGCCAGGGTTTCGTAGGCCAGATAGGGGTAGATGGCGGTCGCGCCAAAGCCCAGCAACACCGAGAAGTGGTGCGGATCGCGCACGCTCGCGGTCTCCACCAGAATGTTGGCGTCACAGCGCAGGTTGTTGTCCACCAGAGTACGCTGTACCGCACCCACCGCCATGGCGGCCGGGATGGGCAGGGTATCGATGCTGATGTCGCGATCCGACAGCACCAGCAGCACGGTACCGCTCCTGGCGGCAGCCTTGGCCTCCTCGCAGATGCGCAGGATGGCGGCCTCCAGCCCCTCTTCGGGCTTGAAGTTGAGGCTGATCACCTTGTGGCGGTAGTACTCCCCTTCCAGAGCCAGCAGCTGGTGGAAATCGGAGTAGAGCAGGATCGGTGACTGGAACAGTACCCGGTGGGCGTGGCCGAAGGTCTCGTTGAAGACGTTCTGCTCGCGACCGATACAGGTGGCGAGAGACATGACGTGGTTTTCCCGCAGCGGATCGATGGGCGGGTTGGTCACTTGCGCAAACATCTGGCGGAAGTAGTCATAAAGGGTGCGAGCGCTGGAAGAGAGTACCGCCATCGGGGTGTCATCCCCCATGGAGCCCACCGCTTCCTGACCATTTTCACCGAGAACCCGGATGATCTGATCCAGCTCCTCGAAGGAATAGCCAAACAGCTTCTGATAGGTTTTAAGTTGGTCGTCGGAGAATTCGCGGCTACCAGTCTGGCTATCGTCCATCTGCTCGAAGGGGACCAGTCGGCGGCAATGTTTGTCCATCCACTGCTTGTAGGTGTGGCGGCTCTTGAGATCGTCATCGATCTCGAAGCTGGTCCACACCTTGCCGTTGCTGGTATCCACCACGAACAGCTCGCCCGGGCCGACCCGGCCCTTCTCCAGCACTTCGTCCGGGGTGTAGTCCCAGGTGCCGACCTCGGAGGCGAGGGTGATGAACTTGTCCTTGGTGATGACGTAGCGGGCCGGACGCAGACCGTTGCGATCAAGTGCGCAGGTGGCGTAGCGACCGTCGGTCATGACGATACCGGCGGGGCCATCCCACGGCTCCATGTGCATGGAGTTGAAGTCGTAGAAGGCGCGCAGGTCGTCATCCATGTTCGGATGTTTTTGCCATGCAGGCGGGATCAACAGGCGCATGGCGCGGAACAGGTCCATACCACCGGCGAGGAAGAGATCCAGCATGTTGTCGAGACTGGAGGAATCCGACCCCGTGGTGTTGACGAAGGGTGCCGCTTCCTGCAAATCGGGAATGAGCGGCGTCGCAAACTTGTAGCTGCGCGCCTTGGCCCACTGGCGGTTGCCGGCGATGGTGTTGATCTCGCCGTTGTGGGCCAGATAGCGAAACGGCTGCGCCAGCGGCCAGCGCGGGCTGGTGTTGGTGGAGAAACGCTGGTGGAAGACGCAGATGGCCGCCTGCATACGGATGTCGGCGAGATCCAGATAGAAGCGCGGCAAGTCCACCGGCATGCACAGCCCTTTATAGACGGTGACCAGGTTGGAGAGGCTGACCACGTAGAAGTAGTCGTCGTTGACGCGCTTTTCGATGCGGCGACGCACGATATAGAGACGGCGCTCGAGATCCTTGTCGACCCAGCCGGGCGGGGCGTTGACAAAGACCTGTTCAATGCTGGGCAGGGAGGCTTTGGCGATGGTACCCAGTACGTTGGTATCGACGGGCACCTTGCGCCAGCCGACCAGACTCAGGGTCTCTTTTTCCAGCTCTTCGTCGATGATGTCGCGGGTCTGCTGGGCCAATACGGGATCAGGGTTGAGAAACAGCATGCCGACCGCATAGTTGCGGCCAAGGTGCCATCCCTTCTCCTCGGCGACAGCTCTGAAGAAGCTGTCCGGTTTTTGCAGCAGCAGACCGCAACCATCGCCGGTCTTGCCATCGGCGGAGATCCCGCCGCGGTGCTGCATGCGAGCCAATGCTGACATCGCGAGACGGACAAGCTTGTGGCTGGCTTCCCCTTCCATGTGGGCCAACAGGCCGAAGCCACAGTTATCCCTCTCCAGCTTTGGATCATATAGTGACATTGCATTTCTCCCTTGCTCGGCCTTGTATCGCACAGTCATCACCTGACTGCATAAATTGCGATTGGCTCTTGTGGTTCCGTCTGCCTGACGTGGCGAATCTCCAAACTAATGGGATTTTCTGGCGAGGTCAATCGCAGGTCAGGTTTGTCTTCATGGTTACATTCGCATAACAAAATGTCGGGTTAGGGGGATTAGCTCGCAGTTATGGAGTGTTTATTCTGTTTAATTTGATTTTATTGGTTAAATATATCGCCATTGGCGGGCTCAATGGTGCGCTCGGCGACGATGGGCGAATGTAGTAATTTTACCAACTCTATGCTACCGAGAGCGGAAGGGATCACATTTTCAATATCCCATGCTTGCAATTGTGTGCTGTCGGGTCTCTTTGAATTTTTCATTGTTCAACAGTGGGTTATCAGGTCTCATTTTCATATGGATGTTTACTGTTTGAATCATCAAAGAACTGTAAAAATCCTTTTTTTGCGCTTTTTCTCTATATTTATTCAAAATTGGTCGGGTATTTATATGTTTTACCCTCTCCGCTAGCTTGATCCAGCTCAGCCCCTGTTTTGCGCAAGCTCGTACAATGGCGCTCCTTTAGCGGAGGTGTCATGCAGTTACACGAACTCGTCAATACATTCGGTCAGGATCTCAAGCAACGTCATGGTCAGAAGATCCACAAACTCTCCATCCACGGGGCCTTCACCTGCCCGAACCGTGACGGCACCCTGGGTCGTGGTGGCTGCACCTTCTGCAACGTATCCTCTTTTGCCGACGAGTCGGCCCAACAACTCTCCGTGGTGCAACAACTGCTGGCTCGCCGGGACGAAGTCACCCGTGCCAAGCGCTATCTTGCCTATTTTCAGGCCTATACCAGCACCTATGCCGAGGTCGAATATCTGCAGCGGATGTATGAAGAGGCGCTGTCGGTGAGCGATATGGTGGGGCTCTGCGTGGGCACTCGCCCCGATTGCGTGCCGGATGCGGTGCTGGATCTGTTGGCGGGCTATCAGGCCCGGGGCTACGAGGTGTGGCTGGAGCTCGGGCTGCAAAGCGCCAATGACAAGACCCTGCAACGGATCAACCGCGGCCATGGTTATGCCGTCTATGAGGATGCGGTAAGACGTGCCCATCAGCGCGGCATCAAGGTATGTGCTCATCTGATCGTCGGCCTGCCGGGGGAGGTGCCGATGGACAGCCTCGATACCCTGCATCGCATCGTTGAGACCGGTGTTGAGGGGATCAAGTTGCATCCGCTTCATGTGGTTGAAGGCAGTACTCTCGGCAAGGCGTGGCAGGCGGGGCGCCTTGAGGTATTGACGCTGGAGCAGTATGTGGAAGCGGCCGTTGCCATGATCCAGCACACGCCGCCCGAGGTGGTGTATCACCGGATTTCGGCCTCCGCGCGCCGTCCAACCCTGTTGGCGCCAGCCTGGTGTGAAAACCGCTGGACGGCCATGGCGGATATTGCCAAAGCACTCTCATTGAACGGCCCGCAAGGTCACGCGTTGGGCAGACCCTTCATACTTCCTGACCTATAATTGAGCGCCAGATTATTATTTTCACGTAAAACATAGGGTTATATAAAAAACTTCATACCCTAAACTATAGTTTTGGTACGTGCCGGTTGATATAGTGGTGCGCCATAATAAATGTCATTATCAATTAACTCCGACATTCACCCTGATTGCAGTGTTAGCATGGTGTTGATGAGCCGATTATTTTTACCAATAACGAATCATGCCGCCATTGCTGCTGTGCCGGGAAATTGGCGATGAGTGTCGCGATCTATCTGGACAGGTTTATCCCCTGATCAGTCTCATCAGCGGGAAGGCCACTCGGTTTTAGCGTGGCTATAGCAGGGAAATATGAGCGATGAACGCTCCTATCTACCTCATTTATGCAGTGACAGGATGCTATGCAAGCAGAAACAAGTCGTATTGATGAGTTATTGGAGTGTCTGGTCTTCTTGACCCGTTTTTATGGTGTGCCCAACAGCCAGGATGCCCTGACGACCGGGTTGCCACTGGTCTCCGGACGCCTGACTACCGCACTCTTTTGCCGTGCTGCCGAGCGTGGCGGGTTATCCGCCCGTGAAGTGATACAGCCACTGGCCGATATTTCTCCCTTGCTGCTGCCTTGTGTATTGCAGATGCGCAGTGGTGGCGCCTGCATTTTGCTGGAATGGAACGAAGATCGCAGCCAGGGGAAAGTGATTTTCCCGCAGGCCGGTGATGCCGCGCAATGGCTGACCGCAGCCCAATTGGGTGATGAGTATCTGGGACGCCTCTTCTACGTGAAGAAGCAGTTCAAGTTTGACGAACGCTCGCCCAAAGTGCTGGAAACCCGTGATGGCCACTGGTTCTGGAGCACCTTGTTCGAATCCCGCGGCATCTATCGCGATGTGCTGATCGCCTCCATTCTGATCAACCTGTTTGCCATCGCCAGCCCTCTTTTCACCATGAACGTCTATGACAAGATTGTGCCCAATCTGGCGTTTGATTCGCTCTGGGTGCTGGCGGTCGGGGCCATGGTGGTCTTTACCTTCGATTTTGTGATGCGGCAGTTGCGCAGTTACTTTATCGATATCGCTGGCAAAAAGTCTGATGTGCTGCTGTCCGCCAAGATCTTCGCCAAGGTGATGGGTATGCGGATGGAATCTCGTCCCGCCTCCACTGGCGCGTTCGCCAAACATCTGCAGGAATTTGAATCGGTGCGGGAGTTTTTCACCTCCGCAACGGTTTCTACTCTTATCGATCTGCCCTTTGCCGTCTTCTTCCTTTTTATTATCTGGATGTTTGCCGGTGTGATGGTGGTGGTCCCCATCGTCGCCATGCTGATCCTCATCGCCTACAGCTTCTATATTCAGGAGCCCCTCAAGCAGTCCATCGAAGAGGGTTCACGCCTTGCGTCCCAGAAGAACGCCAACCTGATTGAAAGTATTTCCGGGCTGGAAACCGTCAAGATTTTCGGTGCCGAGAGTATGTTCCAGCATCGCTGGGAACAGGCCGTCTCCCATATTTCCACCTGGGGCGTACAGACCCGCCGCATTACCAACTCTATGTCCTCACTGGCCAGTTATATCCAGCAGGTGGTGACGGTCGGTCTGGTGATCGTGGGTGTTTACCAGATCTCCGAAGGTTTGGTTACCATGGGGGGGATGATTGCTGCCGTGATGCTCTCCAGCCGCGCCATTGCGCCTATGGTGCAACTCTCCGTGTTGTCGACCCGTTATAACCAGGCCAAATCTGCATTGGATATTCTGGAAAAAATCATGCAAACCCCGGGTGAGCAGGAGGAAGGCAAGCAATATATCCATCATCCGGTGATTGCCGGTCGAATTGAATTCGAAAATGTCTCCTTCAAATATCCGGGAATGGAAACCAGCACGCTGCACAATATCAATTTGCGCATTCAGCCGGGCGAAAAGGTGGCGATTATCGGCCGGATTGGGGCGGGTAAAACGACCCTCGAGAAGTTGTTGATGGGACTTTATCGACCGACCGATGGCTCGGTACGTATCGATGGCTTTGAACTCGATCAACTGCCACCTGCGGTGATCCGTCGCAATATCGGCTGTGTTCCGCAAGATGTCATTCTCTTTTTCGGCTCTGTGCGGGACAACATCATGCTGGGTAATCCGCTGGTGGATGATGTGAGAGTCTTGCGCGCAGCCAAGCGGGCGGGTGTCACCAACTTTACCAACCGGGATCCCAACGGGCTGGATCGGCAGATAGGTGAGGGGGGGCGTCAGCTCTCCGGTGGCCAGCGTCAGTCGATCCTGCTGGCACGCGCCCTGCTCAATGATCCCCCCATTCTGGTGATGGATGAGCCGACCTCCAACATGGACAACCAGTCCGAGATGCAGGTCAAACAGGAGCTCGCCAGACTGGGCCCGGAAACCACATTGATCCTCATCACTCACAAAACCTCGATGCTGGATGTGGCATCGCGAGTGATCGTCATCGAGCAGGGGCAGATCGTTGCTGATGGCCCCAAAGAGGTGGTGTTGCAGCAGTTGAAGGAAGGCAAGGTGCGCGTGCAGGAGGTGTCCCATGCTTAAGGGGCTCATGGACTGGTTCAAGCGCAGCAAAAAGACGCCTTCCGGCGAGGTATTGCCGGCACCCGAGCATCTGGAGTTTGTCGATGACGGCGCTGCAGCTGTGCTGCTGACCACGCCGACCGGAGCTCGTATCCTGCTATGGTGCTGTTTCCTCTTTTTCATGAGTGCCATCGTCTGGGCGGCCTGGGCCGAGCTGGATGAAGTCACCGTGGGTCAGGGCAAGGTTATTCCATCCCGTCAGCTGCAGGTGATCCAGAACCTGGAAGGGGGGATCGTCAAAGAGATCTTCGTTAAAGAGGGGGATATCGTCGAAAAGGGGCAGCCGCTGCTGCGCATTGATGACACCCGTTTCCGTTCCGACTTTAGAGAACGGGAGCAAGAGGTAGTTACCCTCAAGGGGGATGTGGCTCGTCTGCGCGCCGAGATGGCCAGCGTCGAGGTGAAAAACGACCCGGCACTGGGGTGGCGTGAGCAGGTAGTGGTAGGCGAAGCGCCAATCCAGTTCCCCGATGGTTATGAAACCGTCTTTGCCGAATACGCACACCGTGAGCGCTCTGTACAGCGGGATCGCCTCAATAACCTGAAGAACCAGCTCTATATTCTTGGTCAGCAAATCGAACAGAAAGAGCAGGAGCTGATTGAACTGAATGCCAAAATTCGCACCGTGAATCGCAGTGTGGATCTGGCCAGACAGGAACTGAATATTAGCCGTCCGCTGGCGAAAGAGGGTATAGTGCCTCAAGTGGAGCTAATCAAGCTTGAGCGGCAGGTCAACGAGATGCAGGGGGAGCTGGAGAGCAACCGTCTGCTGATCCCAAAACTCAATTCGGTACTGCGTGAGACCATCTCCAAGCGTAATGATATTGCGCTGAAGTTCAGAGCAGACTCCCAGACTGAACTGAATGAGAAGCAGGGGCGGCTTGGCCAGTTGTCAGAAGGGCAGGTTGGCTTGCGAGACAGGGTCGACCGGACCAGCGTGATTGCTCCGCTCAAGGGCACCATCAAGAAACTCAAGATCAACACCCTGGGCGGCGTGGTTCAGCCCGGCATGGATTTGATGGAGATTGTGCCGCTGGAGGATACCTTGCTGGTAGAAGCCAAGGTGTCACCGAAAGATATCGCCTTCCTGCGACCGGGGCTGGACGCCATCGTCAAAATTACTGCCTACGACTTTACAATCTATGGAGGATTGCATGGCAAGGTTGAACAGATAAGTGCGGATTCGATCCAGGATGAGGAGGGGAACTCCTTTTATCTGGTTCGGGTTCGAACAGAGAAGAGTTACTTGGGCGATGAGCTTAACGCACTTCCCATCATCCCCGGTATGTTAGCCAGTGCTGATATCATTACTGGTAAAAAAAGTGTCCTAGACTATTTGCTTAAGCCGATTTTACGGGCAAAGCAGTCGGCACTGAGAGAACGATAAGCCAACAATCTAAAAACAAAACATGACTGGAGATAACATGAAAAAAACGATTGTTGCCATGCTGGTCAGTGGCTGCATCCTGATCCCGAGTTTGGGTCAGGCCCAGACTCTGGAAGAGTCGGTGGCACAGACACTTGCTACGCATCCCAAGATCAAGGAAGCGTTTGATCTGTATCAGGCACGACTCTATCAGCATGATGGAGCCAAGGGTGGCTATTATCCTACGATCGATCTGCGTGGCGGCGTAGGCTATGAAAAAACTGACAGCCCTTCTACCCGTGCTGCAAGTGCCAACAGCAATATTGATGATTCCATGACTCGCAAAGAGGCAGGATTGAGTCTGCGGCAAATGTTGTTTGATGGCTTTGATGTCAGCAACAACGTCTCCAGAACCGAAGCTGAAGCCAATGCCCAGCGTCTGGCGATGATCTCTGAAGCTGAAAATACCGCGCTGCGAGTAGCTGAGGTCTACCTCAATATGCTGCGCCAGCAGGAGATCCTGGAGCTTTCCAAACAAAACCTGGAAACGCACGAACAGATCCGCAGCGACATCAGCAAGCGGACTGATTCAGGGCTTGGCTCTACTGCGGATCAGACCCAGATTGAAGGTCGTGTTGCCCGAGCCTATTCAAATCAGGCCGCTGCCGAAAACAACTATCGCGACGCAGAGAGTGAATTTATTCGTGTCGTGAACGAGGTACCAAAAGATCTGGTACAGCCGGTTCCCAATACCGAGCTTATCCCGGCCAGCCTCGATAGTGCGCTGAAAACGGCGACCGAAGTCCACCCGACCCTGCTCTCTTCCCTGCAGGATATCGAAGCAGCCAAGTATCAACATGAAGGCGCCAAATCCGGTTTCTACCCGAATGTAACATTCGAGGTCGATCAGAACTGGAATGAGGATATCGATGCGGTCAAAGGGCGCAACGATGATCTGACCGCAATGGTGCGCATGCGTTACAACCTGTTCCGTGGCGGTTCTGATGTGGCAGAGAGCAATGCAACATCGGCTCTCTACTCTCAGGCGAAAGACATTCATTTGAATGCGTTTCGCCAGGTGGAGGAAGGCACTCGTCTGGCCTGGAACGCGAAAGAGTCGCTGGCCAAGCAGAAGACCTTCCTGAAAGAGCATGTTGACGCCAGCTATGACACCGTACAGGCATACAAGAAGCAGTTTGGTTTGGGTCAACGGACATTGCTGGACGTATTGAACACCGAGAACGAACTGTTCGAGGCGCGTCGCAGCTACATTACTGCCGAGTATGATGCACTGCTGGCGGACTATCGCATTCTCAACGCGACAGGCAGCCTGCTCAATGCATTTAGCGTCAAACAACCCGCTGAATGGCAGGCTAGGCAATAACCGTTTGCCCATGATCCCGCTGGGATCATGAACGCCAACATGGTGACTGCTGCTGGCAGTCACCATGTTTGGCTAAAGCAGATGGTTGCACGGGCTTTGAGGAGTGCAGCAGCAATAATGCAGCAGGAATATGACGTGACACTCCAGCGCGGAACCGGCGGCAGATGGGGTTATCTTCTTAATGAATGGAGATACAGCTCCCTACGCGCTCTGCGCCACTCCTTATGGATCCTGCTGTTACCCTTCTCACTTCTGCTCTGTGCCAGTCAGCCTCTGCCACAGGAAGATCTCAACTTGATCAAGCGGGCGGAGCAGACCTATGGCGCCAGAGCCGGCAAGCGTGTAACCAGTTGGCGTATGCTGGTCATGGAGACGAAGGGCAGGGCCCTGAGCGAAGAAAAAAAGCTTGAGCGGGTAAATAATTTTTTCAATCGGATGCGTTTTATTGACGATATCAAGTTGTGGCGCAAAAAGGATTATTGGGCAACCCCGCTAGAATTTTTGGGAGCCGCCGGGGGAGACTGTGAAGATTTCAGTATCGCCAAATACTCTACGCTGCTCGAGCTTGGGATCCCGGATGATAAAATGCGGATGGTGTACGTCAAGGCTCTTGATTACAACCAGTTTCACATGGTGGTGGCATATTATGAGACACCCTCTTCCGTTCCGGTTATTTTGGATAATTTGATAGGCTCGATTCGCCCTGCCACACAGCGGCGAGATCTGGTGCCTATTTACAGCTTTAACGGTAGTCACTTGTGGTTGATGAAGGCACGAGGCCAAGGGGAACTGGCTGGTCAATCATCCCGCTTGGGATTATGGAATGATTTACGCAATCGCATGACCTCGGGGCGATTGGCTCGGCCAGTGGTGAATTTGGATGATTAACCTATGACGCTCTATCGACAGTTATTAGCCACCATGCTGCTGCTGTTTGGATTGTTATTTGCGGCCACATACTGGGTGCAATTCAATTCAACCCGCACTTATCTGGCGCAGCAACAGGAAACAACGGTCATCAATACGGCAACTTCGCTGGGGCTTGCGCTCACTCCCTATCTGGAAAACGGTGACAAGGTCGGTGCCGAGTCGGTGATCCAGGCTATTTTTGATGGCGGCTATTATCGATTGGTTCGCCTGGATCTGCTGGCTTCAAAGGATGTCATCGAGCAGGAAAATACCAACAATATTCAGGGGGTACCGCGGTGGTTTGTAAATTTGGGACTGTTTCCTGAGGTATCCAACGAGTCAATTCTGACGTCTGGCTGGTTGCAGCTTGGAAAATTAAAAGTAGTGGGTCACCCCGGCCAGGCTTATTACGAGTTGTGGCGTGGGATGAGTGAGCTGGCGAGCTGGTTTCTGGTCGGCTTTTTGATCACCACCATTTTGTTGATGAGAGCACTCAACTACTTGCTCAAGCCACTCAAACAGATCTGTGATCAAGCCGTCGAGATCGAGTTGCACCATTTCGGTCATACGATCCCGGAGCCTAAAAC
Source organism: Aeromonas sp. s8 (assembly GCF_040907785.1). Lineage (NCBI taxonomy): Bacteria > Pseudomonadati > Pseudomonadota > Gammaproteobacteria > Aeromonadales > Aeromonadaceae > Aeromonas > Aeromonas sp. s8. The sequence continues at coordinate 215,800 of NZ_JBFOCL010000047.1, forward strand.
CCATGAATTGAAGCAGGTCGTTCAGGCGATCAACACCCTCTCAAGCAAGTTGGCGTTGCAGTTCAAAGAGCAAGCCGATGAGGCCGAGAAATTGCGTGAGCGGGTTTATGTCGATGCCGTGTCGGGGCTTGGCAACCGAGCCTATTTTGTGGGTCAGGTAAACGCATGGATAGCGGAGGCTGGCCAAGGTGGCGTCATGCTGGTTGCGGTCGACATGCTGGATGATATCTATCGCGATGAAGGCTTTGCTGCCCGTGACAACATGGTCAAATCGATAGCTCAGGCTTTGAAAGAGCAATTAAAAGGGTGGGATGGCGCAGCCTTGGCACGGATCTCCGCGACGGAATATGCGCTGCTCTGTCCAACTGACGATCTGACTCAGCTAAAAGAGCTGGCTGAAGTGATTAATAGCCGCATTGCCGATCTGGTGGTGAATCCAATGGGCGAAGGGGATGCGCTCTCCGTCATTGGTATTGCCGGTCGTGATGGCAATGATGATCTCTCTGCCTTGTTGACCAAAGCCGATAATGCGCTTGGCAAGGCGCGCAATGAACGCCGTGGTGCTGTGGTGATGGAAGGGGGTACCGAGCAAGGTTTGATGGGGCGTTTGGCCTGGCGAGATCTGGTACAAGATGCAATTTCACGACAACTTTGGCGCTTCAAAGCCCAACCAGCTTGCCGGTTTGATAATGGAGCAAGGTTGCATGCCGAGCTGTTTGCTTCTATCTCTCGGGATGGCACTGATTATTTTGCCGGTCAGTTCTTGCCCGCGATTGAACAGTTCAAATTGGGTGGCGAGTTTGACCAGGCGGTGCTTGATGCTTGCGTTCCATTACTGCAAAAACAGTCTGATCTGGTACTGGCGATCAACATCACTGCTGGCTCGCTCTGCTCGGATGAATTTTTAACCTGGCTGACGCGCTATCTGACCGAGCATGCAGAGCTCAAAGAGCGGTTGTTATTTGAGATACCTGAAGCTGCCATCATGAAACATAAAGACAATGTGGCTGCGTTGGTGGGCACCTTGCAAGCTCATGGTTTCCAGTGGGGGGTTGACCACTATGGTCGTCACTTCCAGTCTCTGGGCTATCTGGAGGAGTTGTCGCCGGCTTATGTCAAGGTTGATCACGGTTATACCAGTCAGGTCATGGAGCCGGGGGCTGACACCTCATTCCTGGCTGCAGTGTGTCGCGCTGCGCACAATGCCGGTGTGACGACTATTGCAACCCGAGTCGAAGATCAACATCAAGTGGAACTGCTTTCCAAGTTGCATATCGATGGTTACCAGGGATTTGTTCATCCTGCCTTCCCATTATCTTGAACTAAATGGATAAAATGGCCCCGATAGGGGCCTTTTTATCCATTCAGGCGAGATCGACAGTCTTCACGGATGTATTAAGTTGGCGCTTTTAGGGACCAGAGTGATATCAGTAATGACAAGGGGGCTTTCAAGCCCCCTCGATATTTTAGATATAGATGCAGACATCAAAGTGGTTTCGTATTTTCCATCATTTGCCTATTTCGGCTGCTGTTCGGCCCCCGACAGCTCGATCTGTACCTTCACCCCCTCGCTCTGGAGTTTGTTGGCGATGGCGTTGAGATCGTTGCCCGGTTTGGCCTCAAGCAGGGCAATGCCGCCGCTGCTCTGCTTGAAGTTCAAGCCGTGGCGAGTCGCCAGCGCCTTGGCGCTGGCATCGTCAGCTTCCACCAGCAGGGTGCCGCTTACAGTCAGCTCCGGGCTGGCGGCCCCTTGCATCAACACGTCACCGCGGCGCAGGGTCTGTTGCGGGACCTTGCTGTCAAGGCTGCGGGCGACCCGCTTCTTGCTGCCGTTGTCAGGAATGAGGTAGGTCTGGCCGTTCACCTCTATGGTGCTGTACTGCTTGCCATCCATGGTGATGGACTCCTGGGCGCAGAGCTGTCCCGAGAGGGGGGCCAGCAGGGTTGCCAGAAGCAAGGTAACAGGTTTGTTCATGGTAATACTCCTAGCGTGTTAGCTGCGGTTGGCATCGTGACCCAGGACCCGCAGGGACCATGAGATCAGCTTGCCCGGTTGGCGATTGTTGCGCTCGGTCAGGGTGGTACGCTCACGGGTCTCGCGATTGAGCAGAGAGACCTGACGGGTACCGTTGGCAACATCGGTTACTTCCAGTCGCCATGTGCCTTGCGCCGATTCACCGTAAAACTTGTTGGACAGCATCCGCATGTCGCGCAATCCCTTGGTTCGTACAAAGCCCAGCTGCTGCTGGTCGAGAGATTGGCCGACCAGGCTGTTGAAGGGGCTCAGCAGGATGCTGCGGGTGCCGGTGGGGGAGACCAGTTCGATCAGCAGATCGGGCAGACGCTGGTGATCGAGGCTCACCATCACCTGAACCGCTTCTACCGTCAATGGTGTCGCGATGCGGGTTGTCGAGCTGGTCGGGCTGTTGCCCACATCCGGGATGGCAGCGGTACTGCCGGTGACATTGATCTTCTGCCACGGCAGCAGCACCAGCGGGGGGAGGGGCTGGTGATTGGCTGCCAGCTCAAGGGCCTTGTTGACGTCGATCAGACCAAAACCGTAAGTCGGGCTGAACCACATGCCGGCGGCATTGCGCTCCCACCCTTCCAGCCCTTTCACATCACGCACCTTGCCGGTGCTGCTGGTGTAGCTGACCATCACAGGTTTCTGTGTGGCATCGACCCGGGTTGCGCTGCGCGCCAGCAGATCCCGCAGGTCACGTACCGACAGATCCGGATAGGCGGACATCAGCAGCGCCATGGCGCCGGAAGTGCTGGGGGTGGCGGAGGAGGTGCCGTTCATCACGCCGTTGTAGTCGCAGCTGGCATCCAGTTGCGGGTTGCCGTGCAGCCGGTTGGTGCTGGGATCGTCGTTGCGGTTGTAACCCATGTCGCAGCCGGGCAGATCCGTGGTCACCATCGCCGGAGCGTCGGTACCGTACTCGCCGCCGGTCGCGCTCAGGAAGATGTTGCTGCCGACGCTGGAGTAGGAGGATCTGACGCCATCGGCGTTGAGAGCGCTTACCACCAGGTTCCAGAAGTTGCTGTTGGAGGGATCGAGGTTGCTGTTTTCAAACGGCAATTTGGGGCCATTGCCGGTGCGGTTAAGCACATAGCCGCCCGCCGCTATCTTGTTGAAGCCGTTGCCGGCGGCCTTGATATAGGCCGCGCCCTGCGCCTTGAGGGTTTGCTGTTCAAACAGACGATCAAGCTGGGATTGGTCCAGAGAGTTGGCAGAGCGGGGATCCACCACACTCATGCCGTAGCTCTGGTTGAACACCCGGTTGTCGCGGCTGGCATCGCTGTCGCCAAGGGCGTAGAGCCAATCCTTCTGCAACTGCTGGCTGTTGTCATCCAGCAGGTTGAAACCCTGCAGCTGGGCTCGCGGGGCAATACCCTTGGTACCTATGGCGTTGTCTACCGCCGCAATAATGCCGGAGACCGAGGTGCCGTGGGCCGTATCCGGATCGGTCGGTGTCGGGTCATCGCTGCCGGTTACCACGTTTTTCGACCCTGGGCGCACGTTGTCCGCCAGATCCGGGTGGGCGATGGCCAGACCATCATCCACCACGGCCACATTGACTCCCTGGCCCAGCACGCCGGTGCGATGAGCCCACCAGAGGTTGAGATCATTGCCTGCTATACCGCCACGGGCGCTGAATCCATCCTGCCCGCTGTTGAGCAGATACCACTGCTGATCCTGCAGGGGATTGGTACCTGGCAGGCAGCGCTCGGTGCTGCTGCGTCCGATATCCATGCCGCTCTCCTTGCCGGTGAGCGGCGCACAACCTTCATTTGCCTGAACGAGCGCACTGGGCAGGGTCGACAGCAGTGCTGTGATCGCCAGTGCTAACGATGTTTGCTTCATTATTTTTTTAACTCCATCTTGGATCGCACCATCCTGAGTGCGACGGAAATCTATACACGGGTGGTAGGGGTTCAAAAAGAGCCATTTTCAAAAAACGCAATGAGGTTCAAAGAAATCCGATCTGGTTTATGGTAGGTATTCCAATGACGCTGGTTATGTGTTCTATTGAGAATGGTTCTCACCGCTCACTACTGATCTTTTTATCTGTAATTCACTCCTCTCGCGACTCTCCTTCGCCGCAGCCATCTCGATTCGGGGCAATCCCGAGGGGAGCTCGTGCGCTCTTGAACGTGAGCGGCATGGTTGTGTGTGCCAACGTGAGTACAGCTATGCATTCGGGGGTGACAGCAAGGGTGATGAGGTGGAACCAGCGGTTTATTGCTTGGCGGCAGTGGATGGCTCTGTTATGGTAACCAAAATAGCCGTTTGGATGGCTAGATTGCTGCGGTTTGAGGGGCCAAATCTCTGAGAGCTACCCCGCCGCAGTCCCATAGCTTGATGCGTACCTGACAGGGAGTCCCTATGCCGTTTCGTTCCTTCTTATCTTCTCCTTTGACTGCCTCCTTGCGCGTCACTGCTGGCGCCAGCACCTTTATTGCCGCGATAGCGGTCGGGAGCCTCTCTTTTTCCGCTGTTGCCGTCGATGCGTCCTTGCCGACCAAACAGGAGATTGTGATTGGTACCACGGTGGGGGATTTTGCCGACATGGTGACCGACTCCATCAAGCCGCAGCTGGAGGCCAAGGGGTATAAGGTCAAGCTGGTGGAGTTCACCGACTATGTGACCCCCAATATTGCTCTGGCTGACGGATCACTGGATGTGAACTGTTTCCAGCACAAACCTTATCTGGAGAGTTTTGCCAAAGATCGCGGCTTGTCGCTGGCGCCCATTACCCAGGTGCCAACCGGTCCGATGGGACTCTACTCCGGCAAGCTGGCGGCACTCGACAAGGTGAAAGAGGGGAGCACGGTGGCCATCCCCAACGATCCCACCAATCAGGCGCGGGCGCTGTTGATGCTGCAGGATCTTGGTTGGCTCACTCTCAAGGAGGGGATAAACCCGCTCAAGGCGAGCGAGTTTGATGTGGTGAACAATCCGCACAATCTCAAGCTGGTACTGCTGGAAGCCGCGCAGTTGCCCCGCTCGCGGGAGGATGTGGACTTCTCGGTGATCAACGGTAATTTTGCCGCCTCCAGCGGAATCCCGTTCAGTGAAGGACTGTTTCTGGAGCGCAGCTACGATTTTATCAACTGGGTGGTGGTGAAAAGCGCAGATGCGGACCAGCCTTTTGCCAAAGATGTGGCGGCGGCCTACAACTCGGCGGCTTTCAAAGCCTATGCAGCCAAGCGTTTCGTCGGCTACAAGTACCCGCAAGGGTGGGGTGGCTGACAGTCGTGAACGTGGCCCGGCTATACAACGAAAAACGCCCCGAATTCGGGGCGTTTTTTATGGTAGCAAGCCATTAAGGGGCGCTTCACTGGTTGCGATAGAAGCGGTTCAGCTCGTTCATCACCTGGATCATGGCGCCCATATCCGGGGTGCCGTGCTTGATCGGGCGATAGCTGTTGCGTTCCAGCAGTTCGAAGTCACCCTGCTTGTTGAAGTGGGTGATGGTCTCCCCTTCATAGATGGCGAAGTCATTCTGATCCCCGGCCAGCAGCCAGTTGCGCGGGCTGGTATCAAACAGCGAGCGACCAACGCTGTAATCGCGCGCCGGATTGCGCACGCCCAGCATCCCCTGCATCAGGGTCGGAGCCAGATCGAAATGGCTGCTCGGTTGTTCCCGAACGTCACTGCCGCGCCCAGGCCAGGCCAGTACCAGCGGGACCTGCACCTGATAGGGAGAGTAGTTGCTGCCTGCGCCCCAGCTGTTGCTGCGGGTGTCGTTGAACTCCTGACCGTGGTTGGAGGTGATGACGACGATGGTGTTGCTGTCCATCCCCTGCGACTGCAATTTGGTCAGCATCTGTTCAAGCAACTGGTCGGTATAGAAGACCGAGTTCTTGTAGCGGTTCTCCAGTTTTTGCAGGTTCTCCGCCCGATAGGCGGTCGCCGGATTGAAGTTGGCGAGCTCCGGTTGGAACGGCCCCTTCATGGTGGCGGGCAACTGGTAGTCGCCGGGGCTCGAGAGATAGACCAGCGAGAACCAGGGGCGCTCGGGTGAGCGCTTCTCCAGCCACTGTTGCCAGTCGGTCAGCAGCTTGCCATCGTCACTCTGCTCGGAGACAAACACCTGTTTGCGCAGACCGGCGAGGATGCTCTTGCGATACTTCTGGGCATCTTCCATCGCGCCGAATAGCCCGAACTGGTAATCCTGGCGCAGCATCTCGTCGAACAGCACCGGCGGACGCTTGTCGCTGCTGATGTCCTTGTAGTAGTGACCGGGCAACCCGTAGAAGAGGCTGAACATCCCCATCAGGTCGTCGTTGCCGCCACTCAGGTGATTGCGGAACGTCAGATGCTGATCCGCATAGCGCTGCAGATTGGGCATGTTGATGTTGTTGAGCATGTCAAAGCGCAGCGAATCGACCACCACAATCAGCAGATTGTTGTGAGTCAGGGGGGCGTTGACGTTGAGCGGGCGCAGCGGATAGTGCATCCGGCTGTCGCTGTTATCCCCCTGGGAGGCCGCCTGCTTCTCGTACTGATCCAGATCCAGCCAGCCATGTTTGGCCAGGAAGGAGCGGGCCGTCATGGGGTAGGAGAGGGGGAAGTTGGCTCTCTGCATGGTGATGGGCTGATAGAGGGTCGCATCCGCCCAGCTGTTGACCACGTGGGTCAGAATAAAGCAGATCAGCAGGGCCAGCCCCACCTGATTGCCGTACTGGCGGCGCTTGCGCTTGTTGATCTTGCGCCAGACATAGGCCGACAGCAGCAGTTGCAGCAGGAAGATGGTGGGCACGGCAACGAAGATGATGCTCCAGATTGAGCCCTCTTCGGTTTGCGCCTGATCCAGCAGCAACTGCCATACCTGACTGTTGAGGTGGAACTTGAACAGCCGGAATACCTGGGTGTCGATCAGCAGCAGCACCAGCGCCAGGGTAGCGATGATGGCCGAGATGAACCGCAACGACTTCTCCTTGGGCAGCACGAAGCTGAGCGGGAAGATCGTCAACAGGTAGGTGACAAAACTCAGAAACGAGAAGTGGCCAATCCAGCTTACAACGAGATAGATCACGCCAAGCGTGGTCGATGGCCAGCTGATGGCACCCAGATAACGGGTGGCGATGAGCATGGCCAGAATAATGTTGAAGAAGGAGAACCAATGCCCCCAGGTGATCAGGCGAGAGACATTATCACGATAGGGGTTACCGGTTTCGACCATAGTGATCCATCTGCGTTGAGAAACGTCAAATCAACAGAGTCGGGGACTCAGTGTGCGTCGTGGCGATTATCGACCGATGCGGTCAGGGCCTGGACAAACTTTTCAGTGATGGCCTGGCGCTGGGCCGGTGCCATACCGTTGATGATATTGGTGGTCAGATTGCCAAGCACCATAAGGCTGAGATCTACCGGCGCTTTATGCTTTTCCAGCGCGGTGATCAGGTCGTTCATCAGGGCGTCAAATTGCTCGTTATTGTACTTTGATACGATAGGCATAATCTTCAGTTCATCTCGGTTCAAAGCGCCTTATAATACTTCACCCTTTCGGCTAACACTATGGCTTTGTGACATGAGTCTCGATATCGACAAGATCATTCTTCACTCCTTGCGCCAGGGCGGCGATGGTCAACCCCACGCCGATACCCGCAGCCAGACCCTGCCCCCTGATGAGGCGGTACAGGGACTGATGGCGGAACTGCATCGGATCTACAACGGCAAGGGCGGCAAAGGCTTTGGCTTCTTTGCCGATCCCGAGGCCGCCGTCGCCGAGCTGGCCGACGGTGAAGAGGCTCCCAAGCAGCCTTCACCCGCGTTTCGTATCGCCCTCGAACAGCTGCTCGCCGAGCAGACCGAATTCGTTCCCTTCTCGGTCACCGTGACCCAGATGCTGGTCAAGCAGCTGGTGGAGCACGCCCTCGATGAGCAGGGGGTGCTGCTGTTTGCCAAATATAACTACGTCGGGGTCGATTATCTGCTGATTGCCCTGCTGGAGGGCAAGGAGAGCGTCACCGTCAGCGAAGCGCTGGAATTGCGCCATATCCAGTATCTGGATATCGGCAAACTCAATCTGGTGGCCCGCATTGATTTGACCGAATGGAAAACCCAACCTGATTCGCGCCGCTATATCACCTTCAGCAAGGGGCGCATTGGTCGCAAACTGGGCGACTTCTTTATGGATCTGCTGGGTGCCCGCGAGGGCATGGATGCCAAGGTACAAAATAAAGGCTTGCTGCAGGCGGTCGAAGATTATTGCGACAGTCGTCAGCTCGAACCGACCGAGCGCAATGACTATAAAAAGCAGGTCTTCAAATATTGCACCGAACAGGCGAGTGCCGGTGAAGAGATCGAAATCAAGGAGTTGTCTGCAGAATTGCCCGGCGACGGTGACCTCGATTTTTACAGCTTTATCGGTCAGGAGTATGAGCTGGAAGAGCGCTTCCCGGCGGATCGCTCTACTCTGCGTGGTTTGACCAAGTTTGTCGGCTCCGGTGGCGGCCTGACTTTGAGCTTTGAGCAGAAGCTGTTGAACAGCCGGATCTTTTACGATCCCCAGACCGACACCCTGACCATCAAGGGTGTGCCGCCCAATCTTAAGGATCAGCTGCTGCGCCAGTCGTAGTCATGCTCCCGAGTGTGATCAACTCGTCATTTCTGGCAAAAAGAGACTCCGCCCCGGCGGGGTCTCTTTTTTTATCGCGCCCGGGCAGACCTCGAAACTGGCGCGGTACTTTGTTAACAAATCAAACAAAATAAACCACCTGAAAGGGTTTTCATTGAGGTGAAAACCCTTTCATTCATGAAAATTTATTTCATTTTGGTAATTATTATTCTGTGGTTGTCTGGAATTAAGCCGATAAATGGCCGTAATTCCCTGAAATAAGAAAATGTTTTCAAAACTTTCTGGAAGGAAATACGTAATTGCATTTCAAAAATGCGAGTTGCGTCATGTGAGCCGTTTGCCGCTTGGGATAATATTCATCTCGCACACAATGCTCTTACAGCGCGGAACTAATACAAGGAAAGGCTCATGAAAAAGAAATTGCTGTCATCCCTGATCGGTCTGGCCACTCTTGGCGTCGCTTGCTCTGCTACTGCTGCCATCGATGAAGGCCAGCTGACCATCTGGATCAACGGTGACAAGGGATACAACGGTCTGGCTGAAGTGGGTAAGAAGTTTGAAGCAGAAACCGGCATCAAGGTTACTGTTGCTCACCCGGATCAGGTTGAAGTGAAATTCCAGCAAGCCGCCGCCACTGGCAACGGCCCGGACATCTTCTTCTGGGCTCACGACCGTTACGGTGAGTGGGTCAAAGCCGGTTTGCTGGTTCCGGTAACGCCGAACGCTGCCACCAAAGGCAAATTTGAACAGCTGGCATGGGATGCCATGACTGTTGATGGCAAAACCTATGGCTACCCGGTTGCCATGGAAGCAGTCAGCCTGATTTATAACAAGGACCTGCTGCCCGAGCCGCCGAAAACCTTCGAAGAGATCGCCAAGATTGACGAGACTCTGAAGAAAAATGGCAAGCGCGCCATCATGTGGGCTTATGACACCCCGTACTTCAGCTATCCGCTGGTGGCTGCCAACGGTGGTTACGCCTTCAAGAAAACCGCTACCGGTTATGACGTCAAAGATACCGGCGTGAACAACGCAGGTGCCAAGATGGGCGTGGGCTACATCTCCGAGATGATCAAGTCCGGTCACCTGGAAAAAGGCATCGACTACGGTGTGATGGACGCCAAGTTCAACAAGGGCGAAGTGGCCATGATGATCAACGGTCCCTGGGCCTGGAGCAACCTGGACAAGAGCGGCATCAAGTACGGCGTAGCGCCGCTGCCGACCCTGAACGGCAAGCCGGCCAAAGCCTTCGTTGGCGTACTGGGTGCCACCATCAACGCTGCCAGCCCGAACAAGGATCTGGCTATCGAGTTCCTGGAAAACTACCTGCTGACCGATGCCGGTCTGGCGCCGGTTAACGCCGACAAGCCGCTGGGTGCCGTTGCGCTGAAATCCTTCCAGAAGACCCTGGAATCCGATCCGCACATCAAGGCCACCATGCTGAACGCCCAGGCTGGCGAGCCGATGCCATCCGTTCCCGAGATGAGCCGTTTCTGGTCTTCCTTCGAAACTGCCCTTAAGAACGTGACCTCCGGTCGTCAGGGTGTTGACGAAGCTCTGGATACCGCTGCCAAGCGTATCGTTCAGTAAGCACGCACTACCCGGGAGGCCGTCATGGCCTCCCACTCTCTCAAATCTCTCTTGGCGTTATAAAGGTTAATTGGCATGGAAGTAGTTCCTTCTGTTGAGTCCTATGCCGGTCCGAAGGATAAGCACACCTGGCTTAAGTGGACCATAGCGGCCCTGGTTGCCATCCTCAACGGCTACGCAGCCGTGATGATGTACGCCAGTGGCGAGTGGGTATTCGCGCTGCTGGATCTGGTGGTGGTTTCCGTCGGTCTGTATGTCTTCATGAACAAGAAGACCTATGCCCATCGCTACATCTTTCCGGGTGTTGCGGGCATGGTTGTGTTTATCATCTTCCCTCTTGCCTACACCATTGGCATTGCCTTCACCAACTATTCGGGGTCCAACTTGCTCTCCGTGGAGCAGGCGCGGGACTACCACCTGAAGAAAACCTACAAGGTGGCGGGCGGTGAATTCGATTTTACCCTGCTGGGTGGCGACAATGGCCAGTTCCAGCTGCTGCTGACACAGGATGATCAATCCTTTATCAGCCAACCTGTTTCCCTTATGACCAACAAGGCCCGTGAGCTGGCGTCCCGCGAGGGCCGTGTGCAGAACACCCAGCAAGTGGTCGAGCTGCAGCCCTTCACTGGCGAAGCGGCCAGCAAGGCCGCACCGATCCGCGCCATTGTTGAACATCGTACTCATCTGAGTGACCTTGATCTGGTACTGCCGGATGGCGGTACCCACCTGACCCTGAGCAGCCTGCGCAAGTTTGCCGCCCAGAAGCAGCACTACACCCGTCTGATGGATGGTGCCGTGCTCAAGTCCGGCGTGGTGATCAAAGACAGCAACCTGCTGCGTGATACCCAGAATGGCGAGCTGATGCTGCCCAATGGCGAGACCGGCTTCTATCAGTACATCGACGAACAGGGTCAGTTTGTCGGCAAGAGTATTGCTCCGGGCTTTGTGGTGAGCGTCGGTTGGAAGAACTTCGCGCGCATCGTCACCGATCCGGGCATCCAGTCACCCTTCCTGCAGATCTTCATCTGGACCGTGATCTTCTCAACCTGCTCCGTCGCTTTCACCCTGGCTATCGGCATGGTGCTGGCCTGTCTGGTGCAGTGGGAAGAGCTCAAGGGGCGCGGTTTCTATCGGGTCATGTTGATCCTGCCCTATGCGATCCCGGCGTTTATCTCCATCCTGGTGTTCAAGGGGTTGTTCAACCAGAACTTCGGTGAGATCAACATGTTCCTGGAAGCGGCGTTTGGCATCAAGCCGGACTGGTATACCAACCCCTTCCTGGCCAAGGTGATGATCCTGATTGTCAACACCTGGCTCGGCTACCCCTACATGATGATCCTCTGCATGGGCCTGCTCAAAGCCATTCCGGAAGATCTCTATGAAGCGTCCGCCATGGACGGTGCCGGTCCGGTACAGAACTTCTTCAAGATCACCGTGCCGCTGCTGATGAAGCCGCTGACACCCCTGTTGATTGCCTCGTTCGCTTTCAACTTCAACAACTTCGTGCTTATTCAGTTGTTGACCAACGGTGCGCCCGACATCATCGGCGCCAGCACCCCGGCCGGTACCACCGACTTGCTGGTGAGTTATACCTACCGGATTGCGTTCCAGGGATCGGGTGGTCAGGACTACGGTCTGGCCAGTGCCATCGCCACAGCTATCTTCCTCATCGTAGGTGCGCTGGCGCTGCTCAACCTGAAATTGTCCAAAGCCGACAAGCAGCTGTAAGGAGGCTTCAACATGGCAATCGTACAACCCAAATCAGTCAAATACCGGGTGTGGGCAACCCACCTGGTCATGTGGGGCTTCCTGGCGCTGATCATCTTCCCGTTGATCATGGTTATCGCCATCTCGTTCCGTAACGGTAACTTCGCGGTAGGGGAGATCATCCCCTCCAATCCGACGCTGGATCACTGGAAGCTGGCGCTGGGCATGTCTATCACCAACGCCGACGGCAGCATCACGCCGCCGCCGTTCCCGGTGCTGACCTGGTTGTGGAACTCCATCAAGATCGCCGGCATCACAGCCCTGATGATCGTGACGCTCTCCACCACCTGTGCTTACGCCTTTGCCCGCCTGCGTTTTCGTGGCAAGTCCACCATCCTGCAGGGTATGCTGATTTTCCAGATGTTCCCGGCAGTGCTGGCACTGGTAGCCATCTACGCGCTCTTTAACAAGATTGGTGACTACATCCCTTGGCTCGGTCTCAACACCCACGGTGGCCTGATCCTGGCGTACATGGGGGGGATTGCCCTCCACGTCTGGACCATCAAGGGCTACTTCGAGACCATCGACTCCTCCCTGGAGGAGGCGGCGGCCATCGACGGGGCGACCCCGTGGCAGGCATTCCGTCTGATCCTGTTGCCCCTGTCGGTGCCCATCCTGGCGGTAGTGTTTATTCTGGCCTTTATCGGTTCCATTACCGAGGTGCCCATGGCCTCCATCCTGCTGCAGGATGTGAACAATCTGACCCTGGCGGTCGGGGCCCAGCAGTACCTCTATCCGCAGAACTATCTGTGGGGTGATTTCGCGGCGGCCGCAGTGCTCTCCGGTTTCCCCATCACTGTGGTCTTCCTGTTGGCACAGCGCTGGTTGGTTGGCGGTCTGACTGCTGGTGGTGTGAAAGGTTAAGTTTATGGCCGGGGGAGCTGACTCCCCCCGCTATCACGATTTGCAAAGATTCAAGAGCGGAGCTCGTCATGGCTGAAGTAGTACTCAACAACGTTCGCAAAAATTACGATCCGGCTGTTCACAAGGACACCCTGCGCAACATCAACCTCTCCATCAAGGAAGGCGAATTCATTGTCTTCGTCGGCCCGTCCGGCTGCGGTAAATCCACCCTGCTGCGGATGATCGCGGGTCTGGAAGACATCACCAGCGGTGAGCTGACCATCGGCGGTCGCTACATGAACGACGTGCCGCCGGTAGAGCGCAACGTCGGCATGGTGTTCCAGTCCTACGCCCTTTATCCGCACATGAACATCTACGAGAACATGGCCTTTGGTCTGAAGCTCAAGAAGATGGACAAAGAGAACATCCACAAGCGGGTGATGCGCGCCGCCGAGATCCTGGGTCTTGAGCCGCTGCTGGACAGAAAGCCCAAGGCGCTCTCCGGTGGTCAGCGTCAGCGTGTCGCCATCGGTCGCTCCATCGTGCAGCAGCCGCAGGTATTCCTGTTTGACGAACCCTTGTCCAACCTGGATGCCGCGCTGCGGGTCAAGATGCGGATCGAGATCGCCAAGCTGCACAAGGAGCTTAACTCCACCATCATCTACGTGACCCACGATCAGGTGGAAGCGATGACCCTGGCCGACAAGATTGTGGTGCTGAGCCCGCTCAAGGCCGAAGCTGCCACCAACCTGGAACAGTTCGGTTCACCTCTGCATCTCTACCACAACCCGGACAACAAGTTCGTGGCGGGCTTTATCGGCTCTCCCAAGATGAACTTCCTGGCGGGCGAGTTGCTGGAGATTGGCGAGCAGGAGTGCCTGGTCAAGTTGACCTCTGGCGATACCGTGCGTGCCCGGGTCGATGCCCGCAGTGGCGCTGTGGGTGACAAGGTGGAGCTGGGTATTCGCCCCGAGCATCTGATGCCGCTGGATCACCCCCATGCACACAGCAAGGTGAGCGGGATCGTGCAGGTGGCCGAGCACCTGGGTGCCGAGTCCTTCGTTTATATGGATGTGGATGGTCACGACTTTACCGTCAAGGCTACCTCGGATGTGGATGTGGCGACCGGTCAGACCTACAGCGTGGGTATCCCGGCCGAAGCCTGCTACCTGTTCGATGCCAAGGAGCAGGCGTTCCCCCGTACCGCCAAATATATCCGTACCTGATTTTTTGTTGTGCTGGTTTTCCTTTCTTAATAATCAATGCCTTTTTGCCGGTCGTCAGACCGGCTTTTTATTGCCTGCGATTTGAACATGCAGATAGGCAAGGTAACCCGGTTCAAGCCTCGAGTTCGGCGGTAATATCGGGCACAAAGGTCTGGCTGGCCAGCGGCGGGCGCTCATACCCTTCGGTCTTGATGGGGGGGAGCTTGATAGGCTCGTAGTGGATCGCCTCGTAGGGTACCTTGCTCAGCAGATGGGCGATGCAGTTGAGGCGGGCACGGCGTTTGTCATCTGCCTCCACCACGAACCAGGGACAATCCTCGGTGTCGGTGTAGGTGAACATGTCATCCTTGGCGCGGGAGTATTCCACCCAGCGTGACCGGGATTGCAAATCCATCGGGCTGAACTTCCAGCGCTTGATGGGGGTGTTGATCCGCTCTTTAAAGCGCTTCTCCTGCTCCTCGTCACTGACCGAGAACCAGTATTTGATCAAGGTGATGCCGGAGCGGATCAGCATCCGCTCAAACTCGGGGCAGGCGCGCAGAAACTCGCGATACTCAGCGTCGCTGCAAAATCCCATCACCCGCTCGACTCCGGCCCGGTTGTACCAGGAGCGGTCAAACAGCACCATCTCGCCAGCGGCGGGCAGGTGGGCCACATAACGCTGAAAGTACCACTGGGATCGCTCCCGATCGGAGGGGGCGGGCAGCGCCGTGACCCGGCAGACCCGGGGGTTGAGCGGTTCGGTGATCGCCTTGATGACGCCCCCTTTACCGGCGGCGTCCCGTCCCTCGAACAGCACCACCACCTTCAGTCCCTCCTGCTTGACCCACTCCTGCAGCTTGACCAGCTCCTCCTGCAGATGGGCAAGGTGGTGCTCGTAGCACTTCTTGTCCAGACGTGGCCGCTTCTTGCTCTTCTCCTTCGCCATGGGCTTCTCCTTTTGGCATCCTTTCATGGGTGACCTCTTTGAGTCACTGTCAGCTTGCACCAGGGAAGCGTCACCTGCCAAGGGGGACGTGATACACTGCCCGCCCATCGCTGGCAACAGGAGATAACATGAAGCATTTTATGGAGATAGCGGGCCGCCGGATGGCCTATCTGGATGAAGGGCAAGGGCCGGTACTGCTGTTTGGTCACAGCTATCTGTGGGACAGCGCCATGTGGGCGCCGCAAATCGAGGCGCTCAAGGGCAGCTATCGCTGCATCGTTCCCGAGCTGTGGGGCCACGGCGATTCCGACCTGCTCCCCGAAGGTGGCTGCACCCTGGCGACTCTGGCGCGGGATCACCTGGCGCTGCTCGATGCCCTCGGCATTGAGGAGTTCGTGTTGGTGGGCCTCTCCATCGGTGGCATGTGGGGGGTTGAGCTGGCGCGCATGGTGCCAAACCGCCTCAAGGGTCTGGTGCTGATGGACAGTTTTGTCGGCCTGGAACCGCAGATCACCTGCGAGCGCTACCTCGGCATGCTCGCTGCGATCGAGCAGCTTGGTTCAATTCCTGCACCCATCATCGAACAGGTGGCGCCTATCTTCTTTGCCAGCCAGCCTGATGAGGCGCTGATGAGTGGTTTCAAGGCGCGTCTTGCCGCTTGGCCAAACGAGAAGATCGCCGCCATGGTGGCGGTGGGCCGCAGCTTTGTGACCCGCGAAGATCGTATCGAGTGGCTGGAGGAGATCACCACTCCCGCGCTGGTGATGACAGGCTGCGAGGACAAGGCCCGTCCGGTGCTGGAGGGCTATCTGATGGCCGAGGTGCTGGGTTGCCCGTTCAGGGAGATCCCGATGGCTGGCCACATCTCGTCGCTGGAAAATCAGTCCTTCGTCAATCAGCAACTGACCGAGTTTCTGGCGGCGCTGTCAGCCTGAATTGGCAGCCTGAGTAGGCTGTACTACCAGCCTGATGATGGTCGTGAAAAAGGGAGCCGAGGGCTCCCTTTTGTTTGGTCGTGTCTCACGGTTCAAGACTCATAACTGTTACCAGATATAGCCCAGCGCAAAACCCGCATAGAGCTCGCCATCGTGCTGGACGATGGGGCTGTTTTTGATGTCCCGATCATACCATTCGTAGTTCATGGCAAACATGCCAATCCAGTTGGGGCTGAAGCGGTAACTGGTGACGAGGGCCGCCATCGGGGATAGGGTGGTACCGGTATCCCAGGCGGGCCTCTGGGCGGTTGCCTCGCTCTCGAAGATGCCGCCGAAGTAGTAGTTGGCCATCTTGTCGCTGCGCAGCATCAGCCCCATCCCCGGCATGATCAGCAGGTTGTCGCGCTGGATGGGGAAGTCGGCCCACAGCAGCAGCTCCTGCCCCTTGCTGCGGCCGGTGACATCGCTGTTGGCACGCACGGTCAGCAGGGCGTAGGGGGTGATGATGTTGCCACCGATCCCGCCTTCCAGCTGCCATTTTCGCTGCTCCATGCCAGTAAAGGCCGGAGAGTCCTCGGGATCCAGATTGCCAAAACGGACCCGGCCATAGCCGTAGAGGGCCACGTTCTCATCCTTGTGGAAGTAGTAGCGGGCCCGATCCCCCAGAAACATGAACTGGTCGCCAAAATAGATAAAGCCCGGGATGGCGTAGAGGCTGTTATCTTGTGCTTCATAACGGGCCTGCCCCCCGATGAGCGCCGCACCGGCGACAAAGCCTTGTGGCACCGGACTGGTTGGGCTGTCGCTGGTGAGCAGATCCATGGCGCCAAGATCGATATCGGCACGCGCAGGGAGGGCTGTAGCGAGGAGCAGGGCCGTCAGTCCTGCCGCTCTGATTTGACGAAAAAAGGTCATGGACACTCCGTTGTCACGATTGCAGGGGAAGCAGGTTATTTTGCAGCACTGGGCATCTCTTCACGTTTTGGCCACGCATTGATCACCGCCTTGACCAGGGTGGCGAGGGGAATGGCGAAGAAGACTCCCCAGAATCCCCACAAGCCGCCGAAGACCAGCACGGCGATGATGATGGCGACCGGATGGAGGTTGACCGCTTCCGAGAAAAGCACCGGCACCAGCAGGTTGCCATCGAGAGCCTGAATGACCAGATAGGCCACCATCAGCCAGGCGAACTCGGGGGTGAGCCCCCACTGGAACAGGGCGACCATGGCGACCGGAACTGTCACCACGGCGGCGCCGATATAGGGGATTAGCACCGAGAAGCCGACCGCGACCGCCAGCAGCACCGAGTAGCGCAATCCCATCAGGGCGAAGGGGACATAGGTGGCGATGCCGACGATGAGGATCTCGATCACCTTGCCGCGGATGTAGTTGATGATCTGGTTGTTCATCTCGACCCACACCCGGTTGACCAGGGTGCGGTTGCGCGGCAGGAAGCGGCGCAGGCTGCCCATCAGTACCCGCTTGTCCTTGAGCATAAAGAAGACCATCAGCGGCACCAGAATGAGGTAGATCATGATGGCGACCACGTTGACCAGCGAACTGAGGGAGGCGCTCACCAGATGCTCGCCGCCACTGAGGATGCGCTGGCGAATATTGTCGATGACGGTCTCCACCAGACTGACGTCGATGAGCTCGGGGTATTTGTCAGGCAGGGTGCGCACATAATCCTGAGCGTGGGTCAGCATGGCCGGCGCCTCTTTGGCCAGATTGATCCCCTGACTGACCAGCGTCGGGATAAGACCCAGCAAGGAGGCCACCGCCACTGCAATAAAGAGGATCAGAATGACGCTGGTGGCCAGGGTGCGCGACAGCCCCGCTTTTTGCAGCCGGGCGACCGGCCACTCCAGCAGATAGGCCATCACCAGCGCCACCAGCAGGGGGGCCAGCAGATCACCAAACAGCCAGATGATGGTGAAGCAGAACACCAGCAACAGGAAAAGGGTAACGGCATCGGGATCGGAAAAACGGGTCTGATACCAGCGCTTCAATACTTCTAACATGACGGCATCCTTACATCACTGGGGCTCAAGATGGTTGTTTCGCCCCGACAACCAACTGCAAAGAGAGGGTATTGTCAGGTTGTTGCTGCACCTCGACATGGTGGCCCTGACGGTGCAGATAGGCCGGAATATCCTGCCGGGAGCCCGCATCGGCCAGCCGGATGGTGACGGTTTGACCGCTTTGGGCCTCCCTTAACCAGAGCTTGAGCCGGATCAGCGGCTCGGGGCAACGCCAGGGGGTCAGGTCGAGAATTTCCATGGGGGCTCCATCAGGCAGGTGGCCGCTATTATGGCCGTGATAAGAGCATGAAACAACGCTTGTAGCCCTTGATGGGCAAGGGTATTCTGCCGAGGCCCTTTCTGATGGAGATAGAGATAACGTGGCACGTTTTTCCCCCCTGATGGCATCGCTTCCCCTGCTGGCTTCCCTGATGGGCGCCACGTTTCATGCCGAGGCCAACAATCAGCTTCCCGACATCGGCACGGCCGGGGTTGCTGCCCTGCCCATCGAGCAGGAAGTGCGTTACGGCAACGCTTTTATGCGCTTTGCCCGTGCGGGTCTGCCGATCATCGATGATCCGGTGCTGAGCCAGTACATTGACGATCTGGGTCAGCGACTGCTGACCAACGCCGATGGGGTGCGTTTCCCGTTTACCTTCTTCCTCATCAATGATTCCAGCATCAACGCGGCCGCCTTCCTCGGCGGGCGGGTCAAGGTGCACACCGGCCTCTTCCTCTACGCCGACAGCGAGAGCGAGCTGGCCTCGGTACTGGCCCACGAAATCACCCACGTGACCCAGCGCCATATCGCCCGTTACATGGAGGCGCAGGCGAGCAGCTCGGCGGTGACCCTGGCCGGTCTGGTGGGATCCATCGCACTGGCGGTGATCAACCCGACTGCCGGTATCGCCGCGCTGCAAACCACGCTGGGCCTCTCCATGCAGTCTGCCATCAACTACACCCGCGACAACGAATACGAAGCGGACCGGATCGGCATGAAGACCCTCTACGATGCCGGTTTCGATCCCATGGGGATGGCCAACTTCTTCCAGAAACTGGCTGCCGAGTATCGCTATGCCAGCAAGCCGCCGGAAATGTTGCTGACTCACCCGCTGCCGGAGACCCGGATCAGCGAGGCCCGCGCCCGAGCAGGCAGCTATGGCCGCCGCGACTTGCCGCCCAGCCTCGATTTCTGGCTGGCCAAGGTGCGGATTCAGGTGCGTTTTGGTACCGATACCCCGCAGGGGCTGCTGAGCTACTTCGATAGCCGGATCCAGAAGGGGGATTATCCGCTCAAGGATGCCGCCATCTATGGCAAGGCGCTGGCGCTGATCCAGCTCAAGCGCACCGACGAGGCTGATACCCTGATGCAGGAGCTGGCGGCCCGTCATCCGGAAGATCTCTTTATCGTCGATGCCCAGACCGACATCGATCTGGCCAAGGGGCGCAGTGCTCAGGCCATCGCGCGCCTCGAGAAGTTCCGCAGCCGGATGCCGGATAACGAAGTGGTGGTGGTCAACCTCGGCAACGCCTACCTCGAGAGCGGCAACTACAAGAAGTCCATCGCCATCCTCGACCCCTATGCCCGTGCCCATGAGGAGAACAATCTGGCCTGGAACCTGCTGGCCGATGCCTATCGCAAGGCGGGCAGAATGACCGAGCTGCATATGGCGCGGGCCGAGATGCTCGCGCTGCGCGGGGATTATCAGGCGGCCATCGACGAGCTGATCGTGGCACGCGGTACCACCAGCGATCGGATGACCCTGGCTCGTCTGGAGGCGCGCATCACCGAGCTGGAGCGGGCCAAGAAGGATCTCGACAGCCTCAAGGGCTAACGAAACTGGCATTGGCCTATCAAACAAGGGCGCACCACGGTGCGCCCTTGTTGTTTATGGCGGTGGCGTTGATGTGGAGGACGGTGATAGCAGCGATGGGCTAGTGACTCAGGCTGCTGGCGGTCGCCTTGAGCATCTCGATCTGCTGCTGGTCGAGCTCGCCGACCAGCGTCTGCTTGAGCTTGCCCTCGCTATCGAGCAGATAGCTGGTGGGCAGGCCGCTTGGGCGAGGGAAGGGGAGCCTGGCATCTTCATTGGCAATAAGGAGCGGCACCTTGATGTGATACTGCGCAGCCAGCTTGTCCAGCGCTGCTGGCGTGGTCGGGTCGTAGTTGATGGCCACCACTGTGATCTGGCCCTCAGCTGCCAGCCCGTTGAGGCGCGGCATCTCCCGCAGGCAGGGGGCGCACCAGGGGGCGAAGTAGTTGATCAGCAGCGGCTTGCCGGCAAAGTGGCGCAGGCTGACCGACTTCCCTGTGGCATCGGTAAATTCGGGGGCGGGTGTGCAGGCGCCCAGCAGGCCCGCCACAATCAGCCAACAAATTCGTTTCAATTCCTTTCCACTGCTGCTTACCCTGACCATCACTTTCCCCTACAATAGCGCCGTTTCTAGTCCCATCTTGCGATTAATCAGGGAGTTACCATGAGCGAGACCCAAATCTACCACAATCCGCGCTGCTCCAAGAGTCGCGAAACCCTGGCCCTGCTGGAACAGCACGGGATCGCCCCTGATGTGGTGCTCTATCTGGAGCAGGCCCCGAGCGAAGATGAGATCCGCAACCTGCTCTCTCTGCTCGGTTTTAACGATCCCCGCCAGCTGATGCGCACCAAGGAAGAGCTCTACAAGGAGCTGGGATTGGCCGATGTCAGCGGTGATGCCCTTATTCGCGCCATGCACCAGCATCCCAAGCTGATCGAGCGCCCAATTGTCATCAAGAATGGTCAGGCCCGCATTGGTCGCCCGCCGGAGCAGGTGCTGGAGATCCTCAAGTGAGCACCCGCTTCGCACGTTGGCTGACTCTGGTCGGCTTCTTCGGCCTGCTTGGCTGGGTCATCCTCTGGCATCTGTGGCTGTCACCCCATCCGGACCTCAACCCCTGGCTGCTGCCGGTGATCTGGACGGTGCCGCTGCTCTTCCCTCTCAAGGGGATAGTGCAGGGCAACCCCTACACCCACGCCTGGGGCAACTTCGTGTTGATGCCCTATTTCCTCCACGCCCTCACCCTGATCACCACGGATGAGGGGGAGCGGTGGCTGGCGGTGGTGGAGCTGGTCTTCACCACTCTCGCTTTTGTCGGCACCATCTATTACGCCCGACTGCGTGGTCGGGAGCTGGGCTTAAGCATTCGCAAAAAGAAAGACGAAGCCAACTGATGACAAACGCCCTGCAAGGGGCGTTTTTTTATGGGGAAGCAGCTCTATCCAGAGGGATCACTGTGCCCCTTGGGCTGCCCGATATTGGGCCAGCTGCTGCTGGCTAAAGGCCATCAGCTGGGGATAGAAGCGCAGAAACCCCGCCTCGCATGTTTGCCACTGCGACTCATCAAGGGTCAGCAGCGCCTCTCCCAGCTGTACCGGGCGACGCAGTCGGCGGCCGATGCCATTTAGCGCTTGCCCCAGCCCCTCCTTGTGGCGGTAGGAGGCGATCCAGTTTTGCTCGGCCATCCGCTTGAGGGGGAGTGGCAGTCCATCCGGCAGGCGTGGGTGATCCGCCAATAGCTGGTCATAACTGCGTTGCAGGAAGCGGGGCAGGGGCTCGGTACCGAACAGCTCCCAGTGCTGGCTCAGCCAGTGGTCGTAGATCATATCCACCACTATGCCGCCAAAGCGGCGCCAGGGGGCCTCGAAACAGGCGACGGCCGCCTTGTGCTCGGGGTGGCTGTCGGTGAAAGCGTCAATTTTGCGGTGTAGCCAGATCCCCTCATCGAAGTGGGCGGCAAGCCCCGTGGGCAGCGTGCCTTTGACGAAATCGCCGAGCAGATTGCCGGTGAGGGAGCTTCGGGTGTGGGCAGCCAGATGGAGATGGGCCAGAAAATTCATCGGTAGCTGTGGGTCTGTTATGGGATGGCAAGGTGCTTCGAGCCTAACGGATCCCGCCCGCCTTGACCATGGTCGGGATTTTGCTACTGCCCGGCGGCTGCCTATTGCCGGGCAAAATTCGGGCGTGCTAAGGTGATTGCCATCTTTGTCACAGGACGCGACAAACCACCATGATGCGCAAAGCCAGAGGCTTTTTTCTGGCCTTCTACTTCAAGCCTTTCTATCTCTCCGAGTGGTTCGACGAATAGATCGAACCCTTGGAGCAGTTCACTGACGCCCGCTCGGGCGTGATCTCGCTCATCCAGATTTTGCCGCTTTTGGTCATCGCATTTATTCGCCTGCGGTGCCTTGTCCGCGCCTGTGCGCTTTTTATGTAATGGAGTACTCATGATGAAGATCAGACTGACCCTCTCAGCCCTGTTTGTTGCCAGCCTGCTGGCCACCCCCGCCATGGCCAAGGAGTGGAAAACCGTGCGCTTCGGGGTGGAGGGGGCCTACCCGCCCTTCTCCTGGACCGATGCGTCGGGCGAGATCAAGGGGTTTGATATCGATCTCGCCAACGCCCTGTGTCAGCAGATGGCGGTCAAGTGCGAGCTGGTGGCGCAGGATTGGGACGGCATGATCCCGGCCCTGCTGTCGCGCAAATACGACGCCATCATCGCCGCCATGTCGATCACCGACGAGCGGCGCCAGAAGGTCGATTTCACCGAGAAATATGCCCATATTCCCAATCGCTTTGTGGCGGCCAAGGGGACCGATCTGACATTGACCCCGGAAGGCATGGCGGGCAAGCGCATCGGGGTGCAGCGTGCTACCACCCACGACAAGTACCTGACCGACAATTTTGGCTCGAATGTCACCATAGTCCGCTACGGCAATGCCGATGAGGCCTATCTCGATCTGAAGGCGGGTCGGGTGCTGGCCCTGTTGGCCGATGCCTCTGCCATTGAGCAGGGACTCCTTGGCAAAGAGGGGGGCGACAAGTTCGACTATGTGGGGCCCGCCCTGACCGATCGCCAGTGGTTTGGTGATGGTATGGGGATCGCCGTGCGCAAGAGCGATAAGGAGCTCAAGGGCAAGCTGGACGAGGCGATCAAGGCCCTGCGTGCCAACGGTACCTATCAGCAGATCAACCAGAAGTACTTCAAGTACGATATATATGGTGGTTGACGGGGGGAGGGAGCTTGCTCCCTCTCTTTTCATTGGGCAAGCGACAATCGTGCAAGGAGGATCGCCATGTTGACCCTGATCGAGGGAGCCGAGGTCTTCAGCCCCACCCACCTTGGCCAGCAGGATCTGCTGGTGGCCGATGGCCGCATTGCCTGGATGGGCAAGGGGTTGACGGTGCCAGCAAACTGGCCGTTGCACAGGGTCTATGGTCGAGGCCGCTATCTGGTGCCCGGGCTGGTGGATCCGCTGGCCCATATCACGGGCGGTGGCGGTGAGGGGGGCTTTGCTTTTCGCACCCCTGAACTGGCGGCGAGCGAGGCGCTCAAGGCCGGCGTCACCACCCTGGTGGCGGCGCTTGGCACCGACAGCCTGACCCGCACTCCCGCGCAGGTGCTCGGCAAGGTGCGCGAGTTTCGCGCCGCCGGGGTGAGCGCCTTTATGTATACCGGCTCTTACCATCTGCCGGTCAAGACCCTGACCGGCACGGTGGAGTCGGACATCATCCTGATCCCCGAGGTATTGGGGGTGGGGGAGGTGGCCATCAGCGACCACAGATCCAGTGCGCCGACCCACGATGAGCTGGCCAGGCTTGCCAGCGAGGCGCGGGTGGCAGGGCTGCTTGCGGGCAAGAGCGGGGTCAGCTTCTTTCATGTCGGGGATGGCAAGGGGGCATTGGCGCCCCTGCGGGCCCTGCGCGATGAGACCGATATTCCGCTGCGCCAGCTCTATCCCACTCACTGCAACCGCAACCCCTGGCTCTTTGCCGAGGCCATCGAGTGGGGCAAGGCGGGAGGTTGGGTCGACCTCACCACCTCGAGCTTTCCCGATCTGCTGGAGGATGGCGAGCGGCTGGCCGCCGATGCGCTCCTCGAGCTGTTGGCCGCCAGTGTGCCTGCCGAGCGCATCACCTTCAGCTCGGATGCCAACGCCAGCCTGCCGCGCTTTGATGGCGAAGGGCGGCTAATCGAGATGCGCTGCGGCCAGATTGCCAGCCTGTGGCAGCAGTGCGTGCGCGCGACCCGGCTCGGTGTCTCGCTGGAGAGGGCGTTGGCCGTGGTGACGAGCAATCCGGCGCAGGCGCTGGGGCTCGGCAGCAAGGGGCGTATCGGGGTCGGACAGGATGCGGATCTGCTGCTGGTGCACGACCGGACGTTTGCTATCGAACGGGTGATGAGTGGCGGCCAGTGGCGCGAATAAGGCTGCGGGTAATATCGTAGTCAGTGCGAGTGCGTGGTGGCTCCAAACAGCAAAAGCCCGACAACAAGGTCGGGCTTTTTTTATCTGCAATGTGGGAATCAGGCTTAGATCGCCAGAAACCCCAAGATCAGGATGGGGCCGAGCAGGCTCAGGATAAAGCCGGAGACAATGGCCACCGGCACCACCTGAATGCCCCCTGATTTCTGGATAACCGGCAGGGTGAAGTCCAGCGCCGTGGCGCCGCCGTAACCGATGGCCGCTGAGGGGTGGCGTCGCATCAGGACCGGGATGATCAGAATGGCGATAAGCTCGCGCCCAAGATCGTTGATAAAGGCAGCAGAACCGAGCACCGGCCCCAGTTTGTCGGCCACCAGAATGCCGGAGAGCGAATACCAGCCGAAGCTCGAGCTCATCGCCAGACCATGGGCAAAGGGCATGCCCAGCAACTGGGCCGCCAGCAGGCTGCCCAGCCAGCTGCTGAGGATGACAGTGGCGGCTATCTTCATCCCCCAGGGGTTGAGCAGGATCTGGCGCAGCCGCATGCCGGAGTTGCGCATCTGTACCCCGATGAGAAACAGCAGCAGCATCAGGGCCCACTCGCTCCACTTGTCGATGGGCAGGGCGCGCAGATCCACCAGCAGCCCGAGCAGCACGCCGCCGAGCACCACAAAGCAGAGCTGCAGGGATTCCCACAGCAGGTGCAACTTGCCCGGCATCTTGGCATCGCTCGCCTCATGGGTCGGCGGTGTGCGCTTGTCGAGCCACCAGAGGGCCAGCAGGTTGCAGAGCGTGATCGCGGTGAGCATCACCCCGGCGACCTTGAAGATCACCGCCAGATTGCTGCCAAGGTTCTCCACATAGGCAAGCCCGAGCCCCATCAGAAACAGAATGAGGTAGACCATCTTGCCCAGACTCTGGTTGACCAGCTTGATCAGCCGGGCAGAGGAGAGGGGAATCAGATAGCCGATTGCCAGTGGCAACAGGATCAGCAGCACATTGAGCAGCATCGAGGCCTCGATCACAAAAACTGATAAAAACACCACATTATCATTACTTATTGGCTCTGTGTCACATATCTCTCGCTTTCATGGCCGAAAACAGCCCTTTTGGGGGCAGATTGTTACTTTTTTGCCACCACCTCTCTGTTTGATAAGGTTCTGTGCGAGCCCGAGTGCACCAATGAAATCAAGTTGATCCAATCGGGGGGCCGATATCTCGCTCGGCAAGGGGGTGCATAAAGCCATTTTGGTGCCGGTTTGGCACACATCACGCTTTTCTCTTGCCACTGATATGATTGGGGTATAAAAAGGCGTTATCGGAATAGCCATTGAAACGGCTGTTTATGCAAACAAAGTGCTGAAAAATACGCAAAGAGCGAATAAAAATAGAGCGAATCCCCTGAAGACCCTCGTTCTGTATTGTTTTTTCACTATCCGGGTGATATTTTCGCTGAAGGTTGCCATCGGTTAACTTTTTGTTAAATGGACGATGGTTGAGTCACGCCCCCTGCGGCGTCTAGGGACAGACAAGGTTGTAATGGATGAGCGACGTTGCCGCACTGGAAGTACGTGATCTGCACAAATATTTTGGCACCCACGAAGTGCTCAAGGGCATTGACATGACCGCCCACAAGGGGGATGTGATCTCCCTGATCGGCTCCTCCGGCTCGGGGAAGTCGACCTTTCTTCGCTGTATCAATCTGCTCGAAACCCCCTCATCCGGCACCGTCTCGCTCCATGGCGAGTTGATCCGGATGAAAACCAGCCGCGCCGGCGAGCGGTTGCCCGAGGATATGCGTCAGGTTGAGCGGATCCGCAGCCGGCTGGCCATGGTGTTTCAAAGTTTCAATCTCTGGTCACACATGACCATCATGCAGAACATCATCGAAGTGCCAATCCAGGTGCTCAAGGTGCCTCGTGCCGAAGCACTGGCCAAGGCAGAGCAACTGCTCAACCGGGTTGGACTCTGGGAGCGGCGCGACTACTATCCCGGCCACCTCTCCGGTGGTCAGCAGCAGCGGGCCGCCATCGCCCGTGCGCTGGCGGTAGAGCCCGAGGTGATGCTGTTCGATGAACCCACCTCGGCGCTGGATCCCGAGCTGGTGGGAGAGGTGCTCGGCCTGATGCGCGAGCTGGCTGAAGAGGGGCGCACCATGTTGGTGGTGACCCACGAGATGTCGTTTGCCCGGGATGTATCGAACAAGGTGATGTTTCTGCATCAGGGGCGGGTGGAAGAGGAGGGCAACCCCAAGGAGATTTTCGCCCATCCCAAATCCGAGCGGTTCAAGCAATTCATCTCCTCCATCTACTGATGGCGGGATGCCTGGTTACCCAATCAACTGTTTTATCAAGGAGAGATACATGAACAAGCTGATGCTGGCGACAGCCGTAGTTACTGCCCTTGCGTCCGGTAGCCTGATGGCCAAGGAGTGGAAAGAGGTCCGGATCGGGGTTGAGGGTGCCTATCCCCCCTTCTCCTGGACCGAGCCCAGTGGCGAGGTGAAAGGCTTTGATATCGACATCGCCAACGCCCTGTGCGAAGAGATGAAAGTGAAGTGCACCCTGGTCAAGCAGGACTGGGACGGCATCATTCCGGCGCTGTTGTCGCGCAAGTTTGACGCCATCATCGCTACCATGGACATCACCGAAGAGCGCAAGAAGAAGGTGGACTTCACCCAGAAGTACCAGCACATTCCGGCCCGCTTTGCCGCCAAGAAGGGCACTGACGTGCAGCTCGACAAAGCCTTTATGGAAGGCAAGTCCGTCGCGGTGCAGCGTGCGACCTCCATGGATACCTTTATTACCGACAACTTCCCCAACGCCACCATCAAGCGTTACGGCACCGCCGATGAAGCCTATCTCGATCTGAAATCCGGTCGTGTGGACTATGTGCTGGCCGACTCTGCCGCCATCACCGACGGTCTGCTGAAGAAAGAGGGCGGTGATGCCTTCGAATTCGTCGGCCCGAAACTGACCGATCCCAAGTGGTTTGGCGAGGGGGCCGGTATTGCGGTGCGCAAGGCTGACAAGGATCTGAAAGAGAAATTCAACGCCGCCATTCTGGCGCTGCGTGCCAACGGCAAGTACAAGGAAATCAACGACAAGTACTTCGAGTTCGACGTTTACGGAGAGTAAAACAAAGAGACGTTTACGGCGAGTAAGTCCAAAGACGTCTACGGCAAGTAACGACAGGTTGATCCCGTCAGTAATCATCGGGCCCGTCACCTCCCTGAGGGAGTTTACGGGCCCGCATTGATTGCAATGGAGCTGCACATATTTCATTCGGACTGCTATGGAGCCTTCTGGTTAGCAGGTGCGTGAAGATTCAGTGGCGATGGAGCTGCATATGTTTGATTTGAAAGGATACGAAGCCTCGCTGCTGGAGGGCGCCTGGGTCACCCTGGAAGTGGCGCTGGCCTCCCTGCTGCTGGCGTTGCTGCTGGGGATGCTGGGGGCGCTGGCCAAACT
This sequence comes from Aeromonas sp. s8, assembly GCF_040907785.1. Classification (NCBI taxonomy): domain Bacteria; kingdom Pseudomonadati; phylum Pseudomonadota; class Gammaproteobacteria; order Aeromonadales; family Aeromonadaceae; genus Aeromonas; species Aeromonas sp. s8. The sequence goes on from NZ_JBFOCL010000047.1 coordinate 243,410, forward strand.
CTCTCCCTACAAGTGGGCCCGGGCCATCGCCACCGGCTACACCACCATCATTCGCGGCATCCCCGATCTGGTGCTGATGATGCTGCTCTTCTTTGGTGGCCAGGTGCTGATCAACGGCATCTGCACCTGGGTCAACGAGACTTACAACAGCTGGTTACTGGAGAGCAATCCCAATCAGGAGTGGGTCTCCCTGCTTCCGGACTATATCGACATCAGCCCCTTTGTGGCCGGTGTCGCGACCATCGGTTTTATCTTCGGCGCTTACATGACCGAGACCTTTCGCGGCGCCATTCTGGCGGTGGACAAAGGCGAGCTGGAGGCCGCACGGGCCTTTGGCATGCGGGCAACCCAGGTGTTTGTGCGGATCCTCTTCCCCCAGATGATGCGCCACGCTCTGCCCGGGTTTGGCAACAACTGGCTGGTGCTGCTGAAAACCACCGCGCTGGTCTCCATCATCGGCCTCGATGACATGGTGCGCAAAGCCTCGCTGGCGGCGGGCTCGACCCAGCAACCCTTCACCTTCTACATGGCGGTGGCGCTGATCTTCCTGATCTTCACCGCAGTCTCCACCTCGGCGCTCAAGTGGGCCGAGCGTCACTATGCCATCAAGACGAGGTAAGCCATGGATTTCTCAATCATTCTCAAAGAGTGGCCCACCTACTGGGAGGGGCTCTATACCACCGTCTGGCTGGTGGCCCTCTCTCTGATCCTTGGGTTGATGCTGGCGGTGCCCATGGGCATCCTGCGCAATAGCCGCAACTGGCTGATCAAGGGGCCGATCTGGGCCTATATCTACTTCTTTCGCGGCACCCCGCTGCTGGTGCAGCTCTTTATCATCTACTACGGCGCCGCCCAGTGGGAGTGGCTGAAGAACAGTGCCGCCTGGTCGCTCTTCTCCGAAGCCTGGTTCTGTGCCCTGCTGGCTTTCACCCTCAATACCGCCGCCTATACCGCCGAGATCGTGCGCGGGGCGGTGCACAATATGCCGCGCGGCCAGATTGAGGCTGCCAACGCCTTTGGCATGACTCGCTGGCAGACCCTGACCCGGATCATTTTGCCCAACTCGTTTCGTCGGGCACTGCCGGCTTACAGCAACGAGGTGATCTTCATGCTGCAAGGCTCGGCGGTGGCGGGCATCATCACCATCGTCGATCTGACCGGCGCGGCGCGGATCATCAACTCTCGCTACTACAGTCCGTTCGAGGCCTTTTTGACCGCAGGGCTGCTCTATATGCTGCTCACCTTTGTCATCGTCTGGCTGTTCAAGAAGTGGGAAGCGCGCTGGCACGCCCACCTGCGCCCGCGCAATGTGTAAGGTGTGATCTGCCAAGATGAGCGAAAATGGCCCCGCCTGTTGCAGGCGGGGCCATTTTTTATCTTCATCCTCTGCCCGCCCGGTTTGCCAAATGGCGGATGAGCAGGGAGAATGCAGCACTCCCGAGCGCCGCCAGTCGTTGGCTGCATGCCTTATTCCCCAGTTCCCGAGGTTTTATGTACCGGATATTGTTTGAGCATCCCGCTTTCCTGGTTATCGACAAGCAGCCCGGCATCGGCATGCATGACGAGAAGGGCGACGGGGAGGCGGTCAATCCGGGGCTGGTTAATCGCGTGAAGGCCGATACAGGGCTGACCCTCTATCCGGTGCACCGGCTCGACAAGATGACCTCCGGGTTGGTGCTGCTGGCCCGCACCACAGAGGCGAACCGCGAGCTGAGCATGGCGTTTGCGGCCCGCAAGGTGAGCAAGCAGTATCTGGCGCTCTCCGATCGCAAACCCAAGAAGAAGCAGGGCTGGGTGAAAGGGGATATGCAAAAGGGGCGAGGTGGCAGCTGGTTGCTGGCGCGTACGCTGGAAAACCCCGCCATCAGCTGGTTCGATTCGGTGTCGGTGCGCGAGGGGCTGCGGCTCTATCGCATCAAGCCGCAGACCGGTAAGACCCACCAGATCCGGGTTGCCCTCAAAAGTATCGGCGCGCCCATTCTGGGGGATGAGCGCTATGGCGGCACGCCAGCCGAGCGGGGCTATCTGCACGCCTGGCGGCTCAGCTTCACCCTGGCGGGGGAGCCGTTCGCTTTTGTCTGCCCGCCCGATGTGGGGAGCGAATTTGTCACCCCCGAGATCACGGCCGCCATCGCCGCCCTTGCGCCCTGATGTTTATGGGCTCAGAGCCTGACGCCATGATCCATTCATCGATAGACCGTGAGCCAGAAGGGCGCGCGACGCGCTGGATCCTGGCCGACTTTGACGACACTCTGGCCCCCGGCGACAGTCATGCCGGTCTACTGCGCTATATCCTGCGCCGCCGGATCTGGCCGCTATTGCTGTTGCCGGTGATTGCGCTGGGTGGGTTGGTCTATCTTGTTCCCAGCCAGCGGCGGCGCGGTATCTCCCTTATCTGGTGGGCCATCACCTTTGGGCTCTCCCCTTTGGGGTGGCGCAAGCTGGTGCGTGACTATTGCCGCACCAGGCCGGGGTTGTTTCGTCAGGCTCGCGATCTGCTGCAAAGCGAGGGCGCGCGCTGCTGGGTGATCTCCGCCAGCCCCTGCGCGCTGGTGCGAGCCCAGCTCTATCAGCAACTGCCCGGCCAGTTGCCCCACCGGATCATTGGCTCGCAGATGCACTACCGGTTCGGCGGCCTGATGCCGCGCTTCTATTGCCACGGCCAGCACAAACTGTTGCCGGAGATCTGCGTCCTCGATGCCGAGCTGGCGCTTAGCGACAGCCTGCACGATCTGCCGCTGCTGGGGTTGGGGAAAGAGGCGTGGTTGATCAATCCGACGCCTACGCGACTGCAAAAGGCCCGGGCCCGCTTGCCCCATCTGATGGTCAAAAACTGGCAACTGTAAGCCAAAGCTGACAGCCATGCGGGTCGTCACACTTTGATCCGCAGGGTTGCGGCTTGAATGTCACAATCTATTTACATCTTTTGCTGCCAGCTGCGAAAAACTATCTGCAACCCGCCTCTTCTCTTCCTGCTACGCCCTGCTTCTAATGAAACAAGTTGTTAACACTTGTCGCGCCACTGGGTGCTGCAATCCGTTTTAACCGAATCAAGAGCAAGGAGCGCCCGATGAATGCCACCTCTTCCGCCACTCATACCATCAATCCGCTGAGCTCTAATCCGTTAGGGACGGACGGCTTCGAGTTTGTCGAGTACACGGCCCCCGATGCCAAAGGAATTGCCGCCCTCAAGAGCCTGTTTGTCTCGCTCGGGTTTGCCGAGGTCGCGCAGCACAAGCACAAGCAGTGCTGGCTCTACCGGCAGGGGGACATCAACTTCGTGGTCAATGCCGAGCCCCACTCCCAAGCCGAACAGTTTGCCAGCCTGCACGGGCCGAGCGTCTGCGGCATGGCGTTTCGGGTGAGCGATGCGGGCAAGGCCCAGCAGTTCGCCATTACCAAGGGGGCCAAGCCCTTTGTCGGCAAGATTGGGCCGATGGAGCTCAATATTCCCGCCATCTACGGTATCGGCGAGAGCACTCTCTCCTTTGTCGACCGCTATGGCGACAAGGGCTCCATCTATGACGTGGATTTTGTCTTCTACCCCGACTGGCAGGCCCGGATGGCCGAGGTGGATGCCGGTCTTATGGAGATCGATCACCTGACCCACAACGTCCATCGCGGCAATATGGATGTCTGGTCCAACTTCTACGAGCGGATCGGCAACTTCCGTGAAATTCGCTACTTCGATATCGAGGGCAAGCTGACCGGGCTGCATTCACGCGCCATGACCGCCCCCTGCGGCAAGATCCGCATCCCCATCAACGAGTCGGCGGATGACAAGTCCCAGATCGAGGAGTACCTGCGCCAGTACAAGGGGGAGGGGATCCAGCACATCGCCATGGCCTCCAGCGATATCTACCAGACCATCCGCACCCTGCGCAGCCGCGGCACCGGCTTTATGCCGACGCCCGATACCTACTACGAGAAGGTGAACAGCCGGGTCGAGGGACATCAGGAGGATCTGGCGGCCCTCAAAGAGCTGCGCATCCTCATCGACGGCTCCCCCACCAAGGATGGCATCTTGCTGCAGATCTTCACCGATACCGTGATAGGCCCGGTATTCTTCGAGATCATCCAGCGCAAGGGTAACGAAGGGTTTGGCGAGGGCAATTTCAAGGCTCTGTTTGAATCGATCGAGCTGGACCAGATCCGCCGCGGCGTGCTGGATGGCGGCGAGGATGAGAAGGGTGCCCGCAAAGAGGGAGCGAGCGATGCGTAACTGGATTAACTTCCCCCATCGGGAGGGGACCCACTCCCGTCAGGCCCATGCCGACCTGCCGGAACAGGCCATCTATGAGCGCGAGCTGGGGCGCAGCGGCTTTTTCGGCCCCGCCACTCATATGCACCACAAGCATGCCCCCACCGACTGGAGCAGTTGGGAAGGGCCGCTGCGGCCACGGCTGTTTGACCTCAATGCTCTGCAAGAGGAGGTGAGTTCGCTCTCACCCTGGGTGGCCCCCGACATTCTCAGCAACCCCCACTGCCGCTACCGGTTCTGGCGGCTATCCGAACCCATGCCGTTTCTGGTGCGCAATGCCGACGGCGACGAGCTGCTCTTTATCCACGAGGGGGGCGGCGAGTTTTTCTGCGATTACGGCCATCTGACTCTGCGGGACGGCGACTATGTGGTGATCCCCCGTGGCACCATGTGGCGCATCGAACCCAGTGCGCCCATGTTCATCCTGATGATCGAGGCGACCAACGACAGCTACCAGCTGCCGGACAAGGGGCTGGTGGGCAATCACGCCATCTTCGACCCGGCGGCGCTGGATGTGCCCGCCATCAACGAGCGCTTTTTGGCCCAGCAGGATGAGAATCCCTGGTCGCTGCAGGTGAAGCGCCACGATCAGGTGTCGGTCATCACCTGGCCCTTCAACCCGCTGGATGCGCAAGGTTGGCACGGCGACTTGTGCGTGGTGCGCCTCAACTGGCGGGATATCCGCCCGCTGATGAGCCACCGCTACCATCTGCCGCCGTCGGCTCATTCGACCTTTGTGGCGAGCCGCTTCGTGATCTGTACCTTCGTGCCACGCCCCATCGAGAGCGATCCCGGCGCCCTCAAGGTGCCCTTCTATCACAGCAATGACGATTACGACGAGGTGCTCTTTTACCACGCCGGGGATTTCTTTAGCCGGGACAATATCGAGCGGGGCATGGTCACCTTCCATCCCGCCGGTTTCACCCACGGCCCCCATCCCAAGGCGTTTGCGGCAGGGCAGGCCTATGCCAAGAAGTTCACCGACGAAGTGGCGGTGATGCTAGATACCCGCGATGCGCTGAACGTCGGCAGCCTGTGTGAAGGGATCGAGAACACCCGATATGTCTCCAGCTGGCAGCGCCCGGACGCTGCTGCCGGCAAATAAGGAATCGCTTATGAAATTGGCAACATTGAACAATGGCAAGCGCGATGGCGCTTTGGTGGTAGTGAGCCGGGATCTGGCCCGGGCAGTACGGGTGAGCGAGATTGCTCCCACCCTGCAGGCCGCTCTCGACGAGTGGGCCGAGGTTGCCCCCAGGCTGGAGGCTGTTTATCAGCAGCTTAATGAGGGCCGCGTGCCCGAGGCGTTCCCCTTTGATGAAGCGTCTTGCCTCTCTCCCTTGCCGCGTGCCTACCAGTGGGCCGATGGCAGCGCCTACGTCAACCATGTGGAGCTGGTGCGCAAGGCGCGCGGCGCCGAGATGCCGGAGAGCTTCTGGCACGATCCGTTGATGTATCAGGGGGGCTCCGACAGCTTTTTGGCCCCCCGTGGGCCGATTGTGATGGGCTCGGAGGAGTGGGGGATCGATTTCGAGTCGGAGGTGGCCATCATCACCGACGACGTGCCGATGGGGGTGAGCGCGGAGGGGGCTGCCAGTCACGTCAAATTGCTGATGTTGGTCAACGACGTGAGCCTGCGCAACCTGATCCCGGGGGAGCTCGCCAAGGGCTTTGGCTTCTTCCAGTCCAAACCGTCCAGCGCCTTCTCGCCGGTGGCCATCACTCCGGATGAGCTCGGCGATGACTGGCGTGATGGCAAAGTGCATCTGCCGCTTCTGACTCACCTCAACGGTGCCCTGTTTGGTGCGCCCGAAGCCGGGGTGGACATGACCTTCAACTTCTTCGAGCTGATTGCCCATGCAGCCAAGACCCGCCCCCTTGGTGCGGGCTGCATCATCGGCTCCGGCACCGTCTCCAACTACGATCGCAGCGCCGGTTCATCCTGCATCGCCGAGCGCCGCATGCTGGAAATTCTTGATTGTGATCAAGCTATAACCCCCTATTTGCAGTTTGGTGATAGAGTGTCGATCGCGATGGAAGATCGCTCTGGCCAAAACCTGTTTGGCACTATCTCTCAACAGGTGGTGCCAGCGAGCGGTCAGGGAGGTTGATGGCCAGCGCCAGTTGGCGGCAAGGATATTCGGGATATGTCCGGATCACGACGAGCCCTCAACCGGTGCCGGATACACAAGGAGGCAGGTGGCGAGCACCTGCCGGGCTTCGGGCCCAGATAAGATGCAGGGACAGATTATGTTGCAGTTGTTTGGCTATTGGCGTTCGTCGGCAAGTTTTCGGGTGCGGATCGTGTTGCAGCTCAAGGGGCTCGCCTACGAGCAGCATCCCATCAATTTGCGGCAAGGCGAGCAGAGCGAGAAGGCCTATCGCCGGATCAACCCCCAAGGGCTGGTGCCGTTTCTGGTGGATGGCGATGTGCAGATCGGTCAGTCGGTCGCCATCATGGAGTACCTTGACGAGACCTATCCCGCCTACTCCCTGATGCCCTCTTCCCCCGACGCGCGGGCCCGGGTGCGCCAGATCGTCAATATGATCGCCTGTGATATTCACCCGCTCAACAATCTGCGGGTGCTCAACTATCTGGAAGAGCACTTCAGGGCCAACAACGAGCAGGAGGCTCGCTGGTATCGCTACTGGATTGACGAGACCTTCACCGCCCTCGAACAGCTGTTGATGACCACCGCCGGTGTCTACTGCGTCGGCAACGAAGTGACCCTGGCTGACTGCATGCTGGTGCCTCAGGTCTACAATGCCCGCCGCTACGACATGACCCTGGACGATTACCCCACCATCCGCCGCATCGTCGCCAACTGCGAACAGTTGCAAGCCTTTATCAAGGCGGCCCCCGCCAACCAGCCGGATGCACAGTGACCTACTGACTTGAATCGCGGGATGGCGTCAGCACGCCATCCCGCGCGTTATATCTCCTCATCTCTTTATTTCCCTTCTGTATGCGCCTTGCGTGCCTCGTGTTGACGGCTGAATGTCGCCAAGGATCCTGCACTTGTCACACTTATCAACATTTTGCATCGATTGAGTCTTTGTTGTTGGTGTTTTGGGCTGCCAGTCACACTCAAGTCAGTTGATTGGGCCTAGTATCGCCACGCCAGCGGAACAGTGGAAATCAGAAATGCGCACAGATCGCCTATCAGGGGGCCTTGGCTACCTCTCTGGTTTCCACGGTTTATCCGCACTGCTCTTTTTCGTGTTTACGGTTTGATGGCCCGCATTGTCCGGCCCGTGTCACCGCGCAGATCCCTTGTGACAGCGGCAGGTTGACTGGCGCGCCACCGCTTATTTGCAACAACTCTGTGCAACAAGGAGATCTCATGCATTCCTTCAAAAAGTGCGTCGTCGCACTCTCCATCAACCTTGCTCTCTTCTCGTCGGCGTTCGCCTGTACCACCTTGCTGGTCGGCAGTGAAGCCAGCGCCGATGGCTCCATGATGGTGGCCCGCAGCGCCGACAGCGATGCCCTGAAAGCCCAGCATTTCGTGATCCATCCGGCCAAGCAGGGGCAGAGCGGTATGCACAGCTCCAAAGCTCACAACGGTGCTAATGATTTCCGCTATCCCTTGCCGAAAAACTCCCTGCGCTATACCACGGTACCGAACTGGAAGACCCAGCTGCACGGCGCCACCGGGTTCAATGAGAAGGGAGTAGGAGTGAGCGGCACCGAGTCCATTTTTGCCTCACCCGAAGCGCTTGCCTTTGACCCCTATGTGGAAGACAAGGGGATCACCGAGGATGACATTCCCGATGTGCTGCTCTCCCGATCTACATCGGCCCGCGAGGCGATCGCCTTGCTTGGCAACATCATCGAGACCATAGGCGCGGGAGAGGGATTTGGCGTCGCCGTGGTGGATGATAACGAGCTCTGGTATCTGGAGACCGCCACCGGCCACCACTGGATGGCGCAGCGTCTGCCGAAAAATCACTATTTTGCCACCGGCAATCAGGGCCGCCTGCAGCAGTACGATCCGGCCAGTGCCGACATGATGGGCTCGAAAAATCTGATTGAATTTGCCACCGAGAAGGGGCTCTACCATCCGCAAAAGGAGGGGGTGTTCAACTTCTCGAAAGCCTATACCCGCGATGACGAGCGGGATCGCACCTATAACGATCCGCGGGTCTGGACCATCCAGCAGATGTTCAACCCCTCGCTCAAGCAGGCGGTTGATGCCGGTCGCCAGTTCCCAGTCACTCTCTCCCCCGAGAAGAAGATGACGCTGGAGGAGGTCAAGGCGGTGCTGCGCAATCACTATGACGGGACCGAGCACGATCCCTACAGCAAGGGGTTGAACGGTCAGGAGCCGTGGCGCCCCGTCAGCGTGTTTCGCACCTACGAGTCCCACGTGATGCAGGTACGCCCCTGGATGCCGCGTGAGGTGGGGGAGGTGACCTATGTGGGCCTCGGCATGGCGGATTTGACCGCCTTCGTTCCCTACTACAGCAGTCTGGAAGACTATCCGGCCCACTATGCCATGGGTAGCGACAAGGCCGACAGCGACTCCATCTACTGGAAATATCGCAAGCTGCAGACCCTGGTGATGACCGATTACCCCAAATTGGCCCCCATGGTGAAGCAGGCGTACCAGAGCTGGGAGGCGAAGATCGCCAAAGAGCAGAAAGAGATGGAAGCCAGCTACCTGAAAACGGTCAAAACCGACAAGGCCGCCGCCAACAGCATGCTCAACGATTTCAATCTGCGGGTGATGCAGGAGGCCGAAACGCTGACCGAAGATCTGACCAACCAGATCTTCACGGTGCGCACCCAGGATATTCAGGCCGATATCTTCTTCGCCAACAAGGCGAAAAAGGACTGATTGCCGCCCCCATGATGTGGTGAAGCGGCAGAGCGTCTCGCCATCAATTTTCTGAGTATGGTGATCTTCTCACTGTCACCCCGGCTATCAGAGGACTACATAACGGAAAGCCTTCACGGAAGTGAAGGCTTTTTTGCAGAGAGTGTTCAGATGGTCACGACGAAGCCTATCTGGCTAAAAACGGTACTCGATATGGAGGGTATGGCTGTCCAGCCCCGGATTCTTGTCATACATATTAGCGTTGGACATGTGCTCATACTGATAGCCGATCAGCCAATTCTTGGTGATGGCGTAACCGAGGCCGATACCCAGGGCGAACTGGAAGGGGCCGCCGTAATCCTTATAGCCGTGGCCGCGAGTGCCAAATTGGTACTGATCGAGCCAGACCATTTCGCCGGGGAGCCAGGTCACCCAGTTACCCCATTGGCATTCGATACGGGCGCCGCCCCCCAGTCTGGCGGTCTCTTCATCTTCTACCTTGAGCGTACCGCCACGTACCCCCAGCCCAAATTGGCAGCCTGAGTCTCCCCAACGCCAAAACATGTGGTGGAACTTGGCGTCGGCGATTTTAATGTCAAACTTTTCGTCGCTGAACGCCTTGCCCAGTTGCAGGGTAAAAATATTGTTATTGGCCATTGCTGCAGGGCTGGTAAACAGTGCTGCCAGAAGGCCGATCCTTGAAAGAGTGTTAGCGTCCATGCCCCCTCCTATGTCGTTGTGACCCTGTGGTACCGATTCAATCGGACACATCTAAGGCATAGACAACGTTCAAGAGCATTGTCAATTCGTGATAGAAAACTAAAAAAAAACATATTGTCTAATTAATGGTCTAGTTGTGATCTCTCTTCTGTAGGGGGGATATTCGATGTAGTGCTCTTTTTGTTCGTTAATTGAGCAACCTAGTTTTGTGAAGACCTGAGGTCTAACTAAGGCGTTTAACTTCATTAAACTAGCCATTTGATTAACTTGTATATCTGAAAGGTATTCATGGTGTTACCATTCCCCAATGAAAAGCACCTACATTTTTTCTTTTGTTATTGCAAGTGATCTGGCTCTCAAAAATGGATTAAATAATATATAAATAGTCTAAACAAGAACTCTCTAAACCAAATGATGTATCGTCACAAATCATTACATAATTCATTTTCAGCCGTCACCAATGTGGGTGTAAGAACATAAATCTTTTTATAACAATGAGTTAATTTGATGCGTTATGCACATCTGTACTGAGGGCTTATTGAGTCTTGACTCAGTCGCAACTGATTGATAGGATGCGCCGAAAATAAATACAAGCATGATTTGCGTCACATAATGACGCTTAATGCACGGGTTGGATATTTACTACGCAATCTATGTCGCTGTTTTTTTAACCGGCGCTGCTCGCTGTTACCCCCCGTTTTATTTTTCTCATTCAATTTGCCTGCTTTTTGTCCGGGAAGGTGTCATTGCCGTGCGGTAGCTATGTCTATTCACGTTAGTGGCAATTGTCGTGCGGTAGCCATGCATATTTTCATGGAAACCATGGGTTCGTTGCTTGCTCTTTGCTTTTCTTCGCGCTCGTTGCCGCAAGTTAAGCCAAGCCTCCCGTACACAGGCATCGTATGCGGCAAATTCAACTTGCCAATCAGAGCGTCATCTCGGTCTAACTGAGCGAAATGCGATTGCCTCTCTTGTTTCATTTCCTCAAAAGCTCGCTTCCGCCAAGCATTTACGGAACACTATTGCGCATCTCGCAATACGAACTAATGGAAAATCTTGATACATGAACAATGTCACTCCGTTCCTGGCGGTCATCTTCGCCATTCAGATCGGTGGCTGCGCATACCAACCCAAGCAGGTCGAGGCATCTCGTCCCTTGGTTAACCCGGTTGATATGAATGCACAGCCAGTTATGCCAAGCGCTGTACAACAGGCGCTCAATACGCTGCCTCAGGGCTCGGCGTTCACCCATCACGACACCACATTTACGCTCGGGAAGCGTTATGTCTCGGCGCTTGGGCGTGAGTGTGTCGAGCTGATTTACAGTCAGCAGCAAGGGCACCAGCAACGCAGTGCAGCTTGCAAGAGTGCTGAGCAGTGGTACCAGGTTCCTCAATTGGATCAGGCATCTTTGGGCAATCTGTTTGCCAGGTAACAACGCGAAAGGGTTAGGTTTTGAAGATTAAAAGTAGCCGTTTGAGTTTGATGTTGTGGTTGATCACTGCATCTTTCCCCGTACTCTCTGCCAGTGCCCCCAATCTGGCTCAATCAGATGGTCAGACATTTGGCTATCAACTGGCAAACAACAAAGGGTTGCATTCTGCACAAGGTGGCCAAGCCAATACCGACTCGACCACCGGCACCTTTGCCCAACAGAACCGGCAAGGAATGTTGTTGCCAGGGGAGGCTGATGTACGCAAATTGTTGCCGCAAGCAGAAGCTGGATTGCCTCCTCCTTACGGTGCCAACCTGTTTGCAGGTGGCTATGAAACCGAGCGCAGTGATGGCTTGAATGACAATTACTTGATTGCCGCTGGCGACAAACTCAATATCTGGATTTGGGGAGCAGTCAATTTTTCCAATGTGGTGACGGTGGATAATCAGGGTAATATCTTCATCCCTGATGTGGGCCCCATCAATGTCAAAAATGTGCCGGCCAGTCAGGTTAACGGGCTGGTAACCAGCCGCATTGGTGATGTATTCACCAACAATGTCAATGTTTACGTCAATTTGCTTACCACGACCCCTGTTAGTGTTTATGTCACCGGCCCAGTCATCCGTCCTGGTCAATATGCCGGTCAATCGTCAGACAGCGTGCTCTATTTCCTCAAACGAGCTGGCGGGATTGACTCCGAGCGGGGCAGCTACCGCCAGATCAAGGTGCTGCGTCAGAATCGGGTGATCCAGCAGGTCGACCTTTATGAATTTATGCGCCAGGGCAAAATGCCCATTCTCTCCTTCAAGGATCAGGACGTGATCCTGGTGGAACCGCAAGGTCCGATGATCAATGTGGCGGGCAAGGTCCGTAATCCATTCCGATTTGAATTGACCCAGCGCAACACCCTGGGGGCGGAACTCATCAACTATGCGCTGCCGTTGGCCAAAGTGAGTCACGTTGGTGTGATTGGCGATCGTGCCAATGGCCCCTTCTCTGTCTATCTGCCATATAAAGACTTTGCCAACATCCAGCTCAAAGATGGTGACAAAGTGCTGTTCAACGATGACATGCATGCACAGGTATATGATGTGCAGGTCTCGGGCAGCTATATGGGTCCCTCTTACTTTACCGTGCGCAAGCAGACCAAGTTGCACGACCTGCTCAACCACATCCCTATTGATCCTCAGCTTGCCGATTACCAATCGATCTATCTGATGCGCAAGAGTGTGGCGGCGCGGCAAAAAGAGATGCTGGATGAGTCGCTCAATCGACTGGAACGTAGTGTGTTCACCGCTCCTGCAAGTTCGGATGGGGAAGCCACGATTCGAGCCAAAGAGGCTGAACTGGTAATGCAGTTTGTCGAGAAAGCGCGCAAGATCCAGCCGCTGGGCAAGGTGGTAGTGGCCGACCGTGGCGTCATTGCCAATATTCAGCTGGAACAGGGCGATCAGATAGTCATTCCCAACAAAACGGATCTTATCCAGGTCGGTGGGGAAGTGTTGATGCCGCAAGCCGTGGTCTACAACGAGAAAGCCAACCTTGATGACTATGTGGCATGGGCCGGTGGATTCACTGAACGAGCCAATGACAAGCGGATTGCTGTGGTTCATGCCAACGGGCTGGTAGAGTTTAAAGATCAGGGGAGTGTTCAGCCGGGAGATCAGATCCTGGTGCTGCCCAAGGTCGATAACAAAACCATGCAATCGGTCAAAGATATAACTCAAATCATCTATCAGATCGCAGTGGCTGCTAACGTAGCGATTAAATAATCCTCAACCTTCGCACCAGACAGGCTTGCCGTCAGGCAAGCCTGTCACACCATAAAGTACGTCAATGCATAAACCCATTCTCAATCAAACGCCCCGCACATCTTTGCAGGTATTGCGCGATGTCGTTTTTGGCTTGCTTATCCGCGAGTTGAAAACCCGTTTTGGCAGCTATCGCCTGGGGTATGCCTGGGCACTACTGGATCCTCTACTGATGATCGGTGCCTTTAGCCTGATTTTCGGCTTGCGCGGGCATAGCGGATTTGGCGGAGCACCTGCACCACTCTTTATCACCGCTGGTTATCTGCCTTTTATCTTTTTTAAAAATGTGGTTAGCAAGCTGCAATCTGCGGTCAGCGCCAATATGGGGTTGTTCTGTTACCGTCAGGTCACCCCATTTTCTACCTTTATTGCCCGTTTTATGCTCGAAACCATGGTCGGGATGATGGTGGGGGGGATATTGGTGCTGGGGTTACTCTGGCTGGGCTTTGATGCGATTCCTGCCGATCCGCTGCAGGTTATCCTTGTCTATCTGCTGTTGATGGTGTTCTCGTTTTCCCTCGGTATTGTCTTTTGCGTGATCTGTAATTTGGTGCAAGAGGCCGACAAATTCCTCAATCTGCTGATGATGCCGCTGATGTTTATCTCATGTGTCATGTTCTCGCTTGCCACCATTCCAGCCCAATATCGGCACTGGTTTTTATGGAATCCGCTGGTGCATGCCCTCGAGCTTATTCGCAGTGGCTGGATTGCTGGCTACAGTAGCCCCTATGTCAGCTCGAGCTATCTGGGCGCTGTCACCCTGATACTGCTCACCTTTGCCATGAGTTGCTATCGGTTGAGCCATCGCCGCCTTATCGCCAGTTAAAGTGAAACTCGATGATTGTTCTTGACTCTGTTACCAAGTATTACCCGACCAAATTTGGTCGCAACTATGTGCTGCGCGATGTCTCGCTCACCCTGCCTCGAGATCGCAATATCGGTATTCTGGGCGTTAATGGGGCAGGTAAGTCAACGTTGTTACGGCTACTCGGGGGTATGGATATGCCCAACCGAGGCAAGGTGAGCCGGCATTGCCGGGTATCCTGGCCACTGGCACTGGGGGGAGGTTTTCAGGGCAGCATGACGGGGCGTGAAAATACCCGTTTTGTTTGCCGCATTCATGGGGTGCGCGAGACGGCTGCTGTTGAGGAGTGGGTCAAGGAGTTCTCGGAAATAGGTCAGCATTTCGAGCTGCCAATCAAGGGATACTCCAGTGGTATGCGTTCCAAATTTTCCTTTGCAGTTAGCATGGCGTTTGATTTCGATATCTATCTGACTGACGAAATCACCTCGGTGGGGGATGCGCGTTTTAAGCAGAAGTGTATCGATGTATTTAACCAGAAACGTGAAACTGCCAGCCTTATTATGGTGTCGCACGATATGAAAAACCTGCGTCAGCAGTGTGATATGGGTATTTTATTACGAAATAGCCGATTGGAGGTATTTGACAATATCGACGATGCGATCCGTATTTATCAAAATCTATAATAAGCACAATTAAACATGACACAACCTATCAGAACAGAAAAGCCATCACGCTTCGTGCGGAAGCTTCGCAAACTTGGCAAAGAGCCGAAGCGTTTCTTCATTGATTCCAACGGTTATAAAATTGCCCACAGGTCTTGGCAACAGAGTCTGAAACTGGGCAGCTTTTTGTGGGTTGTAGCCTGCTTTACCATGGCATCGATCTATTTTGGCGGGATTGCTTCAGACCGTTATGTCAGCCGAAGTGACATTATTATCAAGCAGGCAGATCAAATCAAAATGTTGCCCGATGCTCTGTCTATGCTGGGGCTGGGTGGTAGCAATCATCAGGACGTATTGCTGGTACAAGAGTACCTTCGCTCCTGGGATCTGTTGGCCAAGCTGGATCGCGAATTGGCGCTTAAAGCGCACTACCAAAGCCATAATGCCGACTTCTTCTCCCGTTTATCGGGGGAGGCGACCCGCGAAGAGTTTCTTGAATATTACCGTGACCACTTGACCTTGCGTCTTGATGAACTCTCCGGGGTATTAACCATCGAACTGCAGGCTTTTGATCCCGTATATGGCCAGCAGGTAGTGAGCATGATGCTGAAAGAAGCGGAAGGCTTTATCAACAAGCTGGGCCATCAGGTCGCCATGGATCAGCTCGCCTTTGTCGAGCAAGAGGTCAACCGTTCTCATCAACGCTTGCAGGCAGAGAAAGCCAGGGTGCTGGCGTTTCAAAATAGCCATCAGCTGATCAGCCCGGAATCGACCAGCACTGCACGTCTTGGTGTGGTTAGTGAAATTGAAGCCGAGCTTGTTCGCCAGCAGGCAGAACTCAAGCAGTTGCACAGTTATATGAAAGAGAGTGCCCCTGCGGTGGTATCGGTACAGGCAAGGATCAATGCCCTTGGCAAGCAACTGTTGCAGGAAAAGGCCAAATTGACCACAAATGGCACAAATGCGAGCAATCAGGTGGCGCCTGAGGCGATGAACGAAATCACTGCCCAATATATGGATCTGAAAACCCAGGCCACTCTGGCTGCTGATCTCTACAAGACGGGCCTTATCAGTCTGGAGCAAGCTCGCGTAGAGGCATATCGCAAGCTGAAACACCTGCTGGTCGTGACGAAGCCAACCTTGGCGGAAGAAGCCGAATACCCACGCCGCTTGTATAACCTGGTCACAATTGGTGTTCTGCTTTGCCTCTTCTATGGCCTGATTGTTATGGGGCTGGCGACCTTGCGTGAACACCAGGATTGATAGGGTGATGCAAGATAGGTCAGATCTGTATTCTTGGCAGATGAGAATATCATCTGCCAAAGAGATAACCTTGAGGAATGAGGTCTGCCTGTCAGAATATAGCCAAGTGACTATTTTATAAAAATTTATTGGTTTTTTGATAAAAACCAGTGTGCTGTTCATATTCCACGCTATGTAGATAATAGGTGGTTATGATTTTTACTGGATTATATATGTGGATCAATTTCTTTGGGCAATAATAAACGACCATGTATTGCTTTAGTGGCCGACCAGTTTACTACATTCAGTTTGGCTCCAGACGCAGATTTAATTCAAATAACACCGATAGATTGGCAATGGAAGTTAAGATTTTACAAACCTGACTTTTTATTTGTCGAGTCAGCCTGGCGTGGTTATAAGGATAGCTGGAAAGGGAAAATAGCCAGTTATGCCCATAGTTCGCCCAATAAACCAGAGCTGCGGAGGTTGCTGGAATTCTGCCAAAAACGGAAAATCACAACAATTTTCTGGAACAAAGAAGATCCGTTTCACTTCGAACGCTTTGCTGATGCGGCCGCGTTGTTTGATGTAGTCTACACCACGGACTCCGGCTCACTGGAGCGCTATCATGCGCTCCCCCATCAGCGTTTTCAGCATGTCGGTGTGCTGATGTTTGCTGCCCAGCCACGCTGGTATCAACCTGCAGAGAAGGGAGTGCGGGGTCAGGAGGTCGCATTTCTGGGTGGCTATTATGGTAACGAGCTGGCTGAGCGAAGCAGGGTTCAGGAGGATATTCTTCTGGCATTGCGAGATAAGAATCTGATTATTTTTGACCGGTTTTGGCAGAAAGGAAATGGCTGCAGCTATCCTGAGCAACTACAACCTTACTGTAAACCTGCGATCACTCAAATGTCGGTTGCCAAGGCATATCAGCAATATCAAATATACTTAAACTTCAATACGATTAGTCAATCTTCAACAATGCTATCCCGTCGGGTGTTTGAATTGGCCGCTGCTGGCTGCCCTATTATCAGTACGCCTTCGATCGCCATGGATAACATTTTTGGCAAGAGCATTGTCGCAGTGCAGGATGGTGCTGCGGCGCGCGAATGGTGTGAACAATTACAAAATAATGTTCGACTAAGAGACGAATTGGGTCAAAACGCGATGGAAATCGTGCTGGCCCAACACACCTGGCAACACAGGCTGACACAGCTCAACAGTGAACTCAGTCTTTATTAGTTAATTTCGGATAGATAAAACCAATTAGCTCACACGGGAGTGATTATTATGCCAATTAAGGCGCAGCGAGTATTGATCGTTTTTGGTACCAGACCGGAAGCCATCAAGATGGCCCCTATCGTCAAGGCTTTCCAGGCCAATCGCAAGGTTGACGTCAGGGTTTGTGTTACCGGGCAACACCGGGAGATGCTGGATCAGGTTCTCAACCTGTTCGAAATTGAGCCGGAATATGATCTCAACATCATGAAGCCGGGCCAGGATCTGACCGATGTCACGACCGCCATCTTGCAGGGGCTCAAACCCGTTTTTGCCGAGTTCAAACCGGACCGCATTCTGGTGCATGGTGACACGGCTACGTCGTTTGCGGCGACACTGGCCGCCTACTACCACCGTATCGCAGTTGGCCATGTTGAAGCAGGGCTGCGCACCGGCAACATCTACTCTCCCTGGCCGGAAGAGGGGATGCGTCGTTTGACTGGCGGCATCGCCGATCAACACTACACCCCGACTATCAGCTCGCTGAAAAACCTCATCATGGAGAACATCGCACCGGAGACCATCTTCGTCACCGGTAACTCGGTGATCGACGCCTTGATTGAGGTTTCCCAACGCATTGATAAAAACCTTGGCATGAAGGCTGAACTGGCCGCGCGCTTCCCTTTCCTCGACAAGAGCAAGAAGCTGATCCTGGTCACCGGTCATCGCCGCGAGAATCACGGCGATGGCTTTGAGCGGATCTGCAAGGCGCTCTCCGTGCTGGCCCAGCGGGATGATGTGCAAATCGTCTATCCGGTTCACCTCAACCCCAACGTACAAGAGCCGGTCAACCGCAACCTCAAGGGGCTCGACAATGTGCATCTGATCGAGCCGCAAGATTACCTGCCGTTCGTCTATCTGATGAAGCAGAGCTACCTGATCCTGACCGACTCTGGCGGTATTCAGGAAGAGGCGCCCACCCTGGGCAAACCGGTGCTGTGCATGCGAGACACCACAGAGCGTCCTGCTGCAGTCAAGGCCGGAACAGTTCGTCTGGTGGGGACCTGTGACGAGACTATCGTTGCAGAAACCGTTCGCCTGCTGGATGACGAGCTGGCCTACCAGGTGATGAGCCATGCCAACAACCCCTATGGGGATGGCAGAACCAGTCAACGCATCGTTGAGGCCGTCATTGGCTTGAGCGGCGCCCTCGGCCAGCAGATTGACAGCAGCCTGCAAGTGGCCTGATTTACAGATTACATAACTGTCCTTGGGGGCATATTGCCCTCAGTTTTACTTTTGAGAGCACAAAATAATGAAATTCGAAACCATCTCCGTGGTTGGTCTGGGTTATATCGGTTTGCCAACAGCAGCAGTCATCGCCAGCAACGGCATTCGGGTTATCGGTGTCGATGTCAACCAGCATGCGGTAGACACCATCAATCAGGGCAAGATCCATATCGTGGAACCGGGCCTGGAAGATCTGGTCAAGCAGGCGGTACAGGATGGCCACCTGAGCGCACACACCAGCCCGCAGAAGGCGGATGCCTTCCTGATTGCTGTGCCGACCCCGTTCAAGGGTGAAGATCACGAACCGGATCTGAAATATATCGAGAGTGCTTCCCGTGCCCTGGCGCCCATGCTGGAGAAAGGCAATCTGGTGGTACTGGAGTCCACTTCTCCGGTGGGGGCCACCGAACAGATGGCCAAATGGCTGGCCGAAGAGCGCAGCGATCTGACCTTCCCGCACACAGTGGCAGAAGGCCAGACCCCTGACATCTTTGTTGCCCACTGCCCGGAGCGCGTGTTGCCCGGTCAGGTGATCCGCGAGCTGGTGGAGAACGATCGCATCATCGGTGGCATGGACAAGGCCAGTACCGAAGCCGCCACTCAGGTCTACAAGATGTTTGTCAAGAAGGGTGAATGCATTGCCACCGAAGCACGCACCGCCGAGATGAGCAAGCTGACCGAAAACGCCTTCCGTGATGTCAATATCGCCTTTGCCAATGAACTGTCACTGATCTGTGACCAGCAGGGCATCAATGTGTGGGAGCTGATCTCCCTTGCCAACCGTCACCCGCGGGTCAATATCCTGCAGCCGGGTTGTGGCGTGGGTGGTCACTGCATCGCCGTTGACCCCTGGTTTATCGTCAACCAGAATCCTGACACTGCCAAAATCATCCACCAGGCTCGCCTGGTCAACGACTACAAGCCGCACTATGTGGTGGAGCAGGTAGAAAAAGCGGTGGCCGGTCTGAGCAACCCGAAAATTGCCTGTCTGGGTCTGGCCTTCAAACCGGATATCGACGATCTGCGTGAAAGCCCGGCACTGGATATCACCAAGACCCTGGCAAATAACCCGGCTTATAAAATTTTGGCGGTTGAGCCAAATATTGAAGCCCTGCCCGCTGCGCTGGAAAATCGTAATAACGTCAAGTTGGCATCATTGTCAGATGCATTACAACAAGCGGATGTAATGATTATTTTGGTCAAGCACAAGCAATTTGTTGGTTTGAATCGCAGCGATATCGCTAGTAACCAAATATTTGACTTCGTTAACGCTATCTAATCTTCTATCAAAAATGGGCCATGATAATTATCATGGCCCATGTGAAAAAATTATGAAAAAACAAAGAATTAATAGAGCTAAAAAAAAGAAGGCACAAGTGCAGACTAAGGCTGAATTGCTGTCAAAAATAGAACTTGATGCACAGTTATATAATATAGAGAAGGAGACTCTTGCCAAAGAAAAATCATTAATTGAAGCTCGGTTAACTCAGGAAAAAGAGGCTCTTGCGAAAGAGAAAAAATTGCTTGAAACTAAGTTAAATAAAGAGATAGAGGCGCTCATTAAAGAAAGGGAACTCATAGAGCGTGAGTTGAAAAAAGAAAAAGATATACTAGCAAATGAGAAAAAACTAGTTGAGGCTGAACTCAACTCAGCTCGTTTAAAATATAGAAATGTCACCCAGAAAAATAGAGAGTACAATGAAGAGTTAAAGTCAATTAGTACTAAATATGAAACTGCTTTGAGTGAAATAAACCTTGAAAAGGAGCATATTGCCGCATTAAGTAATGATCTTACCGAGTTAAAAACGGTAGTGGGTGACAAGGATAGCATTCTCAGTGTCAATCAGGCAGTGACTCAATCTTTGCAATCTGAACAAGATCATCTGAAGATGGAGTTTCTGCGCGCTCGCTTGGCTCTGCATGATCTTCGTCATGAGCTGCATCATAAAGAAGCCGAGCTATCACAACATAAGATAAGAGCGGCCAAACTTAAGAACACACTCTCCTACCAGTTGGGCCATACCCTTATTTTTTCAACTAAAAGTTGGAAGAATTTCCTCACTCTACCAGCGAAGCTGTGGCAAATAAGGCGTCTGGCAGCAGAAAGACGTATGACAATGCCGGCTCAGCAACTGCTCTCTTATCAGCCAACTGAGGCGGCTGGGTTTACCAATCGAACAGAGATACTTCATCTGGAGAGCGCGATTGAGTCGTTAGTTATTGATACAAAGGATGGCTTGGCAAAAGCATTAAAACAATTGAAAGTTGCCAGCATTATGGACGAATTTACCTTTCTGTCCTATGAGCCGGAATGCAATTTGCTGCAACTGACACCACAACACTGGGAGCAAGAGTTAACCACATTCCAGCCTGAATTGCTTTTCATTGAGTCCGCCTGGCGTGGCAAAAATGATTTGTGGGGGAGTAAAGTCGGTCATATGAGCCAAGAAGTGGTTAACATTGCTGCTTGGTGCCGAAAAAATAAAGTGCCTACGATATTCTGGAATAAAGAAGATCCTGTCCATTTCGAGACTTTCCTTAATACCGCCAAGCTTTTTGATTATATCTTTACCACAGATATTGACTGCATTAGCCGTTACAAATCAGCATTGGGTCATGATCGAGTATATTTCTTACCCTTTGCTGCGCAGCCAATGGTTAACAATCCAATTGAAAAGTATGAACGAAAAGATGCCTTCTGTTTCGCCGGTGCTTATTATGTAAAATATCCAGAAAGAACTCGCGATTTAGGCGATTTTTTGCTGAGCCTACCAGATTTTAAACCTGTTGAAATCTATGACCGAAACTATGGGAAAGACGATCCTAATTATCAATTCCCGGCAGAATATCAGCCGTTTATCGTCGGTACATTACCCTATAGCGAAATTGATCGGGCTTACAAGGGGTATTACTATTCAATTAATCTTAACTCGATAAAACAGTCACAATCAATGTTTGCCAGACGGGTATTTGAGCTGCTTGCCTCGAATACTGTTACTGTCAGTAACTTTTCCCGTGGTATTAGGGCTATGTTTGGTGATCTTGTGTTTACCAGTGATTCTGGTCGAGAACTAGTTAGCCGATTAAGCAAAATTGCTGGTAACCCACTTAAGGTAAAATTGCTGCGTCTGCAGGCTTTGCGGAAAGTCATGATGGAGCATACGTATCAAGATCGACTGGCTTATGTTTACAGCAAGGTTAGTAATTGTGAGCCCGAATCTTTACTACCTCAGGTTACAGTGATTGGGTATGCGAGGTCGATTGAAGAGTGTGTGACTCTTATCCAAAGCTTCACCCGCCAGCATTATGAAAATAAAACATTGACGATAGTCACGATCAATGGTCTTGATACGTCAGGACTTGAGGTGGAAGACAATATAACGTTGGTGAATGCCAGCCAAGCAGAAGAGATAAGGTTGAAGGATGCGTGCATGGGCACGTGGCTCTCGGCTATGGTGACCGACGATTATTATGGCCCATACTATCTTACCGATCTTCTTCTTGCCACTCGTTATACTGATGCCAGAGTTATTGGCAAAGGTGCATTCTATAAGATAGTTGCGGGGGAATTACAGCTAAACCACAGTGATGCTATCTATAAGAATGTTGAGTATGTTGCAGCCCGCAGAAGTATCGCATTTGGTGCGGTGATTCCAGATAGTAATCTTCGAGACTGGACTAGCTGCTTGTATACCCATAAGTATATGAGCGATAGTGTATTCTCTGTTGATGAGTTTGGCTATTGTATGGAAGGGAAAGAGGAGGTTCTTGAGTATGAAGAGTTCCAAGAAAACATCCTTGCCAATGGGTATAGTCTGGCAGAAATAAATTCAATTTCTGAACAGGCAAAACCAGATCAAGTAAATATTAATGCACTACCGATGTTGCGGGGAAGTGAGATATTAGAAATACTTAATCCACCTAAGTCAACTAGTGTATCTGCTATTATTGAACATGGCCAGTTGGTATTTAATTCATCTTTACCTGATAATAAACATGAATATTGGTATGCGAAGGTTGACTACAAACCTGAGCAGTTAAATGTGGTGAATGGTCAGCTTCATATGTACCTTGACACTACACCAGGGTTAAACATTCAGTTTGTATTGCAATTTTTAGATGGCAATAAAACAAAAATTACACATGCCATTAATTTAGCAAACCGAAATGTTGCTATCAATATTCCTGAAGGAACCTGTTTTGTTCGGCTTGGGTTGCGTATATATGCATCTGGAAGTGCCGTCATTGGTGGTTTGATTTTAGATAAAAAACCGATGAATATATCAGCACAATTAGTGAAATCAGACACCCTGGTATTAACTAATAATTACCCAAGTTATAGCGATTTATATAAAAACGGGTTTGTGCATAGCCGTGTAAAATCGTATCTTGAAAGGGGCTGTAAATGCGATGTTTTCAGATTTAAGCGTGATGAACCCGTGTCATACCATGAATTTGAAAATATCGATATAATTACTGGTGGTGAGGCGGTTTTACAAAAAACTATCGCCAGCACAGGCTATAAAACCATATTGGTTCACTTCCTTGATGAACATATGTGGTCAGTATTAGAACCAGTGATTGATCATGTTAACGTGATAGTCTGGGTGCATGGTGCGGAGATTCATCCTTGGTATCGTCGTAATTACAATTATACCAATGATCAGCAGCGTGAAGCGGCAAAGAAAAGCAGTGAAATACGAATGGCGTTTTGGCGAAGAATATTAAATCCAATGCATCCAAACCTGAAAATGGTGTTCGTGTCTAACTATTTTGCTGAAGAAGTGATGGAAGATATTGGATTCCGTTTGCCAGAAGATAGTTATACTGTTATTCACAACCCTATAGATATGGCCAAGTTTAACTATATCGAAAAGCCTGCCGCGCAACGAACTAAAATATTGTCGATAAGACCATTTGCCTCAAGGCAATATGCTAATGATTTGAGTGTGTCAGTGATTACAAAATTAAAAGACAAACCATTTTTTAATAAACTGCAGTTCCATATTATTGGTGATGGTCCACTTTTTGATGAGACACTACAACCGCTCATTGGCCTAGAAAATGTCAGCTTGGAGCGGCGTTTTGTGAACCATGATGAAATATCTGCTCTTCATAAGCAATATGGAATATTTCTTTGCCCAACGAGATGGGATTCGCACGGAGTATCACGTGATGAGGCAATGTCATCAGGTCTTGTGCCATTTACCAGTGCTGTTGCAGCTATTCCTGAGTTTGTCGATGAAGAGTGTGCTGTATATGATGATGGTGAAAATGTAGATAACTTGGTTGCAGGCATTGAGAGACTTTATCATTCTCCAGATTTATTTGTGAAAATGAGTAAAAATGCTTCAAACCAAGTTTTCAAAAAGTGTAATAAAGAAATGATAATCGCTCGTGAGCTCGAGTTATTTCATGACACTAACTGTTAAATTTGATATTAAATTCCCCGCTTAATCGAAATGGTCAGCGGGGGATCTATTAAAATATAGCACCTCATTGTTAAATGACATGGGCATTTAAAAATTAGTTCAATGTGTGCAACAATGTGGTTATTTTAATGATTGAGTGCCAAGATTATCATACAGTCTGTTGACATTCATAAATATTGAGATATTTTAAGATGCCCTTGAATAAAATAAGAAAGGCTGTTTTCCCTGTTGCTGGTATGGGGACTCGTTTTTTGCCGGCAACCAAGGCATGTCCAAAAGAGATGTTACCTGTTGTTGATAAGCCACTGATTCAATATGCAGTAGAGGAGGCTATTTCAGCAGGTATCACCGATCTTATTTTTGTGACCTCATCTACAAAGCGTGCTATTGAAGATCACTTTGACAGCAACTTTGAGTTGGAATACAAGCTTGAACAAGCGGGGAAAAAAGCCTTGCTGGATACGGTTAAGAATATCATTCCAGAAGGGGTCAATTGTTTTTATGTTCGCCAGACCGAAGCTCTGGGTCTTGGTCATGCCGTATTGTGTGCCAAACAGATCGTAGGCAATGAACCCTTTGCTGTATTGTTGGCTGACGACATGATCTATTGCGATAAAACCCCCTGCCTAGACACCATGATTGCGCTTTCAAATGAAAGCCATAGCTCAGTGGTGGCCGTAGAAGCCGTTCCAATGGAAAAGGTCAGCCAATATGGTGTAATTGAGCCTATTACTATAGGTGAGCGTCTTTACAAACTTAATGGTGTGGTAGAAAAACCCCCTCGTGAGGAAGCTCCATCCAATCTTTCGATCGTTGGGCGATATATTCTGCAACCAAGAATTTTCGAGCTTTTAGAAGGTACACAGCGTGGTGCGGGTGGTGAAATTCAATTAACTGATGCAATCGCGTGTTTACTAAAAGAGCAGACCATATATGCATATGAATTTGACGGTATACGATATGATTGTGGGAGCAAGATTGGTTATATAAAAGCAAATCTAGATTTCGCACTGCGTCATGATGAAATAGGTGATGACGTGAGGGATATGCTAATTAAATTGAGTGTGTAATAACCTATGTTGACATCGTTTAATATGCTTTCTTAGCATGTTGTTTTTATAATATTGTCGTAAGTTACAACAGAAGTTGCAAAGTTATTCGACATAATAAATAGTTGTGCTTGCTTTTGTTTTGATTGAGTCAGACCTAAAAATGGAATGACAAAGCTGTATATTTTTTTGGGGTTGGCATAACCTCTCATTGTTGAATTTAATTGTTTAAACTTATACGCTTTTAGCATTTATGGGCTTATTAAAAGCGAGCATTTATAGCCCCTTTGTTATTCTATCACTATATTAAGACACAGTATATGTGTATTGCTTTTATCTTCTGGCGTCATTGTTAATAAATTTGAGAATTATAATGAAAGTTTTTATCTATGGTGAATGTGTTAGTCGTGATATATTTAACTTTGATGCGGCAAATATGCATAAAGTTGATAAGTACTTTGCTAGAAGTGCAATTTCAAGTGCGTTTGACAATCTTGAAGTTAATGATGAATGGTCTGATAAGATTGCATCAAATTTTCAAAAAAGAATGGTTTTATGTGATTTAAAGAAATCTCTTGCTAAGGAAATTGAAAGTTCTGATTTTGATGTTTTTTTAATTGATTTTACATCAGAACGGCATGCGCTTTTTATATTTAACAATGGCTCAAGTTGTACTTTATCTACAGAGATAATTGGTGCTGGTTTTCCGCAAAATGATACGGATATTGGCCGTAAAATATTACCTTTCTCTGAGGAGCGTTTTTTGTTATGGGAGGCCGGATGGCAGAAATTTGTCCAACTGATGAAAGAACACAATTTTAAGGATAAGGTTGTGATAAATGCAGTCACTTGGGCAAAAAGAACCTCTGATCATTCGGCTTTTGATGGTATTCACACTGAGCAGTATTTGGAGCATGTCAATAATTATTTCAATAGGATATATGAAAGAGTTGCAATTGATGTTCCGAAAGAACAATTTATAACCGCACCTGAAGAGCTCCATATTGCGTCTATCGAGCATCGTTGGGGAAAGAGCCCACTTCATTACATAGATGATTATTATATCCATCTTGCCTCTGAATTAATAAAGCGATTGAGTGTTTTAAAAATCAGAGCATTGATGGACTCATTGGATTTTAGCTTCAATGTTAGTGATACTGAAATTGTTTTTTCTTTATCCACACCTGATGCGGCAGTCGATAATTTTTACTATGCATTTTATTTGTTGGTAAACGATAAAAAATGTGCTGAATCTGGATATAAAAAAGATAAAAATGTTTGTTTTTTCTATGATATAAAGGAATGTGATGAAGTTGATATTATTTATTATGTTAAGGATATGCATGGTCAAAGAGAAAGTAGGCGGTTATCTTTAAAAAAGAAAATGCAGCTTGTCAAAATAGATGAATATCTTGCCGATTTTAAACCTGATAGAACTCAAAAGTATATTAAAGACGAATACCTCCGTCTTCGATATGATATTATAGGGGATACATTAATTGTATCCTTGCCTTATGCAACCGATAAAGTTAGAATTGATAAAAACTATGGTATAGAGTGGTCTGCTCATTCATGCAATCTCAATGAATCTGGCTTTATGTGGTTCTATTCACTTTACTATATTGGTTTTTTAATTAAAGAGTCAGAAAATAATAGTCTTTTAGATGATTATATTCATTCTGCAGTCCATAGCTTTTTAAACTCCTCATTATGTTTTAGTGATGATTTAAAAGATATAACTAGTGCAGATCATTCTGCTAGTGAAAGAGTATTAACTCTTATTAATTATGTTACTAGATATGCTGACAGTCTAGAGAAAACGAAAATCGATGCGCTGATTGTTGCTATACATTTTTGGTTAGAGTGGTTAGCATCATACAGCTGGTATCAAAATAATAACCATGGGGTTATGGCAGATATCGCTGTCCTTAATGGATATTTGTTTCTTAAGTCAATACCAGACGCAAAAAAATTTGAAAACATTGCATTGTCGAGATTGAGTAGGACAATCTCAATCGCTTACGATAAAGACGGTTTTTGTAATGAGAATACAATAGGATACCATTCATTTAATAATGCGCTATATAGTAAAATTATAAAGGCTCTGCTAAATAATAGCTCTTCATTCTCAAGTCATAATCTATTGAAGATAGAGTCAATGAATGAAATTCTTATATCCTCTGATAGGGCATTAAGATATTCTATATGGCAGGATGGTAGTATTCCTCCTATTGGGGATTCACCAATAATTAGAACAAAGTTAGAATCCATTAATAGTTCATTTTGCTTTTTTGATAGTGGGTTCGCAGTAATAAAGACTGACGATATTTATTTTTCACTGTTATGTAACTCTAGATCTCGTATACATAAACATGTTGATGATACCTCGATAACGCTACGATATAAAACTCAAGAAATTATTATTGATTCTGGTTCATATAGATACGATAGAACAGATCCTTATCGTGCTAGTTTGGTTTCATCATTATCACATAGTGGTCTTTTTACTTCGACGATAGACAAAACTATTTGTAATGATTATTATAAAAATTTAAATCCTAAAGCTAGAATAGTTGACTTTGTAGAAAATGGTGATTCATTTTATATAAAGTGTGAAAATATAATTAATGATGGTGAAGAGACCTTAGTTAGAGAGATTTTTATTAATCTTCCATTATCCATAAAAATAGTTGATTCTTTCTCATTCGTTAGTAGTGGGCAAGTTAAGTATGCATCTCAAAGATTTATTTTCGACGAAAACTCATCTGTTGAAAAAAACTCTAATGGTGGATTTTTATTAAATGTGAACGGTTTACCCTTTGATATAAAAAGCAGTGCGAGTGAACATAGTTTATACAGAGGGGAAAGAGACCCATCTTATAGAGGATGGCGTTCAAAGGAAAATGGTGAACTAATAGAAACTCTTGGAATGGATTTTTATGTAAGAGATGAAAATTCAGGGAAGATAACTACAAGTATTTCACTTATAAATGATGGGGAGGACTTTCTTGGGGAAAACAGTGGGAAAAACCTTATCTAATTTGAGTGTTATAACACCATTTTTTTTTACGAAAAATGTGCGAGGTTCACACAGCGATGCTCAATCTCGATTAAAACGGTGTTTTTTATCTTACTCGTCATCTATCAACATAGAAAAATTCCTTATCAGCAATGTTGTCTGGGATAAACCACCGTTTGTAAATGTTATTACTAGGGCTTATTCCCCTAAGCACTCTATTTTTTCTCCCGGTATAGCAAGAAATCAGTCTGTTAACTCAATCTCAAGTAAATATATCTTTTTACTTGATGCAGATCTTATTTTTGCACCAAAACTAGCTTCTTCTCTTATGGATAGAGTGAGCTTGGTATCTAATTTAAGTCATGTGTCTTTTGAAATGTACCCCTGCCTTTATCTGACCAAGGAGGAGACAGAGCGCTTTGATGGGGATTTTCAGGGCTGCCTGGAGTCTTTTTTGCGGGGAGAAAATCACCGGGTTGAGGGAATCGCCCTGGCCAGCAGTTGCTTGCTGATGAATCGCGAGTGGTTTTTGCAGCTGGGGGGCTTTGACGAGCAGTTTGTCGGCCATGGCGGCGAAGATCTCGAACTGATTGACAGGCTCACCCGTCATTACCCCATCGGGCCACGACCTGATGACTATGCCCTCAATATCAAGGCACAGCATCCGGGAGATTATCAGGGGTTTCGCCGCTATTTCAGTTATTATGCGCTGCCCCATCTGTTTGCCGGCCGGTTTCTGGTTCACCAGTGGCATCCGCGCCCACTAACTCACCCTTACCACAAGCGGCGGGCTAACAATGATCAGTTGCTTGAGCAGATGCTGGCTCGCAGTGAAGCAGAGCGAGGCCCGTTGAAAGGGCCCGTGGTGCCCTGTAACGACCTTGGCGGGGAGCTGCCGGATTTTCGCGAGTGGATGATCCGTTTGCAGGAGGAGGCGGGCTATCCGGTGAGCGAATATCCGGGGCTGTTGCGCTGGCAAGAGGGGGTGCAGCGCAAGCGGCCACTGTGGCGCAAGCTGCGCAAGCTCTACCTCAACCCTCGGGCCTTTTTCAGAGATATGTTTAAGCCCACATCTCGCTGAACTTTTTATCTGAGCAATTTGCATGACTCTATGGACACAATCCAGCGGCATTCTGGCCCGCAGCACTCAAATCAGCGCCTGTCTGGGACAGCCATTGGCGCGCTTTGCTTCCCCTGATGCCGTACAGCCGGGTGATGTGCTGATCGGCTGGGGCCAGAAGGCTAATACCCACCAGATCAAGGAGCAGGCCAAGACCCTGAGTTTGCCCTATTGGCAGCTTGAAGATGGCTTTATCGGTTATATCGGTCATCCAGCCAGGGGGGGCAAGGCGGTCTCGCTGATCGCCGATCCGGTGGGGATCTATTACGATGCCCGCCAGCCTAGCCAGCTTGAGCAGTTGATTGCCACCCCGTGCGAGCCACAGATGTTGGCACGGGCCGAACGACTGATTGGTGAGCTGGTACGCCTCGGGGTCACCAAATACAACTGTTATGCCACTGCCCCCGGTCAGCCGATTGCCAGCGGCAGCGTGACCGCCCTCTCTGCTGTCGGGGACTATGGCGGCTTGCCATCAGGGCTTGCCACACGTCTGCAGCAGAGCGCCAAACCCAGGATCCTGCTGGTCGATCAGGTCGCAGGGGATCTCTCCATTCCTGGCGCCCTGGCCAGTGAAGCAGATTTTGTGGCGATGGTGGAGGAGGCCCGCCGCAATCATCCCGATGCGTGCCTGTTGCTGCGCACCCATCCCGATACTCGCCTTGGCAAGAAGCGCGGGGTGTTGGCCCGTCTGAACCTGGATGATGTGGAGATTGTGGCCGATCACTGCCATCCCCATGCGCTGCTCAATGTGGTGGATGCTGTCTATACGGTGTCATCCCAGCTTGGTTTTGAGGGCCTGTTGCTTGGCAAGCCGGTCTATTGCTTCGGTATGCCGTTTTATGCCGGTTGGGGGCTGACCCATGACAGCAAGCAGTGTGAACGGCGCAACGTAAAAGTGTCGCTCCCCCAGCTGGTTGCTGCAGCCTTGATCTGCTACCCGCGCTATCTTGACCCCGTGCTTGGCCAACGTTGTGAAGTGGAAGAGGTCGTTGCCATCATTGCTCGCCAGCAAAAGCCTGCTCCACGTTGGCGCAGGCTTTATCTGGTCGGTTTCTCGCTGTGGAAGCGCGCCTTTATGCAGGCGTTTTGTCATCACTTGGCCGAGGAGCTTTGTTTTGTTAGCAAGCCTCCCAAGCGGTTGACTGGTGATGAGCAGGTTCTGGTGTGGGGAAGCCGCTATCCCGAGCTGGTTTCTGCGATACGGGTCGAAGACGGTTTTATCCGCTCGAAAGGGTTGGGTTCCAACCTGTGCCGTCCTTCGTCACTGTCACTGGATCCGGTCGGGATCTATTTCGACAGCCGTTCCCCCAGCGGGCTTGAGCAGTTGCTCAACTACCAGCGGGTGACGGAGGTGGAGGTCAAGCGCGGTGACGCTCTGATTGCGTTGCTACGTGAACACAGGGTCAGCAAATACAATGTGGGCGAGCCGCAGCATTACGCCAAGCCGGATGACGGTCGTGAGATGGTTTTGGTGGTCGGGCAGGTAGATGGTGATGCCTCCATTCTGACCGGGAGCCCGCATATTCGCAGTAACGAGCAATTGCTGTGGGCGGTGCGGGCGGCTAAACCCGAAGCCCATATTCTCTACAAGCCTCATCCTGATGTGGTGGCGGGCAATCGTGGCGGGGCGATTTCAGCGGCCTGTCTGGCGGAGTGTGTCGATAGTCAGGTGCTCGATATTGGCCTCACCAGCCTTTATCCCCATGTGGATGAGCTGCATACCATGACATCGCTCAGCGGCTTTGAGGCGTTGGTGCAGGGAGTCAAGGTGACGACCTGGGGCCAGCCCTTCTACAGTGGCTGGGGGTTGACCACGGATGCCAATCCGCCTGCTCGCCGTCAACGTAGTCTGCCGCTGGCGGCTCTGGTCTATCTGACGCTGGTTGCCTATCCACTCTATATCGATTGGCAGACCGGCCTCTGGATTAGCCCGGAGCAGTTGATCCGCCAGCTGGCTAAGCAAGGGCACTCATCGGCCCAAAAGGCCAGCCGTTGGCAACGCTGGCAGGTCAAGCTCGGTTACTTGTTCCAGACGCTCATGCAGCGCCCGGCTCCGTTGAGTTTTCGCTTCCCCCGTTTTTGAGATACGTCGTCAATGAAGATTTTGTTACTGCAAGGACCGCTTGGCCCTTTCTTTCAGGCCTTGAGTCGCCAGTTGACCGAGGCGGGACATCAGGTGGTGAAGATCCATTTCAATGGCGGGGATGAGTGCTGGCCCTGTGCGGGGGAAAATCTGCGCTTTTGTGGTAAACCGGAGAGCTGGAATGCATTTTTCCGCCGGGTGCTCAAGCATCACGCTATCGATTCGGTGGTCTGCTACGGAGATTGCCGTTACTACCATCTGATTGCTGGCCGTATCTGCAAGCTGAAGAAGTTGCCATTTTGGGCAATGGAGGAGGGTTATCTCAGACCCGATTACGTCACGTTGGAACAGGGGGGGGTCAATGCCTTCAGCCCCTGGTATGAGCGTCGTGATCAGCTTGCCGAGCTGGACTGGCCAGAGCCTTATGACAGTTCGCTCAAGGTAGGCAAGACCTTTGCTGTGCGCGCCTGGAATGCCAGTCGTTACCATATCAGCAAGGCGCTGATGCAGTGGCGTTATCCCCATTTTGTCAATCATCGCCCCTGGAATCTGGTGCAGGAGGCGATGGGGTGGGTCTGCGGCGCCATGGTGAAATACGGCAACTTGCGCCAGGATCGCGCTTTGCTCAAAGCGTTGCCGCAGTACGCCGGGAGGATCTTCTTTGTGCCACTGCAAGTGACCGAAGATTTTCAGATCAGGGAACACTCTGACTTGAGCGGGGTAGAGGAGATGGTTGCGCAGGTGATCAACTCCTTTGCGCAGCATGCCAAACCCGAAGATGTGTTGCTGTTCAAGCATCACCCCATGGATCGGGGCTATGTCAGTTATCGCGCCCAGATAAACAGACTCATCGCAGTGCTTGGCCTGGAGGGGAGGGTCTTTTACGGTTATGAACTGCCGCTGCCGACCCTGTATCCCTTGCTCAAAGGGGTTATCACCATCAACAGTACGGTCGGTCTCTCTGCGCTGTTGCATGATGTGCCTACCTTCTGCATGGGGCGTGCACTCTATGACATTGACGGCTTGACCACCAAAGGTTCACTGGAATCCTTCTGGCACAAGCAGAGCCCCGTATGTGCCGAGACATTCAAACGGGTGCGCTACTCCTTGCTCCATCTGACCCAGCTCAATGCCAGTTTTTACCGTCATCTGAATATGAGTGCGCTGGCGGTCATGGAAAAGATGAAGCTCGACACCCGGCATCGCAGTGATGAGGCGGTGTCATGGGGGCATCGGGCCAGTGTGCATAAAATGGTTGGCTTTACCTTACCCTGGTTGGCCACTTATGAGCGTATTGCGGACGGATTGCATTCGGTCGGGTCCTGGTGCTCAACACTGCCCGTATAGGAGGGCAGTTTTTGCGCTGCCGGCCCGGCACGTCGCGCTGAATCATAAAAAAGCCCTTCACCATGGTGAAGGGCTTTTTGCTATCTGACGTTATCCGCTCGGTTTGGCGTGCAGGCTCAGTAGCCCTGCTGGTGCACGTCCATCACGGCGCGGCCGGACGGGTCGGCCATCTCCTTGAACTTGGCATCCCACTCCAGCGCGGTGGGGGTGGAGCAGGCGACCGACTTGCCGTAGGGCACGGTGCGGGCGGCGGCTTCCAGCGGGAAGTGCTCGTCGAAGATGGCTCGGTAGAAGTAGGCCTCCTTGGTGAGAGGGGTGTTGATGGGGAAGCGGAATGCAGCCGCTTCGAACATCTGATCCGTCACTTCGGTCTCGACCATGGCTTTCAGGCTGTCGATCCACGAATAGCCCACGCCATCGGAGAACTGCTCCTTCTGGCGCCAGGCCACTTCGTGGGGCAGCAGATCTTCGAACGCTTCGCGCAGAATGTGCTTCTCGATCTTGCCTTTGCCACACATCTTGTCGGCGGGCTGCAGGCGCATCGCCACGTCCATGAACTCCTTGTCGAGGAAGGGCACACGACCTTCCACGCCCCAGGCGGCCATCGATTTGTTGGCGCGCAGGCAGTCATAGAGGTGCAAGGAGGCGAGCTTGCGCACGTTCTCTTCGTGGAACTCGCGGGCGTTGGGCGCCTTGTGGAAGTAGAGGTAGCCACCAAACAGCTCGTCGGAGCCTTCGCCGGAGAGCACCATCTTGATCCCCATCGCCTTGATGTAACGGGCCATCAGATACATGGGTGTGGAGGCGCGGATGGTGGTGACGTCATAGGTCTCGAGGTGATAGATGACGTCGCGCAGGGCATCCAGACCCTCCTGCACGGTGAAGTGGATCTGGTGGTGGATGGTGCCGAGGTGATCAGCCACCTTGCGGGCGGCGGCGAGATCCGGCGACCCTTCCAGACCGACGGCGAAGGAGTGCAGCTGCGGCCACCAGGCTTCGCTCTTGCCATCGTCCTCGATGCGGCGCGCCGCATAGAGCTTGGTGATGGCGGAGATGACGGAGGAGTCCAGCCCGCCGGAGAGCAGCACGCCATAAGGCACGTCACACATCAGCTGGCGTTTGACCGCCGCTTCCAGCGCCGCTTTTAGCTCGGCCTTGTCGCTGACATTGTGCTCGACCGCGGCGTACTCCATCCAGTCGCGCTTGTACCACTGTTTGAGCTCGCCATCCTTGCTCCACAGGTAGTGTCCCGGCGGGAAGGTTTCGACGCTCTTGCAGACCGGCACCAGCGCCTTCATCTCGGAGGCGACATAGAAATTGCCGTGCTCATCGCGACCGGTATAGAGGGGGATGATCCCCATGTGGTCGCGACCAATCAGGTAGGCATCCTGTTCGGCGTCATAAAGAATGAAGGCAAAGATGCCGTTGAGATCGTCAAGAAACGCCGGGCCCTTCTCCTTGTAGAGCGCCAGCAGCACTTCACAGTCGGATTTGGTCTGGAACTGGAAGTCGACCTTGAGGGTTTTCTCCAGCTCTTTGTGGTTGTAGATCTCG
The DNA here is from genome assembly GCF_040907785.1 of Aeromonas sp. s8. NCBI lineage: Bacteria > Pseudomonadati > Pseudomonadota > Gammaproteobacteria > Aeromonadales > Aeromonadaceae > Aeromonas > Aeromonas sp. s8. Next base: position 277,278 of record NZ_JBFOCL010000047.1, read on the forward strand.
CCGTTAACCGCCAGCACATGGGTGCGCTCGGGGTTGTAGAGCGGCTGGGCGCCATTGCCAGGGTCGACGATGGCCAGACGCTCGTGCACCAGAATGGCTTTGTCGGAGCTATAGACGCCGGACCAGTCAGGCCCGCGGTGACGCAGTCGCTTGGACATCTCCAGCGCCGATTTGCGCAGGGCTACTGCATCGGACTTGATATCCAGAATGCCGAAAATTGAACACATTGGCGGTAATCCTCTTGATTTTTATATGAGCCCCCCACGTTTGGGCTCGAAATTCCATTTACATTCCTCGTCAGACACAATGCCTAGCGGAAAAACCTTTTGCAAGCGGGAAAACCGCAGAAAATCATGCCGTAAGCGTCAAGCGGATCAACAGGATAAGGGCTGCTGCAACGGGGCAGGGTGACGTGAACGTCAAGTCGAGGCGGGTTCGAAGATGACGTAGACCTTGCGACAGGGGGTGAGGGTCTCCCACTCTCCGACAAAACCGGCTGGAATGACGAATTGATCGCCGGGTTTGAGGGCCAGCTGGCCGCCCAGATTGTCATGGATCACCACATCCCCCTCCAGCAGCTGGCAATACTCGTGTTCGGTGTAGTGGATGGCCCAGCGGCCGGGCTCGCAAGCCCAGAAGCCGACGTGAAACTGCTGGCGGGGGTCGGAGTAGTGGTTCCACACCGTCTGGCTCGGGTTGCCCGCTTTAATGCGCTCGGGGGCAGGCATCAGCGGGGTAGGGGCCGCCTCGTGGCGGTCGAGCAGGATCCAGTCGTTGAGGGTCTTCATGGTGCCTCCTTGGCTTCGGCAGATAGGAACGCGGGGCCATCCCGGCCCGCGTTTGTTTGTTTTATTAAACGAGGTTGTGCATAACTTAAACGATGCGCATTCCCTTGCCAAGGGCTGCTGGCCGACGACTCAAAGCGGCTGCAAGCGGCGGATCACATGACGGGCAAAGCCGCTGCCCGCTTCGTTGTAGACGTTGAACACCGCATCCACCCCCTGCTCCTGCAAGGAGGCGATATCATCCTCGAAGCGGACGATAGCCGCGATCTTGCCGTTGAACCCGTGGCTGCGCAGCTTCTCGATGGCGTAGAGATTCCCCGAGTGGTGGGGCATGGCCAGCAGCACCAGATTGACCTGATTGGAGAGCAGCACCTTGTCCCAGAAGTCGGTATCGGTGGCATCCCCCTCGATGACGTTCATCCCCTGGGCACGCAGGGTGGGCAGCTTCTCGCTGTCGTTCTCCACCCCGAGGATGACGTTGCCGTACTTGTTCTCCAGCTCGAAGTAGGCCCCCTGACCGATCCGCCCCATACCGAGGATGATCACCTCCGCATCGCCCAGCTCGATGGGCCTGTCTTCCGGATGGAGGTTGCTTGCCTGCAATCCCCGCAGCCAGTGGCCGATGCGGTGGTAAATGCGCTCGCTCTGGGCATTGAGCGGGGCGGAGATCATAAAGCTCGCCGCCAGCGCCAGCGAGACCGCCACCAGCCACTCGTGGGAGAGCCAGCCCGCCTTGGCGGCGATGGCGGCGACGATCAGGCCAAACTCCGAGAAATTGGTGAGCGCCAGGGTCGAGAGCAGCGCGGTACGCACCCGCAGGTGAGCGCCGCTGTAGACCAGATAATAGAGGACACTTTTGAGCGGCAGGGCCAGCACCAGCGCCAGTGCCAGCAGCATGGTGTCGTGGGTCGGCAGGCCGTTGAGGCCGATGGTGAGAAAGAAGCAGACCAGAAAGAGGTCTTTGAGGTTGAAGAGCGCCTTTGCAAGCCCTGCAGCAGCCGGATGAGAGGCGAGCAGCATGCCGATGATGAGGGCTCCCAGATCCGGCTTGAGGCCGACTACTTCAAAACCGGCAGCCCCGACCACCAGTGCCAGAAATACTCCGAACAGCACCTGCAGCTCGCCGTGCCCGGCACGCTCCAAGAGCTTGAACAGCAGCGGGCGCAGCAGCGGCAATCCCAGTACCCAGAGCGCCCAGATACTGGGCCACTTGCCGCTGGAGAAGGCCAGAAACGCCACTGCGAATACATCCTGCATCACCAGCACGCCGATGGCGATACGGGCGTAGAGGGCGTTCATGTCGCTGCGATCTTCCAATACCTTGACCGCGAAGACGGTGCTGGAGAAGGAGAGGGCAAAGCCCAGCAGCAGCGCCAGCTTCCAGTCCAGAGAGAGGGCAAGTTCAAGCCCCACTCCCTTGCAGACCAGCAGCACCACGGTAAAGAGCAGGGTGGAGAGCAGCAGGTGCAGGCTGGTGGTGCCCCACACATCGCGCCGCATCAGGGTCTTGATATTGAGCTTGAGGCCGATGGTGAACAGCAGCAGGGTGACGCCGAGATCGGCCACCTCGCTCAGGGCGGGGGTATTTTCATATCCCATGCCGTTGAGGATAAAACCGGCGGCCAGAAAGCCGAGCAGGGGGGGCAGGCCAATCAGATTGACCAGCATGCCGCAGCCAAAGGCCACGGCGATCAGAATGGGTTCCATAACAGATCCTGCAAGGGCAGGAGAGACCTGCCCTGTTTAACGCTTGGGTGGTGATTAGACGATATCGATGTCGACCACGGAGTCGAAAATATGGTTCGGGCGAAACGGCATGCGGTCGATATCGGCGACCTTGCTCACCCCGGAGAGCACCAGCACCGTCTCGAGACCGGCCTGAAAGCCCGCCAGAATGTCGGTGCGCAGGTTGTCGCCGATGATGATGGTGTCGTCCGAGTGGGCCTCCATCCGGTTGAGCGCCGCACGGATGATCCAGGCGCTCGGTTTGCCGACATAGAACGGCTTCTTGCCTGTCATCCGCTCGATGGGGGCGCACAGGGCGCCGCAGGCCGGGTGCATCATGGGGCCGTGGGTATCGGGGTTGGTGGCGATAAAGCGGGCCCCCTGATCGACGAACTTGGCGCCCTGTTGCATCATGGTCCAGTTGTAGTTGCGGGTCTCGCCCACTACCACGAAGTCCGGGTCGATATCGGTGATGGTGAAACCGGCCTTGTAGAGCTCGTGGGTCAGCGCCCCTTCGCCGATCACATAAGCCTTCTTGCCATCCTGACGCTTGAGGAAGTCGGCGGTGCCCATGGCGGAGGTATAGAAGCACTCCTCCGGCACTTCGATCCCGGCGGAGCGGAAGCGGTTTTGCAGATCTTTCTGGGTCTGGGCCGGGTAGTTGGTAAGGAACAAGAGCTTGCTGCCCTGCTCCAGCAGGCGATGGACGAAACGGTCGGCACCGGGGATGAGATCGTTGTTGTGCAGGATGACACCGTCGATATCGCAGATGACGTTCTTCTTCATGAAAACTCCTTGTCAGGGCGCAGGCGAGCCGCCAATCGTTAAGATGTTCAATCATTTATGATTTTTGTGACGCCATTATAAGTCTGTTTGATGACAAGTCTCCCCTGTCTCGCCACTTCGGTGCACAATAAAGCTGCCGTCGGGTCAGTCTGGTGGAGGGGCTGACGCCGGATCACTTTGCTGATGGAGCCGTCGCTATGGACACCCCGATTCCCAAGCCAGTCACCCCCGAACACCTCACCGCCGCGCAATTTATCGCCGGACTGCCGAAACTGGAGCTGCACCTACATATCGAGGGCAGCCTCGAACCCGAGCTGATGTTTGAGCTGGGTCGCCGCAATAATATCCCGTTGCCCTGGCCCGATGTGGCCAGCGTGCGCGCCGCCTATGACTTTGACTGCCTGCAATCCTTTCTCGACCTCTACTATCGCGGTGCCAGCGTGCTGGTGACCGAGCAGGATTTCTTCGACCTCACCTGGGCCTATCTTGAGCGTTGCGCTGCCGACAAGGTGGTGCATGTGGAGATCTTCTTCGACCCGCAGACCCACACTGCCCGCGGTATCTCCTTTGCTACCGTGCTGGGCGGTATCGAGCGGGCGCTGCAGACCGGGGAGAAGGAGTTTGGCATCAGCTGGCGCCTTATCATGAGCTTTTTGCGCCACCTGAGCGAAGAGGAGGCGTTCGCTACGTTGGAGGAGGCGGAGCCCTTCCTGTCACGCATTCACGGTATCGGCCTCGATTCGGGTGAAAAGGGCAACCCGCCGACCAAGTTTGCCCGGGTCTTTGCCAAATGCCGCGAGCTGGGGCTGCCGGTGGTGGCCCATGCAGGTGAAGAGGGGCCTGCTGACTACATTTGGCAGGCGATCAACGAGCTGCAGGTATGCCGTATTGATCACGGAGTGCGCTCGGCCGATGATCCCGAGTTGCTGCGCTATCTGGCCGACACCCGGCTGCCGCTTACCGTATGCCCCCTCTCCAACACCCGGCTCAAGGTGTTCGGCAATATGGCCCAGCACAATGTGTTGCGGCTGCTGGAGCAGGGACTCTGCGTCACCATCAACTCCGACGATCCCGCTTACTTCGGTGGTTACATGGGGGCCAACTTTGCGGCACTGGCCGATGGCCTTGGCGCGACCATGAGTCAGCTCTGCCGCTTGTCGCTCAATGCCGTTGAAGCGAGCTGGCTCTCTCTGGTCGACAAGGCGCGGCTGACCCGGGCGATCCGCAGTTATGCCGCAACTCACGGGGTGATCCTGCATTGAGTCAGGAGTCAATGAAGTCGAGATGACATGCACTATATAAAGAGAGGCCCGCCATCACTGGCGGGCCTCTTTCGTTTCAATGGTCGGTGTGGTTATCAGGGAAGGTCAGCGTTATGCCACTCGCACCAGAAACTTCTCACCCTGTCCTTCGCGCTTGAAGCGCTCAAGCAGGGTCGGCAGTGCCTCAAAGTCGCCCACCACCAGCGGCGGCAGGGTCAGCTCGCCGCTCGCCATCTGTGCCATCATGGCGACACCGGCGGCCACCAGTCGGCTCCACTGCTTGTCGGTGCCAAAGGGGTGCTGGGCGCCAAGCGCAATCTCGTGCAATGAGTGGCAATGGCTAAAGGCGGGCAACGGATTGTGCGGGATGCGCCCGAGCACAGTCACCATGTGACCGTAGTAGCCAAGGGCGGGCAGCAGGCTCTCTGCCTGCTGGCTGGAGACCAGATCGATGATCCCCTCGAACGGCTCGTTGCCGTTGGCCACCTGCAAGGTGACCAGCCAGTCGGGATCCCGATAATCGGCCACCCCCTGCACGCCGATCTGTTTGAGCCAGTGATGGTGGCGTGAGCTGGCGCTGGCAAAGACCCGCGCCCCCTGCTTGAGGGCGAGCTGCACTGCAAAGCGGCCGACACTGCTGCCGGCACCTGTGATAAGCAGCGCTTCCCCGTGCAGGCGCGGCAACTTGGCCAGCGCCTGCCACGCGGTGAGGCCGGGACAGGGCAGGGTGGCGGCCGCCTCGTCACTCAGGGCATCGGGCACTGGCAGCAGGGCGCGGGCTGGTACCCGGGTGTGACGGGCAAAGCTGCCGTGGTGGCGCAGATCGGTGTGATAGGCGACCCGGGTACCGGGGCGCAGATGGCTGACGTTGGCACCGAGGGCCACGATAGTGCCCATGCCATCGACGCCGGGCACTTGACCATCCTGCCAGTTGGAGTGGCCATATTCGATCAGCTTCCAGTCCACCGGATTGAAGGCGATAACCCGGTTTGCCACCAGTACCTCGTCAGGGGCGAGCGGTGCCAGGGGCAGGTCGACGAGGGTAAGCTGGGTCGGTTCACCGGGGGCATGCCAGCACCAGGCTTGGGTGTGATTCATGATGACTCCTTGTGAAAGCGAGGGGAGAGAACAACGAGATCATTGCAGCAATGATTCGGTCAGTCATATCACTGTTGCTAATGCGCAACAATACGGCAGGCCCCAACCTGTGGGGCCTGCGTTACGTGGCCGATTGGTCATCGGCAATCAGCGGTTGGCGGTTGCGTCCTCGGCTTGGTAGACGGGGTAATCGGTCAGCCCTTTCTCGCCGCCGCCAAACAGGGTGGCCGGATCGTGGGGGGCCAGCGGATAGCCGTGGCGCAGCCGATTCGGCAGATCCGGGTTGGCAACGAAGGGGCGACCAAAGCCAATCATGTCGGCCCAGCCCGCTTCGAGGGCGGCGCGTGCGCGATCACCATCATATTTACCGGCGTAGATCAGGGTGTTGGGGAAGGTATCCCGCAGACCCAGCTTGAAGTTCTCTGGCATCAGGGGGGCATCGTCCCAGTCCGCTTCGGCAATGTGCAGGTAGACCACGTTGAGCTGGCCCAGCATGCGGGCGGCCGCCAGATAGGTCTCCTGCGGATTGGCATCGACTGTGCCGTTGAGGGTGGTGAGCGGCGCAAGACGCACCCCAACCCGATCGGCGCCGATTTCGCTACTGACCGCCTCGGTCACCTCTTTGAGAAAGCGCAGCCGGTTTTCCAGCGATCCGCCATAACTGTCGGTGCGGGCGTTGGATTCGGAGTCGAGGAACTGGTTGATCAGATAACCGTTGGCGGCGTGCAGCTCGATGCCGTCAAAACCGGCGCTGATGGCGTTGCGGGCCGCCTGACGGAACTGTCCCACTACCGCATCGATATCGGCCTGGGTCATGGCACGCGGGGTGACGGTCTCGACAAAGCCCGGCGCATCGCTGCCGTTATCGACGAACACCTTGACGCCCACGGCGGGTAGGGCTGAAGCGGAGATGGGCTGGGCGCCGCCGATGTTGTCGGGATGGGTGACCCGGCCCACGTGCCAGAGCTGGGCGAAGATGGTGCCCCCCTTGGCATGCACTGCATCGGTCACAAGCTTCCAGCCAGCGATCTGCTCGGCACTGTAGATCCCCGGCGTCCAGGCATAGCCCTTGCCCATGGGGTCGATTTGGGTGCCTTCGCTGATGATCAGGCCCGCCTCGGCGCGCTGGGCGTAGTAGCTGGCCATCATGGCGTTGGCCACATCACCCGGCTGACTGGCACGGGAGCGGGTCATGGGGGGCATAACGATGCGGTTGGCAAGGTGCAGCTGACCCAGTCGCTGCGGGCAAAACAGGTGATCGTGGCTCATCTTGAGTTCCTCATGGTGGGATTGAGGGTGACTCTAGCCGCCAATAGCGTTGCAACAAAGAGGGGTAATTGCACCATTGAATTGCACTGAATGCAGCAATCGCGACTGACTGCGGATGAACGTCGCGGCGGATGGCTGGCGGGGCAGAGAGGGTGTTGCAATCGGTGCATCACATGCAAATGAAAGGCGAATAAAAAAAGAGGGCTCGCAGGCCCTCTTCTCATGATTGCGTTGCGGCTCGATTAGCCAGCGACCGGCATCACCCATACCCGCTCGATGCGCCGCTCGCTCACCTCGATCACCTCGAAGTTGAGCTGCTGCAGTTGCAACTGCTGACCCGGGGTGGGCAGAGTGCCGAAGTGGGAGAGCAGCATGCCCGCCAGGGTCACGTATTCATCGCTCTCGCTCACCAGCCCCTCGTGCTCCAGCACCTGTTCCACATGGTGGATGTTGGTGCTGCCATTGATCAGCCACCCTTCGCCATCGCGCACGATATCCGGGGTTTCGTCTTCGTCCGGCAGCTCGCCAACGATGGCCTCCAGCAGATCGTGGGTGGTGACCAGCCCCTGGATCACGCCAAACTCGTCGGAGACCAGAATAAGGCTCCCCTTCGCCTTGCGCAGCTCCGCCAGCAGGCGGATCACGTTGATGGTCTGCGGCACGATAATGGGATCGTTCTGCTTGGCCAGTTCGCTCAAAGATTGCCCTTCGTTCAAGGCAAACAGCAGGTCGCGCGCCTTGACCACTCCGATCACCTCGTCCAGATCCCCGTCACAGATAGGGAACAGGCTGTGGGGCTCGCGCTGCAGCAGGGCGCGGATCTCGTCGCTGGAATCGTTGATATCGATCCAGGCCATCTCCGAGCGCGGGGTCATGATGGTGCGAATGGAGCGCTCGGCCAGCGACAGCACGCCGGTCACCATATAGCGCTCCTCCTCGCCAAAGCTCACCGGCGCTACGGCCGGGGCATCCAGATCGTCATCCGGCTGATCCTGATAGGCCTTGCTGCCCATCAATTTGAAGATGGCGGCGGTGGTGCGCTCGCGCAGGGGCTGTTTGGATTCGTGACGCATGGCGCTGCGCTGGGCCAGCTGGTTGAAAAACTCGATCAGCACCGAGAAGCCGATGGCTGCGTAGAGGTAGCCCTTCGGAATATGGAAGCCGAATCCTTCCGCCACCAGGCTGAAGCCGATCATCAGCAGGAAGCTCAGACAGAGCACCACCACGGTAGGGTGGGCGTTGACGAAGCGGGTCAGCGGCTTGGAGGCGAGCACCATCACCACCATGGCGATGGTCACGGCGGCCATCATCACACCCAAGTGTTCCACCATGCCGACGGCGGTGATGATGGAGTCGAGCGAGAAGACCGCATCGAGCACCAGAATTTGGGCGATCACCACGCCGAAGCTGGCGTAGGCGCCGACAGGGCCGTCATCCTGAGGTTTGGCTTCCAGCCGCTCGTGCAGCTCGGAGGTGGCCTTGAACAGCAGGAACAGGCCGCCCCCCATCAGGATCAGGTCCCGACCGGAGAAGGGGTGATCCCACAGGTGCAAAATCGGGGTGGTCAGGGTGACCAGCCATGACATGACGCTCAGAAGTCCTAGTCGCATCAGCAGGGCCAGCGACAGGCCGATAATGCGCGCCTTGTCCCGTTGGGCGGGGGGCAGTTTTTTCACCAGGATGGCGATAAAGACCAGGTTGTCGATCCCCAGCACGATTTCCAGAATGATCAGGGTAAACAGACCAATCCAGATATGGGGATCCAGCAGCAATTCCATTGTATGACCTCAATAAAAACAGACAGAGCAGAGAGTGATCACGGCGCACGATGGCCGCAGTAACAGCAAGGCAAAGGTGTTATTCAGAGGCGCTGATTAAGCAGAAAAAGATAGGCTTTGACAGAGAGAGACGAAGGGCAACTTCGGGGATTGTCCATGATGGGCAATAAAACCTCGGGTGAAAAATGAGCCCTGATGATAGCGGCTGGCGCCAATTTGGCAAGAGCAGTGTCAGTGGGGCGTGATGGGGTTGTGATGCGACAGGGGGAGGCGGCGGTGCCACGCTCCCCCATGCGGTCGTTACAACCAGCGCTTTTCGCGGGTGAAACAGACCGAGAGCCAGGCATCCCCCAGGGTGTCGCCAAGGCGAGACCAGAGCTCCTGACGCAGGGCATCCTGACGTTCGACGGGCCACTCCTGACCCGGCGCCACCAGAATGTTCAATTCCAGATCGAAGCGACGACCGCTTTTGGCCAGATGGCTGTAGCACTCGATGCCGTGGCGCTGGCGCAGCGCCTCGATCTCCTGCTCGACTTGCCGTGGCACATCCCCCTTGGGGGCGATCTTCAACACTTCCCGCAGGTTGCGACCGAGCACCTTGATGGGAATGAGGGTGGCGCAGAGGGCCAGCAGCGAGACCAGCACCGGGTCTATGTAGCGGTTGTATTGGCCGTAGCCGATGGCATCGAGGCCGATGGCGACCACAAAGCCAATCAGCAGAGTGGCGCTGAGCAGGGTATCCACCAGCCATTCCTTGGAGTCGACCCGCACCAGCTCGGAGTCTACCTGCTCGGCGACCTGGGCTTCGATACGATAGATGATGGCGCAGAAGAAGGTGGAGACGGCGGCATAGATGAGAGCGTGGCCGAGATCGATCTCCCGTCCTCCCTCCAGCAGGGTGGTGATGCCGCTATAGAGAGCGCCAAGGCAGAGCAGCAGAATAATGGTGCCATTGATGACGTTGGTGATGGGCTCGAAGTGGGCGTAGCCATACTGGAAGCGCGCATCGGAAGGGCGGGTAACGAGATAGGCGGTAACAAGACCGAGGCCTGTCATGCCCATGCTGAACAGGGTGAAGATACCATCGAGCATGATGGCGTTGGAACCGACGAAGAGGCCGTAGCCGATGCCGAAGATGGCAAAGGTGATACAACCGAACAGCGACAGGGTAAGCGCCTGTTTTTCGGTGGTGACCAGCGTACTGATAACATGGCTGTGGTGAGCCATAAAAGTCCTCCTTTCAAATGGTGAATATTGCCAAGCGCAAGCGGTTTTCTAGCTGATATACTGCCCGCTCACATGTGAGCGGACTGGCCTGACTGCCATTGACAGGCGGCTGGCCAGTCGTTGTCGCCGGCGTGCCGGCATCAAGCAAAGGATGGGAACAAGGATTCATGATCCCGAGACTCGATTACCAGGACAGTTTGTCACCCGCAACCCTGCAGTTTCTTGAGTTGCTAGAGCGCAGCGCATTTCGTGGTGATATCGAAAAGTCTTATGCAAGCCGGTTGGCGATGGCGACGGATAACAGCGTCTATCAGGTAGTACCTCAGGCGGTTCTCTATCCGCGCAGTGCGGACGACATAGCAGCAATGCTCAAGCTGGCCGCAGAGCCGGCGTTCGCCTCCCTGAGTTTTTTCCCTCGCGGTGGCGGTACAGGCACCAATGGCCAGTCATTGGGCGGCGGCATTATCGTCGATCTCTCCCGTTATATGAACCAGATCATGGAAATTAATCTGGAGGAGGGGTGGGTGCGAGCCCAGGCCGGGGTGGTGAAAGACCAGCTCAACGCCTATCTCAAGCCCCACGGTTACTTCTTCTCGCCGGATCTCTCCACCTCCAATCGCGCCACCTTAGGGGGCATGATCAACACCGACGCCTCGGGGCAGGGGTCGCTGGTTTACGGCAAAACCTCGGATCACGTGCTCGGCCTCAAAGCCGTGCTGGAGAATGGCGACATCATGGCCACCGAGCCGCTGACCGGTGAGCGACTGGCCGACAAGCTGGCGCTGGAGAGTCGGGAAGGGGAGATCTATCGCACCCTCTATCGCATCGGCAAGGAGCGCCGAGCCGACATCGAGGCGACCTTCCCCAAGCTCAACCGCTTTCTGACCGGCTACGATCTCAAGCACCTCTATCAACCCGATACCGACACGCTGGATGTCAGCCGGGTGCTGTGCGGATCTGAAGGGTCTCTCGGCTTTATCACCGAAGCCAAACTCAATATCACGCCAATCCCGCGCTACCGGACGCTCGTCAACGTCAAGTACGACAGTTTCCCCTCCGCCTTGCGCAATGCCCCCTTTATGGTGCAGGCCCAGGCGCTGTCGGTGGAAACGGTAGACTCCCGGGTGCTCGGGCTGGCCCGCGCCGACATCATCTGGCATTCGGTGAAAGAACTTATTCAGGATGTGCCCGGCAAGGATCTGCAGGGGCTCAATATCGTCGAGTTTGCCGATACCGACGGGGCAGAACACAGGGCCAAGGTGGCGGAGCTCTGTCGCCGTATCGATGCGCTGCTGGCCAAGGGCGAGGCGGGGATCATCGGCTATCAGGTGTGTGACCACCTGCCGAGCATCGAGACCATCTACACCATGCGCAAGAAGTCGGTGGGGCTGCTGGGCAATGCCGAAGGTCGCAAGAAGCCGGTGGCCTTTACCGAAGATACCGCGGTGCCGCCCGAATCTCTGGCCGATTTCATCATGGAGTTTCGTGCCCTGCTCGACGCCCACGGCCTCGACTACGGCATGTTCGGCCACGTCGATGCCGGTGTGCTGCACGTGCGCCCGGCGCTCGACTTGTGTGACCCGGAGCAGGAGGTGCTGCTGCGCCGCATCTCCGATCAGGTGGTGGCGCTCACCGCCAAATATGGCGGCCTGATGTGGGGCGAGCACGGCAAGGGCTTTCGCTCCGAATACAGCCCCGCCTTCTTTGGCGAGCTGTGGGAAGAGCTGCAGCGGGTCAAGGGGGCGTTCGACCCGACCAACCGCATCAACCCGGGCAAGATCTGTATCCCCTACGGTAGCGGCGCCGAGCTGGTGTCGGTGGATGGGCCCAAGCGCGGCAAGTATGACCGCCAGATCCCGCTCGCGGTGCGCACCAGCTACACCCGCGCCATGGATTGCAACGGCAACGGTCTCTGCTTCACCTTCGAGACTGACTCCCCCATGTGCCCCTCGGTCAAGATCAGCCGTGATCGTCGCCACTCCCCCAAGGGGCGGGCGGGCCTGATGCGTGAATGGTTGCGTCAGCTGGCGGAGCAGGGCTTTGACCCGCTGGCGGAAGAGGTGGCGCTGCAATCCGGTGGCGTGCGCTTCAAACAGCTGGTGGACAAGGTGCGCAACAGCTGGGCCAAACAGCGCGGCGAGTATGATTTCTCCCACGAGGTGATGGAGGCGATGGCTGGCTGTCTGGCCTGCAAGGCGTGCACCAGCCAGTGCCCGATCAAGGTGGATGTGCCCGATTTTCGCGCCCGCTTTATGCAGCTTTATCATGGCCGCTACCTGCGCGCCCCCAAGGATTACTTCGTCGGCACGGTGGAGAGCTATGCGCCGCTGCTTGCCAAGGCGCCGAAGCTGGTCAACTTCTTCCTCGAAAAAGAGTGGGCACAGAAGGCGACCGAGAAGAGCATCGGCATGGTCGATGTGCCGCTGCTCTCGGTGCCGACCTTGGCCGAGAGCCTGCACGATAACCGCGCCCGCTATTTTGATCTGCCGGGACTGGAGCGCATGAGCGCCGAGCAGCGCAAGCAGGTAGTGCTCATCGTGCAGGACCCCTTCACCAGTTATTACGACGCCCCCGTGGTGCGCGACCTGGTGAAACTCGCCAGCAAGCTCGGCTTTCAGCCCTACCTGCTGCCTTTTAAACCCAACGGTAAGCCCCAGCATATCAAGGGGTTCCTGCGCGCCTTTGCCCGCACTGCTGCCAACAGCGCCCAGTTCCTCAACAAGGTGGCGGCGCTTGGCATTCCCATGGTGGGGGTGGATCCGGCCATGGTGCTCTGCTATCGCGACGAGTATGCCAAGGCGCTGGGGTCGGCTCGCGGTGATTTTCAGGTGTTGCTGCCACAGGAGTGGCTGCTCTCGCTGCCGGTAGATCAGTTGCCTGCTCGAACCGACAAGACCAAGAGCGAGGAGGGGAGTGAGCCCTGGTATCTCTTTGCCCACTGCACCGAGAAGACCGCCAAGCCCTCCACTCACGGTGACTGGAGCACCCTGTTTGGCCGCTTCGGGGCCAGTTTGCAGCCGGTCTCTGTGGGTTGTTGCGGTATGGCGGGCACCTATGGTCACGACGTCAAACAGGTGGAGAACTCCAAGGGCATCTATGGGTTGAGCTGGGCCGACCCGCTAGCCCGTCTACCCAAAGCGCGCTGTCTGGCGACCGGCTATTCGTGCCGTAGTCAGGTCAAGCGGATGGAGGGGGAAAAGCTCAAACATCCATTGCAAGCCCTGCTGGAGCTGCTCTGATGCTGACGTTTCCCAAGCGGTTTCGGGTGCCGAAGGCCTATCGGCATCCACGTTTCTTGCTGTTACCCGCCACCCCCGCTCAGGCTGTGGTGGAGTTTGTCGCCATGTTGCGCGAGCGCGAGCAGCTCCATCAGCTGTTTCGCCCGAACGATATCTGGCCCTCAGCCAACTTCAGCCTGAGCCAGCACGAAGGAGATCTGGAGTGGCAGCAGTCGGAGTTTCTGGCCAAGCGCTCCTTTGCCTATGGCCTCTGGAGCCCGGATCGGGAGCCGCAATTTTGGGGCGGGGTTTATCTCTACCCCTCGGTGCTGCCGGAGGTAGCGGTGGAGCTCTTCTTCTGGAAGGTGGCCGAGGCGCCCATCACGGATGAAGAGCTGGAGATTCAGCTGCGCGAGTGGCTCGCCAGGGTGTGGCAGTGGCCAGCCCCCCGCTTGCCGGGGCGAGAGGTGCCTTGGTCCGAGTGGCCCGGCGTTACCTACCCTTGGTGACATCCCGCTTAAGGGCATGATTGTGTAACACGCAGCTCCGGGTCGGGGCTGCGTTGTTACCACGTCACCCGGTAACCAACAACTCATATAACAGAACCATTTTGCCGATGGAGGGCGTTTCACTCATATCGGTACGCATTCATCGCTTACATAAGGAGTCTGCTCGCAATGAGTCACGATATTGCGCCCATCTGGCGTAAACCCATGAGTCTGGAGGGGCTCAACGCCACCTCTCGCAACACCCTGATGGCCCATCTCGATATCGCCTACAGGGCTTTTGGCGCCGATTGGCTGGAAGCGACCATGCCAGTGGATCATCGCACTCACCAGCCCCTTGGCATGCTACATGGCGGCGCATCTGTGGTGCTGGCGGAAACCTTGGGCTCGATTGCCGCCAACATGGCGGTGGGACCAGATAGCTACTGTGTGGGGCTGGAGGTAAATGCCAACCATCTGCGGGCCAAACGGGAAGGGGTGGTGACCGGGCGTTGCACGCCGCTCCATCTGGGAGCAACAACCCAAGTGTGGCAGATTGAAATTCGGGACGAACGTGAGCGTTTATTGTGCACCAGCCGACTGACCATGGCGGTGCTCAAACACAAGCGGGGCAAGGACTCCAGCGAGGAGTGATCTGCAATAACGCACCATGAGTGCAAAATAAGCAAGCCATACTCGTCAGATCCCTCTATAATTGCCAACGTCTTGAGAGGCTTATCACATTTTTCAAGACAGCAGAACAAAGTGGCGCTATAATCGCCGCCTTTTTGCTATTCCGCGGTGTTAGCCGCCTGCCTTAATCTGGAAGAATCTATGTCTGATACCGAACAACTGCCCCTTTTTAGTGAGCTTGGACTGGCCGCGCCTGTATTGAAAGCGCTGCAGGACGTGGGCTATGAGCGCCCGTCACCGATCCAGGCCGCAGCAATTCCCCACCTGATGGCGGGACACGATCTGCTGGGGCAGGCGCAAACCGGTACAGGGAAGACCGCTGCTTTTGCCTTGCCTCTGTTGTCTCGTCTGGAAGCTGGTAACCGCAACACCCAGATCCTGGTGCTGGCGCCTACCCGCGAACTGGCGCTGCAAGTGGCTGAAGCGTGCCAACGCTACGCCCACCACATGCCTGATTTCCACGTACTGCCCATCTACGGCGGTGCCTCCTACGAAACCCAGACCCGCGCCCTGCGTCGTGGTGCACAGGTTGTCGTTGGTACTCCGGGCCGCGTGATGGACCTGATCCGTCGCAAGAACCTGGACCTCTCCGGCCTGAAAGCACTGGTACTGGACGAAGCTGATGAAATGCTGCGTATGGGCTTCATCGACGACGTTGACTGGATCATGGAGCAGTGCCCGAGCACTCGTCAGGTTGCCCTGTTCTCTGCCACCATGCCGGAGCAGATCCGTCGCGTGGCCCAGAAGCACCTGAAGCAGCCCAAAGAGATCAAGATCGCCTCCAAGACTGCTACCGCGACCACTATTCGCCAGCGCTACTGGCAGGTAACCGGCCTGCACAAGCTGGACGCCATGACCCGTCTGCTGGAAGTGGAATCCTACGAAGCCCTGCTGGTATTCGTACGTACCAAGAACGCTGCCGAAGAGCTGGCTGGCAAGCTGGCCGCCCGTGGTCACGCCTGTGAAGCGCTACACGGCGACATCCCGCAGAAACTGCGTGAGCGTACCGTCGACAAGCTGCGCCAGGGCCAGCTGGATATCCTGATCGCCACCGACGTTGTCGCCCGTGGTCTGGACGTTGAGCGTATCACTCACGTAGTGAACTACGACATTCCGTACGACACCGAATCTTACGTTCACCGTATCGGTCGTACCGGTCGTGCTGGTCGTAAAGGCGAAGCCATCCTGTTCGTCGCTCCGCGCGAGCGTCGTATGCTGCGCGCCATCGAGCACGCAACCCGTCAGGCCATCGAGCCGATGAAGATGCCGAGCACCGAGGACATCAACCAGCATCGTCTGGCCAAGTTCAAAGAGCGCATCCGCGAAACCATGATGGGTGAAGAGCTCGAGATCTACCACAACCTGGTAAACGAGCTGATCGAAGAGGATTCTGCCGATCCGCTGGAGCTGGCTGCCGCACTGGCCAAGCTGGTACAGGGTGACCAACCGCTGCTGCTGGATGACTCCATTCCGGATCCGCTGCTGAACGCTGGCAACGATCGTGGTGGCTTCGAGCGCCGTGACTTCAACGACCGTGGTGGTCGTGACTTCGGTGACCGTGGCGATCGTCCTGCCCGTCGCATGCCGTCCCTGGAGCCGCGTCCGCTGAAAGACAACCCGGACGTGGAGATGGAGCGCTATCGCGTAGACGTGGGTGCCCATCACGGTGTCAAGCCGGGCCAGATCGTGGGCGCCATCGCCAACGAAGCGAACATCGAGAGCCGCTTCATCGGCAACATCGACATCGCTGATGACTTCTCTACCGTCGATCTGCCGAAAGGCATGACCGCCGATGTACTGGAAGTGATCAAGAAAGCCCGTGTTTGCCAGCGTCCGCTGCAAATCACCCGCTACACCGAAGTGCCTGCCGGTGGCAACACCAGCAGCCGCCCGCCCCGTGGTGATCGTCCGTTCCGTGGCGACCGTCCTTTCAACAAGGATCGCCGTCCCCAGGGTGACCGTCCGTTCAACAAGAGCGGGGAGCGCCGTGAAGGTGGCTTCAACAAAGATCGCAAATTCGGTGGCAAGCGTCGCGAAAGCTGATTGCTGATCCCGTTATGAAGAAGGCCGCTCATTGAGCGGCCTTTTTTCTGCCTGCGGTTTACCCTGTGTTCTTACTGAACGCCAGATCGGCATAAGCCGTTACATGGGTGAGCGCATGATGGCCACTATTTGATAACTGGATGTCGGGGAAAGAGAGAATACCTTTTCTACTCGACAGGCGGTTGTGACGTGGTTGGGTATCATCCGTCGTTCTGCCATAGGTCTGGGCTGGCAGCCGTTTCTTTGTATTGGCAAGCGTTGGGACGTGTGCACTTGGGCGGGTGGTTGGATGGGGAGTGACAGCATTGCGCCCGCTGACTCCGGCGGTTGTAAGGGGTGGCGACTAGGTGGCCGCTCAGAGACGTTGTCTGGCTGGCAACCATTATTCATATCGAGCTGGGTAGTTGGTTGGCATCAATGAAGAAGGCGACCATCTGGTCGCCTTCTTGTTGTGCATTGTGACGTGCAGAGTTCGCAGCCCGAGGGGCTATCAGAGCACCATGGCGGCAATCCAGCCGAAGATCACCAGCGGGATGTTGTAGTGAATAAAGGTGGGCACCACGCTGTCCCAGATATGGTCGTGCTGACCATCTGCGTTGAGGCCGGAGGTGGGGCCCAGCGTCGAGTCGGAGGCCGGTGAACCCGCATCCCCCAGCGCGCCTGCGGTACCGACCAGGGCGATGATCGCCATCGGTGAGAAGCCAAGCTGCAGGCAGAGCGGCACATAGATGGTGGCGATGATGGGCACGGTGGAGAAGGAAGAACCGATCCCCATGGTGATGAGCAGACCCACCAGCAGCATCAGGAAGGCGGCGATGCCTTTGTGCTGGCCTATGCCTGAGGCAACCACCTGAACCAGAGAGTCGACCCCGTGGGTTGCCTTCATCACGGCGGCAAAACCGGCGGCGGAGATCATGATGAAGCCGATCAGCGACATCATCCGTACCCCCTGAGTGAAGGCATCCTGGCTTTCGCGAAACTTGATAACGCCGCCGCAGGTGAAGATGACAAAACCGGCCAGTGCACCCAGTACGATGCTGTTGGTCATCAGTTGCAGCCCCAGCGCTACGCCAATGGCCAGCAGGGCCACCCAGATGTGGGTGAGGTTGAGCTCGATCGCTTCGGGCTCGGCATCTAGGATCTTGGCCAGATCGTACTGGCGCGGTTTGCGATAGCTGATGAATACCGCAATCAGCAGGCCCAGTACCATACCGGCGACCGGAATGGCCATCGCCAGCGGGATCTGGCTGGTGGTGATGGGCACGCCGTTATCGATCAGGTTCTTGGCCAGAATGTTGTTGAGGAAGATGCCACCAAAGCCGACCGGCAGCACCATGTAGGTGGCGGTCAGGCCAAAGGTGATGACACAGGCCACCTGACGACGGTCGATCTGCATCTGCGCCATCACGTGCAGCAGCGGCGGGATCAGGATGGGAATAAAGGCGATGTGAACCGGGATCAGGTTCTGGGAGGAGATCGCCACGGCCAGCACGGAAGAGAGCAGCAGGGTTTTGACCCACATGATGCGGGTCGAGCTGGCATCCTTGCCCAGCTGGTTGATCACCTTGCGGGCCAGCAGGTCGGTGATCCCGGAGCGGGAGATGGCAACCGCAAAGGCGCCCAGCATGGCGTAGGAGAGAGCAATCTCGGCGCCACCGCCCAGGCCACCGCTGAAGGTGGTGAGGGTATCGGTCAACGACAGCCCACCGACCAGGCCGCCAGCAATGGCCCCCAGCGCCAGCGAGACCACCACATTGATCCGCAGCAGACTGAGCACCAGCATCAGCCCGACTGCGATAACAACTGGATTCATTTGATTTCCTTATAGTTTGTTATTGCTGTCTGTCATGTGAAGGGGAGTTAGTTTGCGAAAAATGTGACAAATGTCGAGTAAAAAATCAGTCAAACCCCTCATATCGCAGCAGCATGTGGCACAAGGTTGCTCAACATGAGGGTTTGTGACCTGTTTGTCTCCGTGCATCCCGTGCGCAGCGGTGGATAGTGACGTTGATAGCGATTTCCGGTGTGTTATGCAATCAATCACTTCCCCAAAAAGCGAAGGCTGCCAGTGGCAGCCTTCATCCGTTTATTCTTGCCCCTCATCATCGGCAGGAGCATCGGTTGTGTCATCATCCGGATGCGCTGGCGGCCAACCCCCCATGCTCTTCCAGCGGTTAACGATATGACAGAACAGCTCTGTGGTGCGTTCGGTGTCATAGAGGGCAGAGTGCGCCTCTTTATTGTCAAACGGGATGCGGGCGCTCTGGCACGCTTTGGCCAGCACGGTCTGCCCCAGCGCCAATCCGGAGAGAGCTGCGGTGTCGAAGGTGGCAAACGGGTGGAACGGATTGCGCTTGAGGCCAGCGCGCTCGGCGGCAGCCATCACGAAGCCGTGGTCAAAGGTGGCGTTGTGGGCCACTATGATGGCGCGGCCGCAATCCTGCTCCTTCATCCCCTTGCGGACCCCCTTGAAGATCTCGGTCAGTGCCTCTTTTTCCGAGACAGCGCCACGCAACGGGTTGTAGGGGTCGATGCCGGTGAACTCCAGCGCAGCCTTTTCCAGGTTGGCCCCTTCGAAGGGCTCGACATGAAAGTGGAATACCTGATCGGGAACGAGCCAGCCCTGCTCATCCATTTTCAGGGTGTAAGCCGCGATTTCGAGCAGGGCATCGGTCTTGGCGTTGAACCCGGCTGTTTCAACATCGATGACGACGGGGTAAAAACCACGGAAACGGCCCTTGAGGGTATGAACTGCGTCGGTCATGGGATCTCGGTCGGGATAAAATGAGGCGGCATTATGGCAAAAAAGCACAGGCTTGTCCTCCCATCCCACGCAGGATACCGCGCCAAGATGGCGCAGGATTCAATATCTGTGCAGCCACCAGCGGGCGGCAATCAGCGCCGTGAGCGACCCCAGCAGGGCGCTGGCCAGCACATCCACCGGCCAGTGCATCCCCATTACCATGCGCGACAGACCAATTCCCAATGCCCACAGTGGCAGCAGCCAGACGCCCGTGGGGGCGCGGGCCAGCCAGATAAGGCCAAAGAACTGGGCCAGGCTGATGGCGGCGATACTGTGGCCGGAGGGGAAGGCGTAGTTCACCTCGGCCTGCCAGTGGTGGCCGAGCCACTCTGGCAGGGCCAGCAACTGGCTGGCGGCGTGAACCTGTTCACTGCGCACATCGACGCTACTGGCGTAGAAGTGCTTGATGGCCGGGATCAGCCCCTGACTCTCCAGCCAGAGCAGATAGGGTCTGGGCTCTTCGGTCAGGTGCTTGATCAGGCTCTTGAGCCCCCAGTCGCTGGCAAGCAGGGCCGCCAGTGCACACCCCAGCGCAATGAAGGAGGCCCACTCCAGTCTCAGTTTGTAGCGGGTCAGCAGCAGCAAGAGGGCGCCACTGACCCCGATCCCGGGAATATCGACCATGCGGGTGAGGGCGTATGACCACCATAACCAGCCTGATTGCAGGGAGCCGGTGAGAAAAGGCTGCCAGGGCAGGGTGGCGAGCAGTAACAGGGGCAGGATCAACAGGGCAGTGAAGCCAAGCACCTGGCTGCGGGTGAGTGAGGCGGTTGACGTTGGGAGCGACGAAGCGTGTGGCGGCATTGTGGGTATGGGCGATCGCGAAAAAGAGGGGCATTGTGCCACCGTGATATGCTCGGACAAAGCCGAGCAGCACGTTTGTTACCTCTGCTTACACATTTGTGGCGACATCCTCTGTTTGAGCGGGCGGATCGAGCGGCTGCCGCGCAATGTGGGCCCGTTTCACGCCGGATTGCATCACAGGCTGAAATCTCGGGCGGCTTTGCGCTAGAATGGCGCCCCCGTGGCGGTTGTGACCAAAGAGAGCCCGATGAAGATAGTCGTTGATGAGAATATGCCCCATGCCGTGGAGCTGTTTGCCGAATTTGGCGAGGTGATCGCCTTGCCCGGACGGCAGATGCAGGCCCGCGATCTGCTGGATGCCGATGTGCTGCTGGTGCGTTCGGTCACCCGCGTCAACGGCGATTTGCTGGCGACCAGCCCCAAACTCGGGTTTGTCGGCACCGCCACCATAGGCACCGACCATGTGGACAGGGCGTTGCTGGCAAGCCGCAATATTCCCTTCTTCAGCGCTCCCGGTTGCAACAAGTATTCGGTGGGGGATTATGTGCTCTCCGCCCTGCTGGTGCTGGCGGAGCGTTACGAACTCGACCTCTCGGCCATGACGCTGGCGGTGATTGGCGCGGGCAATACCGGCGAGTGTGTGGCTGGCAAGGCCCAAGCGCTCGGCATGCGGGTACTGCGCTGCGATCCACCCAAGGCGCGGGATAATCCCGATGCGGGCTTTGTCGATTACCAGACCGCCCTTGGCGCCGATATCGTCAGTTTCCACGTGCCCATTACCCGTGAAGGAGTGGATGCCACCTACCATCTGCTCGATGCCGAACAGATTGCCGCCCGTCCTGCCGGGCAGATCCTCATTAACGCCTCACGCGGCGAGGTGTGGGATAACCGGGCCCTGCTGGCGCGCCAGTTGGGCGATGCGCCATTGCGACTGGTGATGGATGTGTGGGAGAACGAGCCCGAGCCACTGGCTGCGCTGGTGCCCCATACCGAGATTGCCACTCCCCATATCGCCGGTTACAGCCTGGAGGGGAAGGCCCGCGGTACCTGGATGCTCTATCAGGCGCTCTGCCAGCAGCTGGGACGCCAGCCTCGTCAGGATTTGAGTCGGCTGTTGCCCGCCCCCGATGTGCAGGCAGTGGTGCCGGGCCGCGCACCGGATCAGGCGCTGATCAAGCAGCTGGTGCATCTGGTCTATGACGTGCGCCGTGATGATGCCCGTTTCCGGGCCCGACTCGGCCTGCCCGGCAGCTTTGACGAGCAGCGCAAACACTATCCCGAACGCCGTGAACTATCCTCCCTGCAGGTGGAGGGGGCGTTTGCCGACCAGACGCTGGGCGAGCTGGGATTTGCGCTGTCACGCCCCTGAATCGGGGACCAAGAGTTGGAAGATAACAGAAAGGGGTGAGCCGTACTGGCTACCTCGCCCCCATTTTTTTACTGAGCTGGCGCAGATGCTACTGCGCCGGCTCAGCCATATCAGGCAGCGTTATCTCGCCGTGCGGGAGCCTGCCGACCATGGTGCCACCCGGCGCCATTGCAGCATTATCAGAGGAGAACAGAATGAGCCAGCAGTTTAACGTAGCGGTATTGGGTGCCAGCGGCGCCGTGGGTCAGGCGATGATCGAGATCCTGGAAGAGCGCGAATTTCCGGTAGCGACCCTCTATCCGCTGGCTTCCAGCCGCAGCGCCGGTGATACCGTGCGCTTTGGCGGCAAGAACCTCGAGATCCTCGATGTGGAGGAGTTTGACTGGAGCCAGGTGCAGATCGCACTCTTCTCCGCCGGTGCCGAGGTCTCTGCCAAGTGGGCGCCGATTGCTGCCGAACACGGCTGCATCGTCATCGACAACACCTCCTGCTTCCGTTACGACGAAGATATCCCGCTGGTGATCCCGGAAGTGAACCCGGATGCGCTGGCCGATTTTCGCAATCGCAACATCATCGCCAACCCCAACTGCTCCACTATCCAGATGCTGGTGGCTTTGAAGCCGCTGCACGACGAAGTGGGCATTGCCCGCATCAACGTGGCCACCTATCAATCCGTATCAGGCTCCGGCAAAGAGGGGGTCAGCGAGTTGGCGGGTCAGACCGCTCATCTGCTCAACGGTCGTCCGGTGGAACCGACCCTCTATCCGCAACAGATCGCCTTTAACCTGATCCCGCAGATCGACAGCTTCACTGACAACGGCTACACCCGTGAAGAGATGAAGATGGTATGGGAAACCCAGAAGATCCTAGGGGATGCCAGCATTGCCGTGAACCCCACCTGCGTGCGGGTGCCGGTCTTCTACGGCCACGCCGAGGCGGTACACGTCGAACTGCACCAGCCGCTCGATGCCGAACAGGTCAAGGACCTGCTGCGCAATGCGCCGGGTGTGACCCTGTTTGATGACGAAGGGGACTATCCGACCCCGGTGCGTGACGCAACCGGCAAGGATGAGGTGTTGGTGGGTCGGGTGCGCCAGGATATTTCTCATCCAAGTGGTATCAATATGTGGATCGTGGCCGATAACGTTCGTAAGGGCGCGGCAACCAACAGTGTACAGATTGCCGAGCTGCTGGTTCGCGACTATCTGTAAGGCTGGTCAGATGCCACAGATGCGCAGCAGGGAGTGCTGCGCATCCGGCCTGTGATCAAACCGGGGTGTGACCCATGCCGCACTCCGTCACTTCAAGATTCTGTTGCGATATCAACTGATTAAGTTTTTTCCTACACTCAGGGTCAAGTTGGGTGCTAAATGTGTCGGACTGCTGGCTTGCCAGGCGAGCCTGATTTATATTGAACCGACTGTTTTGGGGTAACTATCCAGATTTTTCAATGTGATAGGGCCGTCATACGAAGGAACGAATATGGGACATTCCCGCATAACATTGGCAACGCTACTCGCATTGGGTCTACTGGGCACCGTCCAGGCTGAAGACTCGGCGCGGGAGCCTTTTTTTGTCGAGCTAAAAGGCCCTGACGAACCCGCACCTCCCGCCGTCAATTCCCAGCCGCTGGCGCAGCCGGTCGCCAGACCCGCCGCGCAACCGGTGCGTACAACCGCCCAGCCGGTGGTGCGTCAGGTCACTGCCAATGCCGGTAGCTATGGCCCTGTTCGTCCGACCGATACCCTATGGAGCCTGGCGAGCAAATATCGCCCCTCCAATCGGGTCAGCGTCTACCAGACCATGGTGGCGATTTACGAGAAAAACCCCCGCAGTTTTGCCGATGGCAATATCAACCACATTCTGGTGGGTTCCCGCATTCTGCTGCCGACCGCGGCCGAGGCGAGCGTCATCACTGATGCTCAGGCCCGCGCCAAGTTCCGCAGCGACAACGCCAGCTGGAAGGGGTTAAGCCCCAAATATCTGGCTGACAAGCAGGCCCATACCGCCAAACCCGCTGCCGCCAAACCCGCGAAGGTGGAAGCCGCCAAGACCGAGTCGGTGAAGGCTGCGCCTGCGCCGCTACCAGTGGCGAAAGCCGCCCCCATTCCCGCTCCGGTGGTGGCACCGCAACCGGCTGCTGAAACCAAAGAAGTGGCCAAGGTGAGCGAGCCTGCGCCGAAAGAGGCGGTAGCACCTGCTCCGAGCGCTGCAGAAGGCACCACCCCGGCGCCTCTGCCTTCCGATCTGGATAAACCGGTGGGCAAACCGGCTACCGAGATGGCGCTGGCACTGGAAGATGCCAATGCCCAGCTCGGCCAGGTGACCGAGATGAACCACAGGCTCAAGCTGCGTCTGCAATCCCTGACCGAAGAGGTGGAGACCCTCAAGGCCCAGCTGCAGGATCAGACCGCGCTGCAAAAAGAGATTGCCGAGCTCAAGGCCCAACCGGTCCCGCCGGTGGCAGCCGAGCCTGAGCCTGAGAAAAACTGGTTGATGGATCTGCTCTCCTCACCGCTCAACCTCGCCATGATCATCCTGCTGCCTGTGCTGCTGGTATTGGCACTGGTGACCCTGTGGCTGCGTGCCCGTGCCCGCCGCGAACTGGAAGAGCAGGAGAAGAGCCTCTCCGAATCCACCGCCATGATGATGGATCAGGAGCAGAGCGAGTTTGATGATCTACTGAGCGTCGATGTGACCGACAACGAGCCGGTGCGCCCGGTGCCGGATCTCAACACCCCCGATGGCTTTATGCCGATGGAGCCTGACGAGCCGGCCGCCAAGCCGGATGTCGATCTGGTGTTCAGCGACGAGGGCGAGATGGAGCTGCAGGGCTTCGAGCCCGAGGGGATGGCGGCCCAGCCAGCCAGTCGTGACCCGGATCTGGTGCCGGATCTCGATCTCTCGCTGGATGAGCCCATTGCGCTGGCCAACGAGCCCGCCATGGATCTGGCCAGCGAGTTCAATCCCAAGCCCAAGGCCGCTGACGAGATCATGAGCGAAGAGGAGCTGCAGGCAGCCCTGTTTGCCGAGCTGGATGCGGATCTCTCAGCCGACCTCGAGCCCGATTTGAGCTCCATCGACGAAGTCGGTGCCGCTGACGACGATCTGGCTAGCTTCGATCTCGGCGATTTCGACAGTGCCCTCGACGAGCCTGCTGCTGGCAAAGATGATAACGCCATTGATCTCAGTGCCGCAGAGGACACCGACGAGAGTGCGGATGCCATGCTGGCCGAGCTCGGTCTTGAGCCTGTCAAGGCGAAGGAAGCTGAGCTGGATCTGGAGTGGGATCCCAACGAGCTGGCGCTCTCCGATTTCGAAGATGCGTTCGCCGAGGTGGAATCTCATCCGGCAGATCTCCAGCCCCGTGAGCAGGCGCAAGAGAGCGGCTACGTCGAGATCGACAAGCTGCTGGCCGAAGCGGATGCCACCGCGCCGGAGCAGGAGCCTTATCAGGGCTTCTCGCTGGATGTGGGGCTCGATGGCTTCCCCGAGGTGCTGCCGGAATCCACCGGATTTGACGTGGATGCCGATGACGGCGGTGTGGGTGCCAAGCTGGATCTGGCCCGTGCCTACCTCGAGATTGACGACAAGGATAGCGCCCGCGAGCTGCTGCAAGAGGCGGCGGAGCAGGGCAGCGATCACCAGCGTGCCGAAGCCGAGAAGTTGCTCAAGCGGTTGGGCTAAAGCATCTCCCATTACGGGATCAGCAAAACGGGGGCAGCCAGCAGGCTGCCCTCTTCTTTTGGCGATTTGCGATGGGGGGATCATGGCCGCGCAGGTTCGCAATCCAGGCCAATTGCGCGCGTGGTGGGACTTTTCGGGCTGAGCGCGTATAATCCGCCCCGTTTCTTTCACTGCGTTTTCACAACAAGACAAGTTTATCCATGCGAATTGCCCTAGGTATTGAATATGACGGCAGCCGGTATTTCGGCTGGCAGCGTCAGCGTGAAGTGATCAGCGTGCAGGCTGAACTGGAGACGGCGCTGAGCCGGATTGCCAACCATCCTGTCTCCATCCAGTGTGCCGGACGCACCGATGCCGGTGTCCATGCGACCGGTCAGGTGATCCACTTCGATACCGAGGCGAACCGTGCCGAAGGGGCCTGGACCCTGGGGCTCAATTCCAACCTGCCGCCGGATATCGCCGTGCGCTGGGTCAAGCAGGTGGACGAGAGCTTCCACGCCCGCTTCAGCGCTACCGCCCGTCGCTACCGCTATGTCATCTACAACCACAACTACCGGCCGGCGATCCTCGGCAGTGGCGTCAGCCACTACCACGAGACCATCGATGCGGAGTTGATGCACCAGGCGGGCCAGAGCCTGCTGGGGGAGCACGACTTCAGCACCTTCCGTGCCGTCGCCTGCCAATCCAACACCCCGTGGCGCAATGTGACCCATCTGTGTGTCAGCCGCTCCGGCCCCTACATCGTGCTCGACATCAAGGCCAACGCCTTCCTGCACCATATGGTGCGCAACATCACCGGCTCCCTGCTGCTGGTGGGGCAGGGGCTCAAACCGGTGGAGTGGATTGCCGAGGTGCTGGCTGCCAAGGATCGCAATCTGGCCGGGCCGACCGCCAAGGCCGGTGGCCTCTATTTGGTCGACGTGGATTACCCGGCCGAGTTTGCTCTGCCGCAGTTGCCGCTCGGCCCGCTGTGGCTGCCGGACTCGGCACCGGGTACGACCAGTTTTTAGTAACTGCGCCCGAAAAATTGTGGTTTAATGACCCGTCATTTGTTGCCATCGAGCTATTAAGTCATTGAACAATCTAGGCTCGATGCGTTTTGTCAGGCACAAAAGCATTAAGGAATTCCATGAGCTGGCTTGAGAAGATTCTTCCCAAGAGCAAGATCACTGCGCCCCGTCGTCACAACATTCCGGAAGGGGTGTGGACCAAGTGCAGTGCTTGTGAACAGGTGCTCTACCGGGCAGAGTTGGAGCGCAACCTCGAAGTGTGCCCCAAGTGTGATCATCATATGCGTATCAGCGCCCGCGCCCGTCTCGAGAGCTTCCTCGATGAGCAGGGTCGTACCGAGATCGGTGCCGAGCTGGAGCCGCAGGATGTACTGAAATTCAAGGATTCCAAGCGCTATAAGGATCGTTTGTCTGCTGCTCAGAAAGAGACGGCGGAGAAAGATGCGCTGGTGGTGATGAAAGGGACCCTCAAAGGGGTACCGGTTGTCGCCTGTTCGTTCGAATTCTCCTTCATGGGTGGCTCCATGGCCTCCGTGGTCGGTGCCCGATTTGTGCGCGCCGTTGAGGAGTGCATCAAGGAAGGCCGTGGCCTGGTTTGCTTCTCCGCCTCTGGTGGTGCTCGCATGCAGGAAGCGCTGTTCTCCCTGATGCAGATGGCCAAGACCAGTGCTGCTCTGGATCGTCTGTCCAAGGCGGGCCTGCCCTATATCTCCGTGCTGACCGACCCCACCATGGGTGGCGTCTCTGCCAGTCTGGCGATGCTGGGTGACATCAACGTGGGCGAGCCCAAGGCGCTGATCGGCTTTGCCGGCCCACGCGTTATCGAGCAGACCGTGCGCGAGAAACTGCCGGAAGGCTTCCAGCGCTCCGAGTTCCTGCTGGAAAAGGGTGCCATCGATATCATCATCGATCGCCGCGAAATGCGTAACCGTCTGGCCAGCCTGCTCGCCAAAATGCTGAATACTCACGTCATCGAAGAGTGAAGATGAGTTCAAACATGCAACAATCCCAAAGCCGGTCGCTTGTCGACTGGCTTTCTTATTTGGAGCAGATCCATCCGGTCAATATTGACATGGGGCTGGATCGGGTCGGTGCCGTTGCCCGGCGCATGGGTCTCACCCAGCTGCCGTTCAAGGTGATCACGGTGGCGGGTACCAACGGCAAGGGCTCCAGCTGTGCCATGGCGGCCAGCATTCTGATGGCCGCAGGCTACAAGGTCGGTGTCTACTCCTCACCCCATCTGCTGCGCTTTACCGAGCGGGTGCGGGTCAACGGGCAAGAGCTGCCCGACAGCGATCACTGCGCCGCCTTTGCCGAGGTGGAAGCTGCTCGCGGCGAGATTGCCCTTACCTTCTTCGAGTTCGCCACCCTGGCCGGCTTGTGGCTCTTCTGCCGCGCCGCCCCCGATGTGCTGCTGCTGGAAGTGGGGCTGGGTGGTCGGCTCGACGCCACCAACGTGGTGGAGTCCGATGTCGCCATGATCACCTCCATTGCCCTCGATCACTGCGACTGGCTGGGTGATACCCGCGAAGCAGTGGCGGTGGAGAAGGCGGGGGTCTATCGCGCTGGTAAGCCCGCCATCAGCGGTGAGCCTAATCCGCCCGCGACTATTGCCAGCGAAGCCCAACGTCTTGGCGCTAACCTGCGTCAGGTCGGTATCGATTTTCGTGGCGATGAGCACGAGAGCGGTTGGGATTATCATGGCCTCAACCAGTGGCGGGATCTGCCAAAACCGGCGTTGCCACTGATGAACGCGGTGACCGTGCTGGCGGCGCTGGAATCCCTTGGCTTGCCGCTGCCGGAGTCCGCCATTCATGACGGGCTTGCCAATGCCCGGCTGGCTGGCCGGATGCAGCAGTTGCAAAGTGCGCCGCTGGTGATCGTCGATGTAGCCCACAACCCCCATTCGGCGGCCTATCTGGCCGCGCAATTGCGCAAGATGCCCTGCTCGGGTGTACGCCGCGCCGTGGTCGGCATGCTCAAAGACAAGGACATGGCGGGCTCCCTTACCGAACTCGATGGCTTGATTGGCGAGTGGTATCTGGCCAGCCTCACCGGCCCGCGCGCCGCCACCTCTGCGCAACTGGCTGCGGCGTTGGGAGAGGGCAAGGGGCCTGCCAGGGAGTTTGATGATGTCAGCGCCGCTTATCAGGCAGCGTTGGCCGCATCGAGTCCGGACGATATGGTCATTGTGTTTGGTTCGTTTTACACTGTCGCCGACATTCTGGCGGGTGTCGCCGTCTAGGCCACACCCCGGCTCCCCAGCCCTTTGGCGGGGAGCCAAATCGCATATTGAGTTACGTAAAGGTAGGATTCAACTTGGCCTCGAAGTTTCAAAACCGTCTGGTGGGCACCGTCATCCTGGTGGCCCTGGTTGTTATTTTCCTGCCGGACTTGCTGGATGGTCACAAGCTGGCACAAAAGGAGGAGGCCTTTGCCAAGATCCCGCTGCGCCCCGAGCTGGAGCCTGCCAAGCCTGCGCTGCAGGTCTCGGCGGCCAGCAGCCTGCCAGCCGATCATCTGGCCAGCCAGCAACAGGCCTCTGCGGCCCAGCAGTGGCAAGTGGAAGAGGTGGCTGACCCCATGACCCTCGCCGGTCAGGGCAACGGTGCGCAGCCGGCGACAACCCCTGCCGCACCGGCACCGGTTCAGCCGCAACAGAATGCCCAACCCAAGCCACAGCCCAAGCCGGATGTGGTGGCCAAAAAGCCGGTCGAACCGCCCAAGCCAGCACCCAAGCCGACGCCAGCCAAACCGGTTGAAGTGGCCAAGGCGCCCGCACCGGCCAAGCCGCAGGCGGGTCAGATCAAGTCCCTCGACGATCTGATTGAAAGCAAGATGACCCAGCCGACCGCACCTGCTGCGGCACCGGCACAGGGTAGCTGGATCCTTCAGCTTGGCGCCTTCAAGAACGTCGACAGCGTCAACGCGCTGGTGAGCAAGCTGCGGGCGGCGGGCTACTCTGCCCACACCTCGCCGCGCACACCGGTGCAGGGTCAGCTCAACCGGGTCTTTATCGGACCGGATGTCTCCAAGGCCAAACTGCAGGGGATGCAGGGGCGGATCTCCCAGATGACCGGCCTCAGTGGCTCAGTGGTCTCTTACAATCCGTGACGGCTTGCCGTTGGCAATGGCCCTCTGAAACAAACACCGCGCCCCGTGCGCGGTGTTTTTTTATCTGGCCGTCGTGATTTTTAAGGACGGCGTCGTACAGGTCACCCCCCGGTTGGGATTTTCGGGCAGTTGGGGTAGTCTGAGCCCTTCTGCTACTCACAGGAGTTCAAGATGATCCTCTCGACGACCCCCACGCTGGAAGGCAAAACCATTCGTGAATACCGCGGCATAGTGGTAGGCGAAGCCATTCTCGGCGCCAACATTTTCAAGGATCTCTTTGCCGGGATCCGCGACATCATCGGCGGCCGCTCTGGCGCCTATGAAAAAGAGCTGGCCCGTGCCCGCGAGATCGCCTTCGATGAGCTGAAAGAGCGTGCCGCTGCCCTTGGCGCCAATGCGGTGGTCGGCATCGATATCGACTACGAAGTGGTGGGGCAAAATGGCAGCATGCTGATGGTCAGCATCAGTGGCACCGCCGTGGTGGTCTGATCGGGCACCCGCTTCTGCATGGGCAATGAGCCGATAACCGGGTTATCGGCTTTTTTATTGCCTGTCTGATACGTGGTGGCTGGCAGGGTTATCACTTAAATTATTGATTTTAAATATTTATATTTATTAATAATTCCACGGACCGGTTTTATTTTTTTTCACTGGGTGGCCCGAGAGGGTCAAGCTAGAGTGCCGCCATCAGGAACGACACCGCTCACGGACGATGTTCTCTTCTCTTGAAGGCGTATCACTATGAATCAAAAACCTGCTCTGCTGACCCTTGTCATGTTGGCCATGACCGCCCATGCCGGCAGTGCCCTCGCGGCGCGGCCCAATTTCAGCGCCACTTGTCCCACCGACATCCGGGTCAAGTCACAAGGGGGCAACGTCTTTATCAATGGCAAGAAGGCGACCCTGAAAACACTGGCGCCCGCCGCCTATTCGGCCACAAACGGCAAGGTAGTCATCGGGATCACCTTCGACCTGCCCGCGAGCGAACCCACCCTGGATTACGTCATCAAGCATGATCGCCGGGCCCACGGCTTTTGCACCGTGCACGCCTGGTCGGCGGGCAAGGCCGCCGCACTGCCGATGGCCAAGGGGGACTCGCCCTATCAGGGCAAGTGGATCGCCAAAAACCGCGAGACCGGCGCCACGGTGGCCAATATTCAGGTGGATGGCAAGGAGCAGGTGTGGGTCAACGGAGTCAAGGTGAAGGCGAAACGGGCCGATGGCGCGCTGCAGTTTCGTCAGGGCACCATCCTCTACACCTTGCAAGGGGATCCGCGTATTCGCGATGAGAGCGACTGGAATGACAGCGATGTTCAGAATACCGGCCCCATCCGGCTCGAGTAACAGACGTGCCGTGCCACGGCTTGGTCATTGATGCAAAAAGCAGAGAGCGGCATGGCCGCTCTCTGCTTTGTTGTCTCTATTGGTTGATAGCCGTGCGGGGTTAGATGCCGTGGATGGCGTTGGCTTCCCCATACCAGTCCAGCTTGTCGGCCAGAGTGACCACCGAGCCGATGATGATGAGGCTCGGGCTCTTCACCTGACGGGCCAGTTCGGCCAACTGCTGCAGCTCGCCGCGCACCACCCGCTGACTGAGCTGGGTGCCTTGTTCCACCAGCGCCACCGGGGTGTGACCGGGCATGCCGTGGGTTTGCAGCGCATCCTGAATGCGGGCGGCGTGGGCCAGCCCCATGTAGAAGACCAGGGTCTGGCGTGGGGCCGCCAGCGCCGGCCACTCCTGGGCGATATTGCCCTCCTTGTCATGCCCGGTGATGAACTGCACCCGTTGGGCGTGATCGCGGTGGGTGAGGGGAATGCCGCTGTAGGCAGCGCAGCCTGAGGCTGCCGTAATGCCCGGTACCACCGAGAAGGGGATGCCCGCCTCGGCCAGGGTTTCCAGCTCCTCGCCACCCCGGCCAAAGATAAAGGGATCGCCCCCCTTGAGCCGCACCACCTGTTTGCCGAGGCTGGCCTGCTCCAGCAACAGTTGGTTGATCGCCTGCTGGGACACACAGTGGCGGCCCGCCTCCTTGCCAACAAAGATCCGCTCGGCATCCCGGCGAACAAGCGCCAATACCTCCTGCGAGACCAGTCGGTCATAGACCACCACATCCGCCTGCTGCAACTGCCGTAGACCGCTTAGGGTAAGCAGTCCCGCATCGCCGGGGCCGGCGCCGACCAGAGTCACGCACCCCTTGCTCTGTGGTTGCTCATCGAGCAGCTCGGCGACGCTCTGCTCGGCAGCTTGCTGCTGGCCGCGGGCCAGTTGGCGGGCGAGGCGATCGTGGCTAAAGAGTCGCTCCCAGAAGCGGCGGCGGGCCAGCTTGTCCGGAATGAGTTTGACCCGCTCGCGCAGCTTGCCCGCCAGCGCCGCGAGCTGGCCGAGGTGTTGCGGCAGCATGGCTTCGAGTTTTTCCCGCAGCTGGCGGCTCAGTACCGGTGCCGCGCCTGCGCTGGAGATGGCCACCATCAGCGGCGAGCGGTCAATGATGGCGGGCATGATGGCGCTGCAGTGGGCCGGGGAGTCCACCACATTGCAGAAGATCTGGCGCAGGTTCGCCTCATGAAAGACCTGCTGGTTGACCTCTTGCTGGTTGGTGGCGGCGATCACCAGCCACTTGCCATCGAGCAGCTCTGGGTGAAAGTCGGCGGCGCAGACGGTCAGCAGTCCCTGCTCGGCCCAGCTCATCAGCTGGGGTTCCAGATGCGGGGCATTGATGGTGATCTTCGCCTTGGCATCGAGCAGCAGGCGCGCCTTGCGCACCGCCACCTCACCGCCGCCGACGATCAGGACCGGCTTGTTTTGCAGCTGACAGAAGAGAGGGAGAAAGTCCATAACAGGCTCCGGATGCTGGCCCGCTCGCAATGCCGCGCCGGGCGAGATAGCAGGGCGCGCCGTGACGCACCCCGGATGGTTGGGGGAAAGATCCCCCGACGGGAATAAAAAAAGGGGAAGGGTGATCTACGCCCGGGCCAACGACAGATCCCCACCGGTGTCGGCCACTTGATCACGCTTCCCCAAACGAGGTTTTTCCTATTGCACCGCTTTGACGTGCATGTTGGCGACGTACTGATCTTCGGCCCAGAAGATGCGGTCAGCGACCATGGCTTCCGGGTTGAGGGTGACGCCGCGCAGCACCCGCTCCTTGAACTTGTGATAACCGGCCCGGTCGATAAGGTGACCCATGTGCAGGTAGATGGGTTTGCCATCCAGCATCTCGGCCTCGAACTCGAACAGGTTCTTGATCACCGCATGCAGCACCTCTTCGGTCACCCAGTTGAGGAACAGCTTGCCGGTACGAGGGGTCTTCTTGCTGGTGCGTCCCCCCAGCTTGACCATGTAGAGCTGCTTGGGATCCCGTTGCCAGGCCAGGGTCGGGCAGGCCAGCACGCACTCGCCACAGCCGATGCACTTGCTCTCCTCCTTGACCGCCTTGCCATGCTTGATGGCGAGGCAATCCACTGCGTGGTGGCTGCATGCCTTGACACAGGCGCCGCAGCCGATGCAGCGCTCGGCATTGAAGTGGATTTTGGCGATGCCGAGGATGCCGAAGTCGGCCATGTTGGCCTTGGCGCAGTCGTTGGGACAGCCGGCGATCACCATCTTGAGGTGATATGGGTTGGGGTAGAGGTGTTTCTCCATCCGCTGGGCCAGCCCGGTGCAGTCGATATTGCCCTTCTGGCAGATGGTGTTGCCCTGACAAGCGACGATATTGCGCCCGCCGATGGTCTGGTAACCGGCTGTGGTGTCCTCTACCTCGATGCCGCAGGTCTCCACCTCGATCTCCTTGATAAAGGGTTCGAGGGCGGCGTTGACCTTGTCCATGTCCTGATACTTGATGCCGGGCATCGCCAGCTTCTGGCGGGTGGTGAGGTGGATCAGGCCGTTGCCATACTGTTCGGCGATCTGCTGGGCCACCGCCAGCAGGTGGGCGGGCATGATCCCGCCGGGAATGCGTACGCTGATCATCGCTTCGCCGCGCACCTTGGAGAGGCGGTATTCGTTCTTGGCGCGGGCCTTGATGATGTCGATATCGAGACTCATGGTGTTCTCCCTCAGTCGATCAGATGCTGGGCCTGGTCAAAACGAAAGACCGGTCCATCCACGCAGATATAGGTGTCGCCCATCCGGCAGTGGCCACACTTGCCTACGGCACAGGCCATGCGGCGTTCGTAGTCGACCCAGATGCGATCCTTGGGGATGCCCCGTTCGAGGAAGGCGAGCACCACGAAGCGGATCATGATGGGGGGGCCGACCACGATCACCTGGATATCCTCCTTGTCAGCGAGATCCAGCTGGTCGATATAGTCGGTGACCCGGCCGATGCGAAACTGCTCGCTCTCCTTGCCCTCGTCCAGGGTGACGATAAGGTTCTGCTGCTCGGCCCAGAGCGGCATCTCGTGGCGATAGAGCACCGCCTGCTCGTTCTTGAAGCCGAGGATCATGTCGAGGGATTTCACCTCTTCCGGATGTTTGCTGAAGCGGCGCAGCAGCCCCTTGACCGGCGCTACGCCGGTGCCGCCCGCCACCACGATGAGGTGCTGGTTGCGATAGGTCTCCAGCGGATAGCCGTTGCCGTGGACACCGCGCATCCACACCTTGTCGCCCACATCGAGGGCAAACAGCGCATCGGTCACCTTGCCGACCTTGCGGATCAACAGATCCACATAGCCATCGCCATAGTCGGAGACCGAGATGGGCGCCTCGCCAACGGTGGGCAGGGAGATCTCCACAAACTGGCCGTAGTGGACATCAAAGTCGCGGGAGACCCGAAAGTTCCACTCAAGCTCGGTGTGACGCTCGATGGCCAGAATGGTGTAGGCCTTGGGCAGCAGGCGGTTTTCGACTGCTTCCTGCTGTTGTTCTGCTGTTGCGGTTTGCTGGCACTGGCACATATCAGTTCGCCCCCTGCGCGTTGTCGGCTGCGATGGTCTGTTCGACCACATCGGTCATCTTGTTGATGATGTTGCTAAAGGAGATGTAGTGAGGGCAGCGATCGTCGCAGCGGCCACAGCCGACGCACATGTGCTCCTCTCCCTGACGGGCCTTGTAGTCGTTGACCTTGTGCAGGGCGCGATAACGCAGGCGCTCGCCATGCTTGGCGCGAAAACCGTGGCCACCGGCCATGTCGCTGAAGCCATCCACCATACAGCTGGCCCACTGGCGACGGCGCTCACCCTGCTTGGGGTTCTCGGCATAAGTGAGGTCGTGCACGCTGTAGCAGCTGCAGGTCGGGCAGGAGGTGGTACAGCGGCCGCAGCCGATGCAGCGGCTGTCGTACTCGGCCCAGACCGGATGGGCGGTGAGGATCTGGCGGATCCGCTGGGGGTCGTCACAGACGCTGTCCGGGGTGCGTACCTTGACCGGGTTGCTCTGGACAAATTCCGGGGTGAAGTCGTCGGATTCACCCAGCTCGGCAAAGTAACCGAGCAGCTCGGGATCCTTCACCTCGATACGGGCACCCTCATCGCTCAGACGAATGGCGGCGGCGTAGTCCTGGGTCTCGTTGCTGCCCATGGAGACGCAGAAGCAGTTCTCGAAGCTCTCGCGGCACTCCAGCAGTACCAGCTTGAGCTTGCTGCGCAGCCGGGCGTAGTAGACGTCGCTGTTCTGGCCATTTTTCAGGTAGACCTGATCCAGCCTGCGCAGGGCGTGGATATCGCAGCTGCGCAAGAACAGCAGGGTGGGTTTGGCCTCCACCTTTGATTCACGCAGCTCCAGATTGTCGAAGTGGAACAGGGTCTGGGTGATGGGGAGCACCACCTCTTTCGGGGAGAAGTGGGACTTCTCCTGCCACACCAGATCGGCCGGATGGCGGATGCTGTGGTAGGTGACGTTGTCGGTGTCGGAGAAGCGGCCGCCCCGATATTCGGCCGCGGGCGCCATGATCCGGTAATCGGGCAGCAGCCGCTCGAACAGCTGCGCCAGCGCGGGATGGGTGAGAAGAAACGACATAAATAAACACCTTGTATGAGGGTGGGATGCCCTGGCATAGGGATGAGGAGCGGGCCGGGCAGGGTCTCTGGCACCGGTTCTGGCCGCGCTTGCCTCGCCACGGTCTGTTTTTATGACTCATGTTGCTCAACTGACCCGATTGTTATTGTGTTGGCGGCGCGTGCGTCGCGGCAGGTCGGGTCATGCCTGTAAAACCCTTATCAATTGAGCAGGGCGGCCTGATAGCCTGCGCACTTGCCCATCACGTATCCCATCTCCAGCTTGTTTATATCGCGGGTGAAACGGGAAACGGGGAAGTAGTCGGCCGGGGCGATCACCTCGATCTGGCAGTCCTCCGGCGGATTGGCGATAAAATCGAGCGCCTCGTTGTAGCTGCGATCCCGCTGCTCCAGCGCCTGTGCCAGCGCGGGGCGGGTCTTGAGCAGGGTTCGGATCATCCAGGGGAAGGGCATCGGCTTGAGCCGATAGCCAAGGGGCTCGGAGAGGATCACCGTCAGGTGACGGGCACCGCGGCGGTAGGCCTCGATCACCGGGATGGAGTCGGCCACCCCGCCATCTGTCATCGGTACCCCGTGCACCTCCGGGTATTCGTGGGAGGCGAGGGGAATGGCGCAGCTGGCGGGCAGCACCTCGTTCATGTTCTCCGGCTTGACCCGGATGTACTCCGCCTTGCCGGTCAGGGTATTGGTCACCACCGCATAGAAGGGGATGCCGGTCTCCCGGTAGGCGTGAATGTCGAGGGGATACTTGCGGCAGCTGGTGTTCCACAGCCAGTGGATATCCACCAAATTGCCTCCTTTGGCAAAACGCAGGGGATCCATAAACTGCTGGCTGCACGCCAGTTTGGTCAGGATCTCGTGGCTGCGGCCATGCTGGCTGGCGAGATAAGCCAGCAAGTTGGTGGCCCCCGCCGAGACGCCGATGGCGAAGTCAAAGGGGCGATAGTCATGCTCGATAAACGCATCCAGTACGCCGCTGGCAAATATGCCGCGCATGGCGCCGCCTTCTACAACCAATGCGCTGGGGGATGCGTTTTTGTTCATGACAGGCACCTCATTGATAAGTCAGAGAGAAAAAGTGGGAAAGAGAACGTCCGGGCTGTCAGGCCGACCGTTCTGACAACCAACCGGGGTTGGCCATCGCAATGAGGTCATTCTAGGAAGGGGATGGTGTTTAGAATATCTGTTAATAATGAATTAAGTGTTTTGTATTTCTAAACGACCGTAATAAACCCGTTGTGATCAAAGGGGTTGTGTAGGAGTCTCAACGACTCGGTGATGGTTGGATATTGGCAAGGATGAGTGTGTCATGACGTTATTGGTTCCCCCGCTGCTCCAACGTGGCGATACCATCGCTTTTTTCTCCCCCTCCAGCGCGGCGACCGCCTGGGCACCCAACCGTTTTGCCCGCGCAAAAGCCTTTCTTGAGGGGCAGGGCTTTAGGCTCAAGGCGGGCAGCCTCACCGGCCAGCAGGATCACTGGCGATCCGGCTCCATCGCCGCGCGGGCCGAGGAGCTCAATGCCCTTATTCGCGACCCCGAAGTGCGCTGCATCATGTCGGTGATTGGCGGCAGTAACTCCAACTCCCTGCTGCCCTACCTCGATTTTGAGGCGCTCAAGCGCGATCCCAAGATCATCGTTGGCTACTCCGATGTGACGGCGTTGCTGCTCGGCATCCATGCCCAAACTGGCCTGGTTACCTTTTATGGCCCGGCGCTGGTGGCCTCCTTTGGCGAGTTGCCGCCGCTGGTGGATGAGACGCTGGCCAGTTTTTTACAGATTGCGTTGGCCGATGAAGCTGGCGTTCCCTGCACGCTGCCCACCCCGGTGCAATGGAGCGATGAACGGCTGGACTGGGAGAACCAGGCCCGGGCCAAGCAGTGCCAGCCCAATCGGCTGATCTCGGTGGGTTCTGGCCGGGTAGTGGGGCGACTGATCGGCGGCAACCTCAACACCATGGCGGGGATCTGGGGATCCCCCTATATGCCGCCCATCGAGCGCGGTGACATTTTGCTGCTGGAGGACAGCCTGAAATCTGCCGAGACGGTGGAGCGATCTTTTGCCCATCTCAAGCTGTGCGGGGTGTTTGAGCGGATCGGCGCGCTTATCCTCGGCAAGCACGAGCAGTTCAACGATCAGGGTAGCGGCAAGCGCCCACTCGATATCCTGCTGGAGGTGTTGGGGGAGCCGAACTTCCCCATTCTGGCGGAGTTTGACTGCGCCCATACCCACCCCATGCTGACGCTGCCGCTGGGTATCGAGGTGGCGCTCGATCTCGACCGCCAGCAGCTCACGCTACTTGAGCCCTGGTGGCGAGCAGAATGAGTGCTAAATGAATGTCCAACAACAAGGCCGCGGATGCGGCCTTGTCTGTTTTTGTGGGGAGGGATCAGGGCAGGGCATCGGGCCGGAAGCTGGCGCGGATCTGCGGCACCAGGCTTGATGGGTCGAACCCTTTCTCCTCCCCCAGCACCGGATGGAGCAGGGGTTTCTCTTCGATGGGGGTGATATCCCCCGCCAGCAGCTGGCGGGTGGCCTGACCCATCTGGTAGAGCTGGCGCACCGGCGCAAACTGGGTCGCCAGATTGAGGGGGTCATCGGCGCGGGTGAAGGCCATCATGGGGATCTGGTAGGTGGCATCGCGCGCCGGCTTGTCACCGTGAATCCCCTTGCCGGCGGACATCAAAAACGGCTGGTGATCGCCAAAGGCCACCACCAGATAGCGCTTGTCCGACTGGTCGAGGGTCTTGAGCAGCCGCTCCAGCGAGGCCATGGCATCCACCACCCCGGTGTAGTAGGTGTTGAGCAGCTGGGTGTCGCTCTCGCTCTGTTTCGGACAGGCGCCGCTGCGCTCCTGCCCCTGATAACGGGGGCCATCGAAGGGGCCGTGCCCCTGCATGGTGACTGCATAGGCAAACAGCGGTTTGTCATCCTGTTCGCTGCGCTTGAGCAGGTGGTCGATGAGCGCATCATCGGAGATATAGGGCCCCTTGTGCTCAAGGGTGGTGAAGCGGGTATCGAACCAGCGCTCCTCATAGCCGAGCGCCGGGATCGCCTTGGCGCGGCCCCAGAATTTTTCCACATAGGGGTGGGCGAACAGGGTCTGGTAGCCGCTCTGTCTGGCGCTCTGGGCCAGTCCTGGCACTTGCTCAGAGAGGTAGTAGTAGGGCACCACCCCCTGCTTGAGCAAGCCCACCGGCAGGCCGGTGTTCATCTCGAACTCCGCCAGCACTGTCATGCCGCCGGTGGTGGGGGAGTGGATGGTTTTTTGCCACTGCTGCACGCTGGCGGGCAGGGAGAGGGTGGGAGCCGGTGCGCAGATCCGCCCCTTCCAGTCGAGCCAGAGCGACTCATATTGCAGCACGATCACCAGATCCCAGCGCGGCGTGATGCCCTGGGGCGGATAGCTCAGCTGCGGGGCCAGCTCGTTGATCTGCAAGGGGTAGCGAAACACGCTGCCGCTTTGCAACATCTCGTCCACCAGATTGAACAGATAGAGGCCGGGGCCGGAGCGGATGATGTCCCTGTGGTAGTTGACCGCGCGATCCACGTAGCGAATGTTGGCCCCCAGCAGCTTGTTGCCGGTCTGGGTGGCAAAGACGCACAGGGCAAAGAAGGCGACGGTGGCAGCGGCTGTGCGCAACACCCAGCGTGACAGGGCAAAGCGCCAGCAGAGAAACAGTGCTAGCAACACGGTGAAGATGGGCAGGATGGGGTGCTGGTCGAGCAGGATCCGCAGCAGTGCCAGCAGGTTGCCAAAATCGTCCCCGCCGAGCGGCACGCCGTAGATGGCAATCTTCATAAAGTTGGCGAGCAGACCTATGCCAGAAAGCGCGGTAAAGACCAGCCCCATATAGAGGTTGAAGCCCGCCAGCGCGCAGAGGCTCCAGCCCAGCACCATGCTGCCCCAGGCGAGATAGTAGTGCTCCGGGCGAAAGCCTGACCAGAGCAGAAACTCCCCCAGCTTGAACACCACGAAGCCGTGCAGCAGCACGAAGGTGAGGTTGCCGAGCAGCAGGCTGCCGATGATCCGCCAGCGCAGGCTGCGGCGCAGCTTTGGCAGCACCGTTTTGAGCACGGCGGCGCTCAGGGCCAGCACCAGCGTCAGGCTCACCACCAGATAGGTGAGGTTGAAGCCCTGCTCGGGCAGGGTTTGCAGGATCTGGCTGAAATCGCCGCTATCGGGGCGATCCTTGAGCAGCAGACCGATGCGCAGCTGATAACGGCTGGCCAGTGCATCGTCTGGTGCGCGCAAGGTGCTGTTGAGATCCAGCGAGCAGCGGTTATTGCGGCACACCTGACGCTTATCCACCGCCTGACTGAGCTGGTCAATCCGCTCCCCCTTGTCGTTGAGCAGCTCCACTCGCACCTTGTCCCCCGCTTGCAGCGGCCCTCGCAACTGCCACTGACTGCGTACCACCAGATAGAGGCCGCGGCTGTCGCTTTTATAGAGCAGGGCGTGGCGGGTGAGGGTGGCCAGCGGGTTGTCGGCGGGGCCCAGCACCAGCGGTTGGGCGCGGCCCAGCCAGCTGCCGGGATTGATCAGCGGCAACAACAGGGTCAGCAGCAGCAATCCGCCCAGCAGGGCAAGCAGCAGAGAGGGCAGACTCAGAACACGGGGGCGGCCTGAGGAGGGGCGATTCATATAAGCTCATCCTTTGAGCGAGTGAGGGAGAGAACGTTCATCCGCATAGAG
This sequence comes from Aeromonas sp. s8, assembly GCF_040907785.1. Lineage (NCBI taxonomy): Bacteria > Pseudomonadati > Pseudomonadota > Gammaproteobacteria > Aeromonadales > Aeromonadaceae > Aeromonas > Aeromonas sp. s8. The sequence goes on from NZ_JBFOCL010000047.1 coordinate 317,086, forward strand.
TTTGACCCGATGGTGCGGGCCTTGTTTCAGCTTGTCAATTTAATGACCACTTAATGAATATTTGGTTACAGCTCAACCTTGCAAATTGTGATCCCGATCGAGGGGTTGTTCGGAATATGTGATGAAAGCGTCATCATGGGGTTTTGCCGCTGGCTTGGGAGGGGTCTGCTGTTTAGTCTCTCGATAGCGACTGGAGGTACATGTATGAATCCCAAAGTGATGGCACGTCAGGCCAGATTGCTGCGCATGCTGGAGAGCAAGGAAGAGATCCGGGTCGGACGCGAGCGAGACTGCCCGCTGCCGCTGGCCCAACTGGTCAAGCTGAAGGATAGCCATCCGGCTGTGGTCAAAGTCTATCGCCACGGTCTCACCGCCGAGGTGTTTCACCTCAAGGTGGAGGGGCATCACTGGTGCCTCAAGCGGCGCCGTCAGGATTCGCTGGTGGCCAACCTCGATGGCAAGACTGCCTTTCTGACCGAGCTGGAGCGGCGGCGCGAAATCGAGGCGCTGCGGGAGCTGCATCCTACTGTCCTCTCCCACGTGGTCTGCACCAGCTTTGGCTCGGCGCGCGCCGGGGTGCTGGTCTCCCCCTGGTTGCGGGGTGTGCCGGTCCATCAGCTCAACGAGCGCAATCTGGCCCAGATGCTGGAGGTGCAGGGTGAGCTGGCCCGCTGGGGCTGGTTTGACTGGGACCCGAGCCCGGGCAACCTGCTCGATGACGGCGAGCAGATCTGCGTGTTCGACTTTGGCTATATGTGGACCTTCGATCCCCGCTTTGAATACAACTCCAACGGTCTGGTCGACCCGCAGTTCCATGTACCGGAGCGGTTGGAGACACGCACCCTCTCCGGACTCTGGCTCGATGAGGCCGATCCTCTGCCGCAATTTCGCTACTGGCGCGAGCTTTGCCTGAAATGGGTGAAACGGGAGATCCACCACCTGATCCGCGAAGGGGCCAGCGCGCCCGTGCTGGCCCGCCTGCACGCCCTGCAAGGGGAGTGGAGCGCCGCGCTGGCGAGCGACGAGGCGCTGGTCGCCAACTGGTGGCGGGACATGTATCGCAGCCACCGGCTCGATGTGGCCGATGATCTGAGCGGCCAGAGCTGCGGCCCGCTCACCCTGCGTCGGCTCGACTGGTTGATGCAGGCGGTGACGGATCACTATCCGCTGCTGGTGGACAATCTCTCGCCTCAGGAGACGGAGTTGGGCCAGACCGGGCTGCTGGCCCGCTTGCAGCAGCTGCGCCGGGAAGCCATGGCCTGCCAGTTGCCTGCTACCAGCCTTGCCTGAGCCGATACCTTTGCGGAATACAAATAAACAGGGCGCCTTGCGGGCGCCCTGTTGCATGGTCTGGTTTACCTCGCGGTGAGGGTCAGTCCAGCAGCTCCTGATGGAGGCGGTTGACGATATTGCCCGCCTCGCTCTCCTTGACCAGGAAGCAGAGGTTGTGGGCGCTGGCGCCGTAGCAGATCATCCGGATGTTGTGCTCGCGCAGGGCGTCAAAGACCTGACTGCCCACCCCGTTCACTTCGCTCATCCGGTTGCCGATGAGCGCCACCAGTGCCAGACCGGTTTCCACCTCCACCTTGCAAAGCTGGCCCAGCTCGGCCAGTACCTTGTCGCTCAGGATCGGTTCGCCGTTGCTCTGGCTGCCGGTGTGATCCAGCGTCAGTGACACGCTCACCTCCGACGTGGTGATGAGGTCGACCGAGATGCGGTGACGGGCCAGAATGCCGAACACTTCGGCCAGAAAGCCGTAGGCGTGGAACATGTTGAGGCTGTGCAGGGTCACCAGCACCTGCTGGCGGCGCAGGGCGACGGCGCGAAACAGCGGGCTTGAATCTGTGCTGGCGCGGATCCAGGTACCACCGGCGGCAGGATCCTTGGCGGAGCCGACAAACACCGGAATATTCTGGCGCACCGCCGGTTGCAATGTGGCGGGGTGCAGCACCTTGGCGCCGAAGGTGGCCATCTCGGCCGCTTCGACAAAGCTGATTTCGGGGATCGGGCGGGCGCGGGTGACGAGGCGCGGATCCGTGGTGTAGATGCCGGGCACATCGGTCCAGATCTCGATACTGGCGGCATCGAGCGCTTCGGCCAAGAGGGCTGCGCTGTAGTCAGAGCCGCCGCGCCCCAGCGTGGTGGTGCGGCCATCGCCATCGGCACCGATAAAGCCCTGGGTGATGATAAGGCTGTCGCCAAGCTGCGGGCCCAGCGTCTGCTGGCAGAGGGTACGGGTGGTGGCCAGATCGACGGTGGCCTTGCCAAAGCGGCTGTCGGTGCGTATCAGCTGGCGCACATCCTGCCAGTGGGCCTTGACGCCGCGCTGGCGCAACAGCTCGGTAAAGAGACGGGTAGACATCAGCTCGCCGCAGGCGATGAGGCGGTCGGCCAGCTCCGCATCGGTATGCTGGTGGGCTTGCTGGGCCATGAGGCGAATTTCGTCCAGCTGGCCATGAATGAGGGCGCTCACATCAACGGGGTTGCCGAGATCGGCCAGAATGGCCTGCTGGATCCCGGCCAGTTTGGCCAGCTGCTCGTCGCGGCCCGCTTCGTCCAGCTCACCTTGTGCCAGGGCGACCAGCAGGTTGGTGACACCGGCGCTGGCACTCAGTACCACCACCCGGGTGGCGGGATTGGCCAGCACGATGTCGGCGCAGTGATTCATGGCCGGGAAGTTGGCGACACTGGTTCCGCCAAACTTGGCGACATTGATCGGGCTCATTGCTTACTCCTGTCTTATTTTAAGATTCCGGTTCCATCGGGCAAAAAAGAGAGGAGGAGGCTGAAAATGGCAGGAATGAACGAAGCTATCCCGGCCAGAAGCACTCCACCTGCAGAGCCCATCCCGTACCGCCCCTGACAGGGCGCGGTGTGGGATGATCACTACCGATGACAACCCGGGGGATTCAGCCCCCGCAGCCGACGTTGAGGTTACCAGTCTCCTCACTCGTCTCGGCGCTGCTCCCCCTGACCCAAGTTCACCGGACGCTGGCGTCCTCCCTTGGGCTGCCTGGGCAGCGCTCCTCTTCTGGCTCCACCAGGGTGGTGGAGTGCATTTAGAAATACCCTGCGTTGGATTGCACTGTCAATCGAGTTTGTGAAAAAGTTCAAATTGTCAGCTAACTCAACGCAGGATCAATGACTTAGGCAATGGTCTTTGACAAAACCTTGGAACGGCGCTGCCAGTTGTAGAGACGCTGGCGCGCCACCGGCAGATCTTCCACTTCCAGCGGATCGAAGCCACGCTCCCGGAACCAGTGGATGGAGCGGGTGGTGAGCACGAACAGGCGACGGATCCCGAGCCGTTTGGCCCGCTCGGCCACCTTGGCCACCAGCTGATCCCCCCGGTTGGAGTTGCGATAGTCGGGGTGGATGGCGACGCAGGCCATCTCCGCCATCGCCTCTTCCATAAAGCAGTAGAGGGCCGCGCAGCCGATGATGAGGCCATCGCGCTCGATGATGGTGAACTTGTCGATCTCCATCTCCAGCTGCTCGCGGGAGCGGCGCACAAGAATGCCTTCCTCCTCCAGCGGGCGAATAAGGTCCAGAATGCCGCCGATATCCTCGATGGTGGCGGCGCGGGCCTGCTCGGCGCTTTCCCGCACGATCTGGGTGCCGAGGCCGTCGCGGCTGAACAGCTCCTGCAACATGGCGCCATCATCCTGATAGCTCACCAGATGGGAGCGGGGCACGCCGCCGCGGCAGGAGGCAATGGCTGCGCGCAAGTAGCGGGCGGTGCCGGACATCTCTTCGCCCGCTTGTTCCAGCTCCACCAGCAGCTCTTCGGCCTGCTCGGGGAAGAGCTCGGAGATGGCTTCGCCGCGCCTGTCCATCACCCCCTGGGTGCTGCTAAAGCAGATAAGCTTGTCCGCCTTGAGGTCGACCGCCACCCGGCGGGCCACCTCTTCTGAGCTCAGGTTAAAGCTCTCGCCGGTGACCGAGCAGCCGATGGGGGAGATAAGCACCAGACTCTTCTGATCGAGCTGGCGGGTGATCCCCTCCACGTCGATGCGGCGCACCCGGCCGCTATGGCAAAAGTCGATGCCATCATCCACCCCGAGCGGCTGGGCAGTGACGAAGTTACCGCTCACCACGCTGATCCTCGCTCCCTGCATGGGGGTGTTGGCGAGTCCCATGGAGAGCTGGGCGGTGATGTCGTATTGCAGGCCGCCACACACCTGTTTGATGATGGTGAAACTCTCGTCATCGGTGACCCGGATCCGCTTGTGATACTGGGCCTCGATACCGGCGCGGGCCAGCGCTTCATCGTTTTGCGGACGTGAACCAAACACCAGCACCAGGCGTATGCCCAGTGTCTGCAGCAGGGCGATATCGCTGACGATATTGGCGAAGTTGGGGTGGCAGATGGCTTCTCCCCCCATCATCAGCACAAAGGTGGCACCCCGATGCACATTGACATAGGGGGTGGATTGCCGGAAGGCATTGACCAGACTGGGTTCGCGTTCACGCACTTGATATTTCTTCCATAAAAAAACAGCGATTGGCTCAATATATGAAAATTAATTCACAAATCAAGACTAAATATTGATTTTTGCCGTTTCTGGTCTACGAGGGGCGGCTTGACCGTGCGGATCGGGAAAGAGTGACGGACGGTGCAGATAGCCGTTGGAGCGAGCGGGGAGGGGCCCGCCGGTTGATCCGGCGCGATAAACTGCTATCTTCGATGCTCCTTTTCGTCAGCTGTGTGATTTCACAGGGTTTTATACAAGGACAGAATTCATGGAACAGATTATTTCACCGGCAGATGCCCTGCCGGGACGACGCGAAGCGATGGTGATTGGTCAGCAGCATGCGGTGAATGGCAACCCGACCCAGGGCCCCTGGCCGGAAGGGATGGCGGTGGCCTGGTTTGGCATGGGTTGCTTCTGGGGTGTGGAGCGCCTGTTCTGGCAGCAACCTGGCGTCTACTCCACCGCGGCCGGTTATCAGGGCGGCGTCACCCAGAATCCCACCTACAAAGAGGTGTGCAGCGGGCTGACCGGCCATGCCGAGACGGTGCAGGTGGTGTTTGATCCGGCGGTGATCAGCTACGGCGATCTGCTCAGACTGTTCTGGGAACAGCACGATCCGGCGCAGGGGATGCGTCAGGGCGGGGACATTGGCACCCAGTATCGCTCGGTGATCTTCTATGGTGACGAGAGCCAGCAGATCATTGCCCAGCAGAGCATGGCGGCCTATCAGCAGGCGATGGCGGCAAGCGGCGACAGTCGTGCCATCACCACCCGCATTCTGCCGCTGGCGCCCTTCTACTATGCCGAAGATTACCATCAGCAATATCTGGAGAAAAATCCGGATGGCTACTGCGGATTGGGTGGCATTGGAGTCTGTTTGCCGCCCAGCCTGAACCGCTGAACAGGTTTGTAGTCGATTTCTTAATAAAAGTGAAAATAAATGGTCGGAGGAGGGAACTTATTGCGACCAGTCGGGACTAACTAGGTAGCGTCCAGGGATCGGATGCAAAGTCCAGACACATTTCTTGCCTTGATAACCGCCTGATGAATGAACGCACTGGCGGGTTGAAAATGATAGCAAGCAGGGCTGCCCACCAAGGCGGCCCTTTTCCTTATCTGCTGCTTTGAAATCTTGCGTTGGGCGGGAGAGCCGGACGGCAGATCAGCCGATGGCGCTGTCGAACAGGTTCTTGATGAGATCGATAAACTCGATGAGGAAGGTTTTCTGTTCCGGGGTCGGGGCGCGCAGCCATACGGCGGAGAGCACCTCCTCCAGATCGGCGACCACGGCGTCGGCCTCCTGCATGATGGCGAAACGCACCTTGGGATCGAGCTGGGGGTTTTGCTCGCAAATGGCCATCAGGTTGCTGGCAACACGGCCACTGACCAGATCTTCGATGGTCTCTTCACCATCGTTCTGCTGTTGGGATTCAAACAATCCCAAACTCTCCACCAGATACTCGATCAGCGAGATATAGCCTTCACTTTCTACCACCATGGTTGCTGCCTCAATACAGTAACAATACGAAAATTAAGCGTATTTTAGTGGCTTGCCCTAGCTTGGCAAGCAGCAGTGCAGGCGATGGCGAGTAAAACTGACTCCGCCCCGCTCCACGCACTCCAGCCCGGTCAACGTAAAGCCATGTCGTAAAAATAGCTCATAACTGAAGGCGCTGGCCTCGGTGGTGATGAGGGTCATACCGAGCCCTCTGGCCCCCGCGAGCGCCGTGGTGAGCAGCAGATTGCCCAGTCCCTGGCGCTGATGGTCGGCGCTCACATAGAGCAGGCTGAGGTGGCCATCGGGGCTCAGGGTGACAAACCCGAGGGGCACATTTGCCAGCTCTGCCACCCAGCCGTGGTGCTCGCGCAGCTGGCTGACAAAGCCCGGATGTTGTGAACCGAGGGCCCACTGCTCCACCTGCTCGGCGCTGTAGTGTTCGGGGCCGCAGCGTCGCACCGCCTGCTCAAACAGGGTTACGAGAGCGGGGATATGTGCCTCGCCAAGGGGGACAATGCAAAGTGCTGGACTAAGTGCTGGCGTCATAAGGTCGGGCCGTCAGTAGGGGGGAGGGGGCGCGGCGCCTGTGGTCGTTTGGCTTTGGGCAGACCCGCGACAACCCGCTCATAGGAGTGGTGCACCCAGCCTTGCCACAGATCATCTGGCAAGGTGCTGTTCAGGGTCACTGTGTTCCAGTGTTGCTTGTTCATATGCCAGCCCGGTTTGACCTCGGGGTGGATCTCGCGCAGCAGCAACGCCAGCTCGGGCTCGCATTTGAGGTTGATGGTGAGCGGCTCGGCCTGCCAATCCACCAGCGCGAACATCTTGCCCGCGATGCGGTAGACCAGGATCTCCGGGCCAAACGGGGTATCTTCGGTGGCGCCCGGCAGGGTCAGCAGAAAGTGGCGCAAACGGGTCAAATCCATGGTGGGTTCTCGCGCAAGGGGTGATCCGGGTCATGTCAGGCGCATATCTATCGGCGGGCCTGTTCTGTTAATATGCGCGCAGCCGAGTATACCCCCCATCACCAAGGGAGCCTATTGGATGTTGTATCACAAGACTTTCGAACTGGGTCCCGAGCGGGATTGGGTGGTGTTTGTCCACGGCGCCGGTGGCAGCTCCTCCATCTGGTTCAAGCAGCTGCGCGCCTATCGCGAACACTTCAACGTGCTGCTGCTGGACTTGCGCGGCCACGGCCAGTCCCACCAGCTGCAACAGGTGGTCAAGGGCCACTACAGCTTTCGGGAAGTGACCGAAGATATCGTTCGGCTGCTCGATCATCTCGATATCCGCCGCGCCCACTTTGTCGGCATCTCCCTTGGCACCATCCTGATTCGCCATCTGGCCGAGCTCTGCCCGGAGCGGGTGAAAAGCATGGTACTGGGGGGCGCCATTCTGCGGCTCGATATCCGCTCGCGGGTGCTGGTGCAGCTGGGCCGACTCGGCCAGCACTTCCTGCCCTATATGTGGCTCTACCGGCTGTTTGCCTTCATCATCATGCCGCGCCAGCACCATCAGGAGTCGCGCAACCTCTTTGTGCGCGAAGCCCGCAAGCTCTGCCAGAAAGAGTTCAAACGCTGGTTCCGCCTCGCCACCGAGGTTAACCCGCTGATGCGTTATTTTCGCGAACGCTCCCTGCCCATTCCCACCCTCTATGTGATGGGGGAGGAGGATCATATGTTTCTGGCACCGGTGCGCGAACAGGTGGCCCGCGATGCCAGCTCTTCACTGGCGGTAATCGAGCAGTGCGGCCATGTCTGCAATGTGGAGCAGCCGGAGCAGTTTAATCGCCGTACCCTGGCATTTATTCAATCGCTGGGGGGCGGGGGGAAATAATCTGTTTCCTATCCGTTATTAAGGGTCTGTTTGTGTTAGATTGGATATATCAATTGATTATTGCCCTCTATATAGATGATAAATAAGTAGCTAAGTGTTCCTGATATAACTGGGTATAGGTATATAGGGACTAGAATAATGTATCCATAGTCCCTTTCTGATCATATTATTAAGATGTTAGTCTGCGTTATTCGCAGGCTGTACAATTTCAACTCTATCAGCATCAACCATTTGCTTTTTGATTAAAGATATGAATCTTTTGTCATTTATTAACTTTAAAAATAAATCAATGTTATTTTCATCGATGACAAACTTACCATCGTTATCTACATTTATTTCCCATTGATGCTCAACTATTATTGCTTTCATATCTTCAATAAACTGTTGATCTTCGAAGTAACGAGTTTCTTCTGCTGAGACCAAACGTCTTAACAACGTCTTATTATTACCTATTGCAATTTTTAAATCGTCAACTGAAGTGATTATCCCGTGTTCAGCAAGAGCATCTACTAAAACATCACGCTTTGCCTCAAGGCCTTCTCTAATATTAAGGCCTAACTCATAATTGGCTTTATCTCGAATAAAAACATTTTCACCGTACGCAATAAAATCAAAATAATTTCTAAATGAAAAAGTATTGCATACATCTATTTTTTTAAAGTCGCCATCTGAAAACGTCCAGCTAGATATGGTCGATACTCTTTTGAGGTTCCAGCCACCTTTAACTTTAGAGAATGCATAAAAACAGTGCTCATTGAATTTGAACTCAACAACTAATGCCCATGCATTGTGAAATTCTTTGATATCTGTTACTGGTTCATTATCTGCACCAAGATTAATTTTATCAATAATTGCTGCAAAATCTGTAGCATCAACAGTATGTACTAGAGCTCGATCTTCATCTGTATCTACTGTAAGTGCGGAGTAAGCTGACAACTCTCTAATTGGCTCTACTTGTTGTTCCACACCAAAGAAAAACTTGCGCAATGTTGCTATTAAGTCTGCATCTAAGCCATCAATTGATGCGCTCAGAGCCCGGTAAGAATGCTGGCCTGCGTTTGTGCTTTTTTTGATTACCCACAAACGAACATCAAAGGCATTGAAATCTATAGTTTTAATGTTATCTAGAATTAGCAACTTATCTTGCATTTAAACACCTTTATTAGAGATTATTCCCATATAGTTATTGAGTTTGACGTATCTTTCATTATTTCCAGATAATAAGTCATGTTTAGATAACATGATGCATTCTTTTTCATTCCCAGATTCATTGTATCTACAATCATATAAGCCATAACCAAGCGCAGCTAAAATAGGATTGATGAATACACTTTGACTACGAATGGATAATAAACACAAGACTGATAAAAATAGGCATAATGAAAATATGTCTTGCCATTCACTAAGCTCAAAAGCAACAAATGAAATCATGTATGGAATTGTATAATTAACTACTTCACTAGAACGACTTCTCGCTGTTATTACATATATGCTATAAGGTTTGTTAGTTATGTTTTTAAGTATGTAACATAGCAATGTCAGGCTTAATATTGACAAAAGCAGTAATGAATAAACTATTTCTACATTTTTAAACTCAAGCCAATATGGTACCGTTAATTTTATAGAATTAAAAAATGGTGCGTTAGTGTTGAGATCAAACCATAAAATATCCTTTACATCTTTTATGATCATAATTAAAAATAATGGTGTGTAACCGCTAATAAAAATGGCGATTGAGGATAATAGTCTAGTTTTGCTCTTACGATTCATTACTCCCCCCCCCAACTCACCTAGTATAATATTATTGTAAATGTCTTAGTCATCGTCAGAATTTATAAAGTTCAGATCGTACTGCGAGTTAAAGTTTTAACTATAGAGACAGTAGACATACTGACCGGAGTTCTCACTTTCAGTTACACAGGACTATATCTCCAGCGCACTGTTCCAACCAGATTGAAGCAAGGTAAGTCATTACCACTTCTCGGTGGTCCATTGGGCTATAAGTGTCGGATGAGAATCCTATCAAACAGCGACCAATTTAAGTGAGTAAAAAGTTAGTTACCGCTCGAATTTTGAGGTTTTTTTTGACAAGGATCAGACTTGAGCCAAGTTGGCTGCGGGTTGGGTGGGTGAGGGTGTTCGATAAATAAACAGATAAGGCATCCTTGGCTACTGGCGCCAAGTGACAGAAGTGGCTGGGCAATATCACGGTTATGCCCTGTTATAAGGGGGATTTGTTTTTAGGTCATCGAGCAGACCGGCCACGTTTGTCTAGGGTGTTCAGTAGCCGGTCATCTCCAGATAGCCGACCCCCTTGGCATCCCCCGAAACAGAGACTGCACCCTCCCAGTAGTCAAAGCGACCGGTCATGGCCTGATTGGGCTGACGGGCTTTGATGGTGAGGCTCATTCCGGCGGCGTTGAGCTGCCACTCAACGGGGTAATCCTGCCCCTTGGGGCCGCGCCAGGTTTTGCCCGGGGTGAGGCGAATGGCGTCGGGGGCGAGCACCCGGCTGCTGCCATCCCGCTCAATCAAAATACCGTAGCGGTTTTCTGGCTGGTTTTCGGGATTAGCACGGCCCGATTTGGTGCGCAGGCGAAACAGCATCAGCTCGCGGCCATCGGCCAGTTGCAGGGAAAACCAGTCCCAACCCGATTGCCACTCGGCCAATACCGAGCTGCTCCACTCGTGATCAAACCAGCCTTGTCCGGTGACGGTGCGGGTCTCGCCATCACGAGTCAGGGTGCCGCGAAGAGTGAGGCGCGGGTAGGAGTAGTAAAAGGAGGCGTTGCCCGGGCTCTTCTCGCTGTAACCGGCCTTGCCTTGTAGCACCAGCGGCTTGGCGGCGGTGACGGTGAGGTTCATCTCGCCAATCTTGCTCTGTACCTTGAGGGTGGCGGGGAACAGCGCCGCCCCTTGCGAGGCAAGCCGCCACTCCCTGAGCCAATATTGGCCGCCGCTGGCCCCCGCCAGTCCCGGCCCCTGCCGACTGGCCCGTTCATCTTGCTGGTGGCTGCCACGGTCGAGATCCGTGATGGCAAACTGGGCCAGCCAGAGCTGGGGGGTAAGCCAGGGGTTGCTGGTGCGAAGTTCTTGTTCGATACCCTGCCTAAACAGGGTCCACTGCATGCCATATTCGCGCCCCTGCTCATCCTTGAGATTGCCGGTGAGATACCACCACTCGGAGCGGTAATCGGGGTGGGCGGCGTGATCCTCCGGCAGCTGGATAGTTTGCCCCGGCAGCACCTTTTTAAAGCTGTCGTTGCCACCGCCGAGCAGGGCGCCCAGATCGCTGGCCTGCGCGCTGCCGCTTATGGCAATCAGCGGGATCAAGAGGGTGGCGAGCCACAGGAACCGTAAAGAGGACAAGCTTCCCCTCACCCTGGCCCTCTCCCAAAGGGAGAGGGGATGGTTCAATGCCGCACTGTGCTCTTCTTTGCGCTGAAGAAGGGGCGGAGAGAGGGAAGTGGTCGATGGGAGCTTCAAGCCATGGCTGAGCCAGTGAGCTAACCGATATTTCATACCACTCTCCGTGCCGCATACCAGGAGGCCAGTGCGCCACAGACCGGCGCCAGCAACAGGGCGGTGACCGCATGAAGGGGGGCGGCCTCGAAGGCGAGGCGCCAGCCAAAGGCGCGTGGGTTGACCACCTCGATCAGCACCCAGGCAAGGCCATAGCCCACCGGCAGGGCCAGCAGGGCGGTAAGCAGCCCCAATCCCGCTCCTTGCCACACCAGCAGCTGGCGGCAGTGGCGGGGGCTCAAGCCCAGACTCTGCAAGGTCTGCAGCTCGCCACGGCGTGCCAGCCCCAGCACCATAAAGGCCGAGCCAATGCCGACAAAGGCGATGCCGAGGATCAGCAGTTTCAATAGCTCGGTCACCACAAAGGTCTGGTCAAACACCTTGAGCGCCGCGCTGTGAATGGCGGGGGCGGAGAGCAGATTGAGCTGCCCGCCAAAGCGCTCGCGCAGGCGGTCGGCCAGCTGTTCGGGGTCGTTGCTAAAGAGGGCGAGGGATTGCACTGCTCCCGCCTCGAAGGCGTGCAGGATCTGCCCCTTGTCGCTGCCGTAGTCCTGATAGACGCCGGTGACGGTGAACTGCCGTGGCCCCTGCTCGCCGCTGATCGCCAATGTCTGGCCTACCTTGACCCCGAGGCGCACAGTCAGCGGTTCGCTCGCCAGTACCTCGTCAGGGCGGGTCGGCCAGCGTCCGGCCAGCAGCGGATAGGCCGCTTTAAGCTGGGGGATAAAGTCCATCTGCGCCCACTCGATGGGCTGCCCCTGCCAGCGGGCGGGGAGCACCGAGCGGCGCGAGGCGGCGCTCACCAGCGGATTGGCGAGCAGGGTCTTAAGGGTTGTATCGCTCAAGGTGCCCTTGTTGCCCGCCACCCCCTTGGGGGCGGTGACATAGAGATCGGCGGCCAGACGCTGGCCGAGCCAGATCTCCACGCTGGAGCGAAAACTCGACACCATGACCCCGATGCCGATGGCCGCCGCGATGGCCAGCTGCAACGCCATCACCGCGATGGCGGTGCGGTCGAGGTGATAGAGGGTCTCTGCTACCCCGAGTCGGGCGGTGAGGGGGCCGCCCGCGCGCCGTCGCAACCAGCCAAGCAGGCCGCGCAGGGCATCGGGCAGCCAGAGCGCCATGGCCAGCAGCCAGCCGCCGGCTATAAAGAGGGCACCGGTCAGACCCGTTTGCGGCAGCCACAGGCACAGAGCGCACAGCAGCAGGATGGCGATGGCCAGCACGCGCCGTCGCCACGGGTGAGCGGGGGGGCGGCTGCTTCCGGCACGCAGTTCGAGGGGGGATTGGCGCAGCAGTTGCCACCAGCCGGGCAGGTTGGCGGCCAGCGTGCCGAGCAGCCCGATCAACAGCGCCTTGAGCAGGCTCACAGGGGAGAGGCGAAGCAGATCGATGGGGTTGGGCCCATAGAGATCGGCCAGCGCCTGGGTGAGCTGCCCCATCAGCGCCAGTGCCAACAGGGTGCCGAGCAGCACCCCGAGCAGGGTGCCTAGGGTGGCGAGAATAAGGAGCTCCAGGATGAGCCAGCGCAGCACCCGACTCGGCCCCATTCCCAGAATGATCAACTGGGCCAGCTGGGGGCGGCGCACGCTCTGCACAAATCGCTGGGCGTTGAACACCAGAAACAATCCCACCGCCATGGCGAGCAATGAGAGCGCCGTCAGGTTAAGGGCCAGTGCATCGCCAAGCTGGCTGGCATCGAGCGCCGGACTGATGGGCTCAAGCCACAAGGGCTGGTTCGGGTAACGGGTGTGCAGAGTGGCCTGCAGGGTACGAGCCTCAGCGTCACTTAGCTTGAAGACGATGCGATCGAGCCGACCCGCTTTATCCAGCAGCGGTTGGGCGAGGCCGATGTCGGTTATCAGCAGCCGCTCCATGGGCACGGCGCCCGGTTCGAAGGTGCCCGCTAGGGTCAGGGTCAGGGTTCGGGCGCTGGCGCCATCGCTGCCGCCCAGCACAAAGCGTCGGCTCTGGCCCGCTTGCCAGCCAAGGCGCTCCGCTTCGGGGGCCGACAGCCAGACGCTGTCGGCGCGGTTGAGGGAAAAGTCGGGCTCGCTTGCGGGTTGGGCGCCAAACAGCTGGCGCAGGGGGCCGGTGTTGAAGAGATCCATTCCCAGCAGTTGAAAGCTGCGCCCCTGCTCATCTTTGAGCCTGCCATGGAGCTGGGGCATGGCATCGAGGGCGGGCTGGCTGGTCACCAGCTGCACGTAAAGCTGCTCATCCAGCCCGCCAGCAGGGGCCAGCCGGTAGTTGGCTTCTCCTGCCAGCTGGCTGCGGGCGGCGACGAAGTTGGTGCGGGCACTGTGGTTGAGCAGCTCGATGGCCACCACCAGTGACACCCCCAATACCAGCCCGGCCAGACTCATCAACAGCAGCCAGGGGTGGCTGCGATAGAGGCGCAGCAGCGCTTTGAGTGGCAGCATCAGCGTGTCTCCGGCTGGCGCAGTTGCCGCTTAGTCATGATGGGGTCTCTTGAGCTCGATAAGTTGCCCCCCTTCAAGGCGCAGCACTCTGTCGGCCAGGGCGGCATAGGCGGGGTTGTGGCTCACCAGCAGCAAGCCAGCGCCGGTATCGCGCACCGCCGCCACCATCAGCGCCATCACCTGTTCGGCATTGTGCTCATCGAGGCTGCCGGTGGGCTCGTCGGCGAGCAGCCACTGGGGCTGATGGATAAGGGCGCGGGCCAGCGCCACCCGCTGTCGCTGGCCGCCGGAGAGCTGCTCCGGCCAGGCATGGCGCTTGTGGCTCATATCGAGCCGGTGCAGCAACTGGTCAATCCTTGTCTCATCCGGTGGCATACCGTTGATGGCGAGCGGCAGGGCCAGATTTTCGGCCACCGTCAGGGTTGGCAGCAGGTTGAAATCCTGATAGACGATACCGAAATGGCGACCCCGCAGGCGCGCCCGCTCGTCGGGGGAGCGGGTGTCGATCCGGGTCTCCCCCAGCCAGATCTCCCCTTCATCCGGTGCAATCAGCCCGGCGATGAGATTCAGCAGGGTGGACTTACCGCAGCCGCTTTGGCCCAGCAGCAGGGTGATCTCGCCAGCGGGGAGGGCGAGATCGAGATGGTGGAACAGCGGCAGTCGTTCACTGCCGTTATCGAAGCTCTTGCAGAGGTTGCGCAGGGTCAGCATGGGATAACCGTTTGATGGTCAATGGCTTTCATCATGCTTGGTACGCTAGCACGGCCAGCATTGATCAACACCCCTTACGGTTGATCAAGAGTGCCAGTTAGTGATCAAGGCGGCAAAAGAGCAGTGGATCCTCGCTGGATCCCGCTTGCCCGAGGTGGTTAGAATAGGGGCTTCCATGGGTCACAGGATGAGCAAGGATGTTACACAAGCAAGTCAGTTTTATCATCGATAGCAAGGGCAACAAGCAGGCTGCCGTCGTCCCCATCGAGATCTACAACGAGCTGATGACCCTGCAAAAGGCACTCTCCGACAACCGGCCGGGGGAGCGCGAGCTCTACCACTTCAACGGCAAGGGGGCCGAGGCCCACGGTTATCCGGTGGGCAAGCGGCAAAATCCGGGCTTTATGGTGCTGGCCGGTTCTACCGCCAATGGCGAGGATGCCGCCTCTTTGCGTGAAGCAGTGATCGAGCTGCGTCACGAACTGCTGGAGAAGGGGGTTATAGTGCCCCGCAGTCAGGGTGGCTTTGTCTTTACCGCCGATCAGCTGTTCAACAGCCCGAGTCTGGCCGCCAGTCTGGTGGCGGGCAATAACCGCAGCGGTCTGGATGCCTGGCAAAACAGCGCAGGCTATACCCTCAAGCAGTCGGGTTTCGGCAAGAAATAATCCCGCGTTTCGACAGCAAACTAATTAAGTGTTAATTGACCTGGATGAATTTTTCTTTTCATCCAGGTGCTAGCATCGTTGCCAGACGGTTCTAAAAGGAAGAGACCATGTCTGCGCTTACCCCTGTTATTTTGCTGCTTTCCCTGTTTATCCCTCCCGCCCATGCCAGTAGTGGCCCTGTTCTGTTGACATCCTCCGCCCTCGGACTTTTTTGTGTCGGATTGTTTGTGTTGGCCTACGCCCTGGTGATGGCTGAAGAGTATCTGCAACTGCGCAAGTCCAAACCCGTGCTGGTGGCCGCCGGGGTGATCTGGATCCTGATCGGTATCGCCTATGCACAGCAGGGGATGAGTCCGGCGGCCGAGCAGGCATTTCGCCATACCCTGCTGGAATATGCCGAGTTGATGCTGTTCCTGCTGGTGGCGATGACCTATATCAACGCCATGGAGGATCGGCGGCTGTTCGATGCCCTGCGCGCATGGCTGGTGCGATCCGGCTTTCACTTGCGCACCCTGTTCTGGTTGACCGGTGGGCTTGCCTTCTGTATCTCTCCGGTGGCTGACAACCTGACCACAGCGCTATTGATGTGCGCCGTGGTGTTGAAGGTGGCCAACGGTGATCGGCGTTTTGTCAATCTTGCCTGCATCAACATAGTGATCGCAGCCAACGCCGGAGGGGCGTTCAGTCCCTTTGGCGATATCACCACCCTGATGGTGTGGCAGGCGGGCAAGGTGCAATTTGGCCAGTTCTTCACCCTGCTTATTCCCTCTCTGCTCAATTTTCTGGTGCCGGCCATCCTGATGAGCATGATGGTGCCGCGTCATGTGCCGGAGGCTGATAACGAGGTAGTCGATCTCAAGCGGGGTGCCCGCCGCATCGTCGCGCTGTTCTTGCTGACCATCATCACGGCGGTGCTATGCCACAGTTTCCTCCATCTGCCGCCTGTGCTCGGCATGATGCTGGGACTCGGTTATCTGCAGTTTTTCGGGTTTTATCTGCGCAAGTCGTTACCGCGCTCGCTGGCACGCAAACGGGCGCTCTATGAACGCAATGGTGATGAGGTGCGGTTGCGCAGTCTAGGTTCTGTGGTGCCATTTGACGTGTTCAACAAGGTGGCCAAGGCGGAGTGGGATACCCTGCTCTTCTTCTACGGGGTGGTGATGTGTGTCGGTGGGCTGGGCTTTATGGGGTATCTGGAGCTGGTGTCACATTGGCTGTATGACGCAGGGGATCCCACCATGGCCAACATCTTCATTGGGGTCTTGTCCTCCGTCATCGACAACATTCCCGTGATGTTTGCCGTGCTGTCGATGAACCCGGATATGGCGCTGGGACAGTGGTTGCTGGTGACCCTGACCGCCGGAGTGGGCGGCAGCCTGCTCTCCATCGGCTCTGCGGCCGGGGTGGCCCTGATGGGACAGGCCCACGGCATGTATACCTTTTTTGGCCACCTGAAGTGGCTGCCTGCCATCTTGCTCGGTTATCTGGTGAGCATAGGGGCGCACCTCTGGCTCAACAGTGCCCAGTTCTGAACGTCTGGCCGCCAGTACGAAAAGAGGCTTCCGTTGATGGAAGCCTCTTTCGTTTTCCTGACAGGGGGGAGGGGGATCAATCGCCTCGCTTGCCGGTCAGCAGCCAGTAACTCAGAGTCGAACCCACCCCGCAGCAGGCGATGGCGATGGCCATCGGCAGCGGCGAGTGGGGCGGATTGAGGTTGACCAGAATGCCGACCAGGGCGCCGATGCCAAAGCGCAGGGTGCCCGCCAGTGCCGAGGCGGTGCCCGCAGATTGCGGGAAGTGGCCCATCAGGCCGGTCATGGCGTTGGCGCCCACCAGACTGATATGGCCGACAAACAGTACCACCGGAATGACGATGCCCCACAGACCGCCGGTCTGGCTCCAGGCGTTGTAGACCAGCAGGGCGCCCGCGCAGGGCAGCACCAGCAGACCGTATTGCAGCATCCGCTCGGCGCCCACCCCTTTCACCAGTCGGCTGTTGACGAAGGTGACCACCATCATCAGCAGGATATTGAGGCCAAACAGCCAGCCGTAGTGCTCGGTCGGCACCTTGAAGTACTCGATATAGACGTAAGGGGAGCCGCTTAAGAAAGCGAACATGCCGGAGCTGGAGAGGGAGCCACACAGCACATAGCCCATGGCGCCGCGATGGGAGAGCACCCCCCAGTAGTTCTTGAGGATCTGGCCGATCTTGAGCGGCTGACGGTGCTCGGGTTTCAGGGTCTCCTGAATTTTCCACTGCATCACCAGACAGATCAGCAGGCTGATCCCCACCAGCAGCCAGAAGATCACCCGCCAGTCGGCGTGGGCACTGATATAGCCGCCCACCACAGGGGCCACCAGCGGCGCCAGGGTCATCACCAGAATGACGAACGACATGGCGCGAGAAAACGCATCCTTCTCGAACAGATCGCGCAGCAGGGCATTGACCACCACAGAACCCGCCGCGCCGCCCGCCGCCTGCAACATCCGATAGGCCAGCAATTCAGGCAGGGAGTCCGCCATGGCACAGCCCACCGAGGCGATGGCAAACATCACCAACCCCGCCAGGATCACCGGCTTGCGGCCATAGCTGTCGGCCAGCGGGCCGTAGAAGAGCTGACCGATGGCAAAGCCGCCCAGAAAGGCGCTGATGGTGAGCTGGGCACCGTCGATGCTGGTGGCCAGATCCCGGGCGATGGCCGGAATGGCCGGCAGATACATATCCACAGCCAGCGGGGTCAGACCCGCGAGAGCACCGAGCAGGATAAACAGGAAACGGGGGGAGAGGGCGGCAGCCTGAGCTGTTGGCGATTGGGGCATAGGGTATCCGCTGGTGAACCTTGGTTGAAAAAGGGAGAAGGGCGAGTCTATCAGGTTTGCCCCCGCTCGGCATGACGTTCCTGCCCCCTCAAAAGGGGGAGGTGCCCGGCGGCTCAGCCACCTTGGGGAGCTCGCTTGCGGTCATGCGGGCGCGCTGCGCGGATCACTCCCCCCAGCCAGAGCAGCCAGGCCAGCGACGAGATGGCGTACCCGAGCCGCTCCGGCCAGCGGGCGGTAAGGGTAAAGGTGAGGCTGTGTTGTCCGGCGGGCACCCAGACCTGCACCAGCCCGTTGCGGGTACTGCTGACGCTCAGCGGCAGGCGCTGGTCGAGCCTTGCCTGCCAGCCCGGGTAATCAAACTGGTGCAGGACCAGCTTGGCGGGTGCCGGGGCATCCACCGTCAATTCGATATGACGCGGCTGCCAGCGCTGGATCTGCCAGTTCACCCCCTGATGGTCGCTGGTGATGGCGGGCTGGAATTCCTCTTTCCAGGCCAGCAGGGTGGGGGCAAACATGCCGCGCGGCACCTGCTTTGGTCGGTATTCGCGGGCGCTGCGCTTGCTGTCGAACTCCCCGTCGAGCTGACTCTTTACGGGAGCCTGGGTGAGCGGCGCCTCGCGTACATAGAGTCCCTGCGAGAGCAGGGTGAGGGCAAGCAGTAGCCACCAGACCCACTGCCACGGGCGATAGGTGGGGGTACCCAGCGCCACTACGGCGACGGTAGCGATGACCAGCAGCAGATTGAGACGCCAGGGAAATTGCACCAGTTGCAACGGAGTGAGCAGGTGCCACAGGGGCTCGCTTGGTGGCAGCATCATCAGAAAGCTCAGGGTGCCAATGACCCCCCAGAGCAGCAACTCGGGATGGCGCGGCTCGCGGGCAGCCGCCCAAGCTACCAGTAGCAGAGCCAGGGTGAGCAGCGTCAGCCAAGCGAGATGGCCGCGAAAGCGCCAGTCATCACGGCTTTGGGGCAAACGATCGAGAAAGTTGCGCTGAAATTCGAACATGCCGGTGCGCATCTGCTCCATGGAGATCCCCCCCTGATCCAGCAGAGCGGGCAGCAGCAACAGGCTGGCCATCGCCAACCCCCAGAGCTGGCCCAGCAGGGTGCCGATAAGCGGGGAGGCGGTGACAGGGACACTGACAAGCGTTGTGCTCCCCTTGTAGCGCCAGACCAGCAGCAGGCTGCGCAGGGTGAGCAAGCCCAGAATGAGCAGGGTGCTTGGTAGATGGGAAAGCGTCAGCATGGAGACGGCCAGTGCGAGCAGCAGTAGCGCAAAGGGGGCGCGGCGGCAGAGGCGATCCTGCGCCAGCAGTGCCAGCGGCGCCCAGACGAAGGCCCAGCTCTCCGCCAAGGCAAAGCGGGCGTAGATATCGATAGCCAGATGATAGGGCAGCGCCATATAGAGCAGACTGGCCGACAGCGCCCGCCCGTGGCCGGCAAAGGGGCGCAACCAGAGATATGCAAACAGGCCGGAGAGCCAGAGTGCCACGCTGCTGCTCCAGAGCAGCGGCGTCATCGCCTCGTGGGCCAGTGGGGTAGGGCCGGCGAAAAGTGCGCTCACATAGTAGGGCAAGGGGGGATAGAAGAAAAAGACCGGGCTGCCAAAGGCGCCGTTCATCTCCATCAACCAGCGCGGATAGAGCTCACCTTGCCACAGTTGCACGGCAAAGATGTGACCGGAGAGCAGGTGGTGAAACAGATCATGGCCCTGACTGCCGCCACGCAGCCAGAATGGCAGCAACAGGAGGGCACAGGCCCCGGTCAGCACCGACAAAACCCACAGCCACTCTCTGGTTAAACGCATAAGGAGACTCGTCTGTTATGGATGCGCAGTGAGTGTACCCGAGTTGTTCCCCTCTTTTTTAGTTGCCTTGGTTGGTTTTTGTGCTTTTTCTGTGTTTCTTGTCACTTCCCCCATGGGTTGTCTGCAGTGAGGGAATGGCGAGCCAGAGTCCGGGCTCGGCGGCAAAGCGTGGGGCAAACCAGTGCTGGCGCACCGCAGTGGGCATTTCGCTCGCGGCGATGGGGCGGCGGCTGAGGCGGCAGGCTCCCCGAGAGAACGCCAGCGCCGCATCCCCCTTGTACCAGCCGTCCGTTACCGGCAGTGCCGTGGTCTCCCGCAGCAATCTTACCCCCCACTGGGTCACCAGCGCCGGGCAGCTTTTCTCTGCCAGCCTTGCCGCCTGCACCATGGCGGGCGGACGGGGCAGGGTAAAGGTCGCGCCGAGCAGCAGCAATCCGGCCACCGCGACCAGCCACTCGCCATGACGTGGCAGCCAGCCTGTCAGCAGCACGATACCGAGCAGGGTGATGGGGGCCAGATGGCGGGGATTGTCAGGGTTCTGGCCAAACAGGGTCCAGAGCAGCAGGGCGAGCCAGTAGATCGTCCAGAGCGGCGAGAGGGCGGCAGTGTGGTTTTTTGATCTTTGCCAAAGCGGCAGTACCAGCAGCGCCCCAACAGCCAAGGGCCAAAGCGGGGTGAGCTGATCGTTGAAGGTGCTCGCCCAGCTCAGCAGCCGATCGCCGTGGGCCGCTGCCGTGTTGCCCCACAGGGTAAAGTGGCCGTCGGTAAAGCGCCGCCCCTCGCTGAAATAAGCCCAGCCATCGGCTTGCCAGACAAACAGCAGGCAGGCTAGCCCAACCAGCGCGATGGGAAGCACAAACCTGACGCGGGTGCCCTGCTGCGCCATCCCCAGCCACAGGGGCAGCAGCGCCAGCACAAAATAGGAGGGTCGCAGCGCCAGCAATAGACCCAGCAGCAGACCCGCCAGTGCAATTCTGCGCTGCTGCAAGGCCAGCAGCGCCCCAAGCCAGGCCGCGAGCGCTGGTCCATCCGAAAGGCCTGAGAGGGCGAGCGTCGGGGTGAGCGGCAGGGCCAGCACCAGCAGCCAGACTGGGGCGAGCAGGCTTGGCCGTTGCCACAGTTTTACCGTCAGCAATGCGGCGAGCGGCGCCAGCAAACTGCTACCGAGCAAACTTGCCCACTGCACCGCGCGGGCCGGATCGTCCACCAGCAGATTGAGCAGCCGTGCCAGCCAGATAAAGGCGGGGTAGCCCGGAAAGTGGGGGGAGAACTCCAGCACGCTAAAGCGCGTCACCCCGTGGGCAAAATTGAGGGCATCGTCGGAATCGAGCGCCACCGGGAAGGCCAGCAGCCAGCCAAGCCAGGCCAGTTGCAGCAGAATAAGCAGCCAAATGGTGGTGGAGCAGGTGGAAGGCCAACGCCGGGCCGTTACCTTACCCCTCATCCCCAGCCCTTCTCCCGCAAGGGGAGAAGGGGGCAAACCGGCGTCCGGGTGCATCTATCGGTAGGCCGTGCGTAGGGTGGGTAGAGCGCAGCGAAACCCACCGTTTGTCACAGCGAGATGGCGCAATGATTGGCGGGTAGCCATCAAAGCGGCGCCAGCACGGCCATCAGCGCTTTTTCTGCATCGCTAAAGGCGGCGGCATCGGCGGGCTTGGCGCCCACCCCGAATACCCCCGGGTTGCCGATGGCATCCAGCACCTTGGCCAGCGCCAGTTCGGCCGCCTTGCGATCCCCTTCACTGAGGGAGGGGAGGATCAGATCGAGGAAGCGCTTGCTCTTGACCACCAGCACCTTGGCGGTCTGGTAGTCGCCAAGATTCTGGCTGGCCCCTTCGAGGCGGCGCTCGATCTCCGCCTTGTAGGCCCGGTTGAGCAGGGCAGCGGTGGCTGCGGCATCTTTGGCCTTGATGGCCGCGGCCAGCGGCGCTTGCAGTTCCACCTTGTGGTGCTGCTCCAGATAGGTCAGTTCGTCGGCAATCTCGCTCAAGGTGGCGCTGGCATCCTTGCCGCCAGTGGCGGCGCCCAGCAGCGCTTCGCGGGCGTCGATCAGTGGCTCCTTGCCGGCGGCGGCGTAGGAGTAAGCCTGCGCCTGCCCGCTCAGGGTCAGCAGCAGGGTGAGGGCGAGTAAACCCGGGCGGATGGTCATCCTGTTCTCCTTACTTATGCCAATGGCGCGGCACTCAGGCCACGCTCTGGGTTTCGATCACGGTGTTTTCGTTGCGATGGTTAAAGATGGCGTGACGTCTGTCCACTCCGTCGATCACCATGTCGGCGGCCATCATCCCCATCTCCATGGCGGTGTCGGTGAAGATGTAGCGGAATGTCCCCTGACGGCCGGTCATGATGAGGTTGGTGATCGGCATCAGCGCCTTGATGGCTTCTTTGCGGCGCGCCTGATAGCCAAGGTCCATCAGCGGATAGGCGTATTCGCTGCGGGCCTCGAAGGTCTCATCGCCAAGTTTCTGGGTATCGACGCCAAGGCTCTCCAGATCGGCGGTAACCCGACCGCGCAGATCAGAGAGCGGCGCCTGCCAGGTGGCATCCCCCGGATTGCAGGGGATCTCCAGCATCACCGAGGTCTGGCCCTGTGGCGCCATAAAGGGGCTGCGGCGGCGCGGCTCCTGCAAACGAGTGGCCAGAATATGGGGATCGGAGAGGTACTGCCAGGTGTTGTCCGACAGGTTTTCCTGTTTGAGGGGCATATTGACGAAGCGAAGCGACCGGTATTGGAGATCGCACGGCAAGCCCAGATGCTGGCAGGTGAGCGGCAGCGGCAGGGTGGAGATCACCTGATCAAAGCGTTCGCTCTGCTCAATGTCATCTTGTTTCCAATACACCCGTTCGATGCGGCCATCGGCCTGCTCAAGGCGGGTGATGGTAGCGCCAGTTTTCAGCTCAACGCCCTCGGCAACCAGCCGCTCCCCCAGAGTGGTGAAGATCTGGCCGAAGCCATATTTGGGGTAGCGGTATTTGCGGGCATAGGTGCGCACCGAGATACTGCCGTTGCGTCTTGGCAGCAGACGGCGCGCCACGTCTTTCAAATCGATGAGGCTGATACGTTGACCGGCCCAGTCGGCGGAGAGCTTGTCCGGGTTGATGCCCCACAGCTTGCCGGTGTAGCCCTCGAAGAACTGGCGGTAGAGGGTGCGGCCGAAGTGACTCTGGATCCACTCGGCAAAGCTCGCCTTGGCAAAATCATTCGGCTTCTTGCTAAAGGGCAACAGCAGCAAGTCTTTTACCGCACCGGCCATAAGGGCCAGCGGCGCCGTCTTGAGCAGGTTGGGCAGGTTCAATGGGTAGTCATAGGTGCGCCCGCCAAAGCGGATCACGCTCTTGCGCTCGGCGTGTAGCAGATCGTCCCCCATCAGCTCGTCGATAAAGGCGAGCAGTTCGGGGTTCTTGGTGATAAAGCGGTGGCCGCCGTAGTCAAAGCGATACTCCCCATCGCGCCCCTTGAAGGTCTGGGTAGCGCACATGCCGCCGACCACAGGCTCCTGCTCGAACAGGGTGACTGCAAAACCGGCGCGGCGCAGGCGCCAGGCGGCCATCAAACCGGCGGGGCCGGCGCCCAGCACCGCAATGTGCTTCTTGTTGTTATCGCTCATGACCTATTCCGAAACTGCTTGATAGATAAGGGAACCGCGCCAAGGCGCGGCTCCCGAATGGTGTTGTTACCCCGTGCCCTTGTTGCCACAGGGCGTGCGGGCTCAGCCCTTGCTGGATGCGGCGCTCACCTGCGGGCGATAGCTGCGCTGCCAGAGGGTCACGAAGATCGCCAGATAGAGGGCCCAGGTCAGCAGCTGCAAGCCAGCGGGTGAGGCATTGTAGCCAAACAGGGCGCGCAGGAAGGTACCAAATACCCCCTGATCGTCGAGAATGTGGCTGATGTCGAACACCGGCGTGGTCCAGAAGGTGATGATGTCTGCCGCTTGCAACATGTTGACGGCAGATGAGAGCAAGCCTGCGGCGATGATGATGATAAGCAGCCCAGTCCAGCGGAAGAAAGGCGCCAGCGCCACCTTGCGGGTGGAGCGCAGCAGTCCCCACACCAGCGCGATGGAGACCAGCAACCCCGCCAGCGCGCCCATCAGGCCGGATTGCAGATCGACCCCTTGGCCCGAATAGAGCAGGGCGGAGAAGAAGAGCACGGTTTCAAACCCTTCGCGCATCACCGCCAGAAAGGCGAGCAGCACCAGACCAAACAGGTTGCCGCCATCGATGGCCGCATCGATGCGTGCCGTCATGGCCCCCACCTGGGATTTGGCCTGCTTTTGCATCCAGATCGCCATATAGGTGAGCACCAAGGTGGCAAAGATGAGGATCCCCGCCATCAAGAGGTGGTTGTAGCGCTCGCTCTCGAACTGGCTCACCACCACCTGGAACAGGAAGGCGACGACAAGGGAGGCGACAAGGCCAAGCCCCACCCCCAGATAGATGAACTTGTTGTAGCGGCTCGCCCCCAGCTTGGCGAGGTAGGAGAGGCAGATGCCGACCAGCAGGAAGGCTTCCAGCCCCTCGCGCAGGGTAATGAGAAAACTTGCAAACATCAGGATTGAGGCTCCGTAGCGGGCGTGACGGGGAGAGGCTGCAAGGCAAGTTGCAACCGATTTAGCTGCACTATGGGTGGCTCCGGCAAGCTCGGCTCGGCGGCGCGCACCGCATCATTGACCCACTTGGGGTAGGTGCGGAAATTGAGTTTGATATCGGCCTTGAAGGGCCCTTGGGCATCTGCTGGCAGCGGCCAGGCTTCATCGCGCCAGCCATCGGCCGGAATGCGGGTATCTTCCAAGAGCTTGGCGTAGCGCCAGAACTTGAGCCCCACCGGCTTGCCCTCGGCATCGCCGAACACTTTGCGAAACAGTCGTGCATCCTCGGGCACAGCACCATCCACCGGCTGGCCGCTGGCAAGCACCACCTTGCCGGTGGCGTCGGTGACGGTCAGCTCCAGCCAGAGTTCACGAAAATCAGCCACCCCGGTGGGCAGGGCATGGCCTGCGCCGGTATTGGCGACCCGCACCACCAGCTGCTGACTATCGGCAGCCTGTTCGATACGGGCGGAGAGGGTAGCGCTGGAGCGCAAGAGCGCCAGACTCTCCTGTTCAAGGTCGGGATTGCGCAGCCCCACCAGCTGGTGCTGGGCACCGGTAAAGTTGTGGCGATAGAACCGCGCCTTCATGGTGCCGTTTTCGGTGGACTGGCCCGATACCGGCGCACCGCCATTGCCCGGCTCCGGGTTCATATGGCAGTCGATGCAGGTGCGCCGTTTGGCGGGATCCTCGGCCTTGGCGAAGCTGGATTTTTCCCACTCGTCCCAGGTGTTGACGATGTTGGCGCCGGTGCCCGGGGCAAACTCGTTGTGGCACGACTTGCACAGAGCCGCGTCGCGGTAGAAATCCTTTTGATAGGAGGCTTTGTGGGCCGCCGGACGGGCGTTGATCTGCCGCTCAGCCAGCCAGTGCTGGAGGCTGCCGCCCGGGGCATCCTCGAACACATAGCTCTCACGGTCTTTCAAATTCACCGTAAAGGCGCTGTTGCCGCCCGCATCTTCTACCTTGGTGATGCGATGGCAGAGCACGCAGCCGGTCCCTTCCTCAACCACAGGTTCGCCCGCCTTGTGGGCGGCAATCAGCGAGGCGCCGCCCTGCTCGAACATGTGGGAGCCCTTGGGCAGATCCAGCTGGCCTGTCATCACCTGCTGGGGCATATGGCAGCCTTGGCACCACTGACCGAACGCTTCCCCTTCGGTTTCTCGGGCCAGCGCCTGCACCACCTTGTAGTAGGGATGGGAGTTGCCCATCAGCCGGTGGTTGCTCTCGCTCCAATCTTTGAAGGCCTGTTGGTGGCAGTTCTGGCAGGAGGCAGAGTTGAGCCACTCCTTCGGGTGAGTGGTTGGCGCCTTGGCGGGATCCGTGCGCGGGGCATCGAGCCGCAGCCAGTTGGCAAGATAGGGGAGGTTGCCATCGGCGGTGACGAAGGCGTGTAAGTCCTCCATCATCGCTTTCACTTCCGGCTGGGGCCTCGTGGGGTCAACTATTTCGGCGCCATCGCGGGTGTCATGGCCCATGCCGCCCTGGGTCTGCTGGGTCATGCGCAGGTATTCGCCGACAAAATCCCCCGCCACCATGTTGGTGAGGTTGGCGTGGCCGTTGATGGCGTTGTCGCCGCTCTTCTGGCGATGGGCCGCCATCAGATAGCGGTTGGTGAAGTTGAACCCGTCCAGATGGCAGGAGTTGCAGCTCATCCAGTTGTCCCCCGCCATGGGGAAGCGTGAGTTGGACGCTGTGTTACCGAGGTTAAACAGCCGCTCGCCGCGCTGAAGCGGCTCGGGGCGCGGATCCGTCTCTACCAGCCTAGCGAAGTGAGGCACATCGACGGTGACCCGGGCAAACGGGCTGCTGCCGCCGCTATTGAGGCGGGTGAGATCCTGCCCCATGGCGTTGTGCACCAGAATATGGTCACCGTCGATCAGCAGATCCCGTGGATTCTGGCCCGGCAGGTGGCGCAAGAGCTGGGTTGCCTTGGCGCCCCCCTGAAACTTCTTGCGGCGGTGGCGGTTGTTGTTGGACTTGCCGCTGCGGGAGAGATCAAACACCAGCAGATCTTCCGAGCCCGCCAGGGTCAGATAGACCCGCTTGCCATCGGCGGCAAATCGGGCTGCAAACGGGTTGGAGACGATCTGGCTGCGGTTGCCGACGCTTGGCAGGTTGATCTGCAAAAAGAGCTGCTTTCTTTCATCGACCCGCTCTTTCTCCTCATCGAGATCGATGATGGAGACGGCCGGAAAGACGGTGCTCTGAAACTGGAAGGGGTGGCTGAAGCTCCACAGCACATGGGGCAGCCAGGCCTCGCTGCCATCGGGGGAGAGGGCGATGCCATCGAGTAGGCGCGGCAATCCCTGCGAGTCGCTTGGCGTATCGCTATGGGTCTCGGTCAGGGTAATGAGCTTGGGCTTGGGAAGCGAAGATCCCTTGGCGCCGTGGCCAAGCTTGGCGAGATCATAGATGGCGATCTGGCCGGTCATGGCGTGGGTGAGCAGCAGGCGATCGTCGTCGGTCAGGGCTAGTCCACGGGGAGTCTCGGCGGTTTCTGCATCCAGCTGGAGGTTGCCGGCGCTGTCGTAAGCCTGCAGGCGAGCGGATTCGAACAACGTGACCCAGAACCACTGCCGCTTGGCATCGAAGATGATCCCATAGGGGCGATGACCGGTGGGGATCGCCTTTTCCAGATCGAGATCATCATCCAGCAGCAGCAGGCGATCGCCGCTGTAGTCGGTGACCAGCAGGGTGCCGTCATCGGCGCGGGCCAGCTGGCGCAGAGCGCCCCCCAGCTGCACCTCTTTCAGCCGCTTGCCGCTATCGCGCTCCAGCAGGGTGACCGAGCCTGCGTTCAGGTTGGCGGTGACGAGGCGCGGGCTTTGCCCCTCCTCATAGGCAAGCATCCCTGTGCCCATCTGTTGGGCCAACGCGAAGGGGCTGGCCAGCAGCAGAAGGAGGGCCAGCAGGGGTGACAAATATGCAGAAAACGATGACTTCAACATGGGATCAGGAGCGCCATTTCAAGATGGTCCAGCGCCAGGCGTGGCGCAGCACCAGAGGAGTTAACGCCAACGCGCTCAGCCAGTGGGCCCAGCTGGCGAGGCTGCCCATGGCATCGCCCGGAGTGCCGTGCAGCACCAGCAGTAGGCCGCTGGCCAGACAGACCAGCAGCAGGACTTCGATAATCCGCCCCGTGGTGCGCAAAAAGGGTTTGTTGCTGCGGCTTAACAGGTTGCGATGGGAGAGCCAGAAGGCGCCAAACAGCAGCGGAAACAGGGTGAGCGAGAGCATCACATGGAAAAACAGATTCCAGCGAGCCAGCGACCAGATCGGGGTCAGCGGTTCCCACAGCAGCAGGCCGGAGAAGAACATCAGATAGAGGGTGCCCTCGGCGGCCTGATGGTGGTAGGCCAGCCACTGCCAGAATTGTCGGGGTGAGAGAGAAAGGCTTGTCATAACGGCTCCAGCACCCGGGCGGGGCAGCCCGGGGGAGCAAGTTTATAACGCAGTAAGAGTAATGAAAAGTGTTATCAATTGTATTGCTGGTGAATCAAGGCTGAACAAGCACAGTGATCAGGCCCGACTATTTATGATCCGCCATCCGCTCGGTCACCGCATAGATGAGCGCGGCCAGCGAGAAGGCGAGAAACACCACCACGGACCACTTCATCTCCACCTCATTGGTGATGCCATCCTCGAGAAATGCCTTGAGCACCTCGACCCCGGCGATGGTGACCAGCGAGTTGATGACGATGAGCTTGAGGGAGGCAAAGTTGATCTTGCTGAGCCAGTTGTCGCCGATGGCCTCGCGCTGCTCCTGGGTCTGGATAAATTGCACATAGCCGCAGACCGCCACCAGGATCAGCATCTGGGCCACCAGCACGAAGTCCACCAGGGTCAGCACGCCGGTGATGAGGTCCATGTAGGGGATCTCGATGATGTTGATGCAGAGCAGATAGAGCTGCATGGCAAACTTCACCATCAGCAGGGCCACGCACACCAGAATGCAGACGTAGAAGGGGAACATCATCAATCGGCTGCCATTGAGCATGAAATTGAATCGACGCATGAAAACTCCGATGTTGGGAACAGGGGTAAATAGAGTGAGTATGACGCGAGCAGCCCACAGCGTTGCACGACTGTGGGGACTCATTATGCCGGGTCGCCCCCTGCTTGCGCCTATAAAAAATAAAAAGCCATCATAAAAAATAAAACCGCATCCCGCCGTCTTATTTGTGATTTTTCCCTGCCGTAACATGCCGCTTCTCGATTCCGGGAGGCGACTGCCTCCCTTCTATTTATCAGGCTCGGCCACCGTTAGTGGCCGCTTGCCAGGAGTGTTGCGATGCGTATTGGTCTGCTGTTGGGTATGGGGGTGCTGGTTGCAAGCGGGGTTCAGGCGCAAGATCTGGGGGCAATTCCCGGGGAATCTGGTTTTTCCGGCAGTATGCTGGCAGGGGCCAGCGTTGTCGAGACCAGGTCCAATTTTGCCACGGGAAGTGCAGGTAGCGAGCGGATAGATGCTCTGGGTGCTGCGGCAAAGCAACACAATGTTGCACCGGCGATCAACGGGGATCTGCGCTACACCTTTGCCTCCACCGGTAGCCAGCTGTTCCTGGGCAACCTCATTCAGGATGCCATTCGCGGCGACGGCACCCAGCAGTTCGGGCTGCGCCAGCAGCTGGGGGACAAGGGGATCGTGGCCGGTTCGCTGGTGTTCAATGCCACTCCGGTCAAGGTGTGGCGCGATCCCTTTGCGGTGGGGGTGGCACGTCAGGAGAGCGAGGTGCGCTCCCACGGTGCCCGTCTGGCATGGGACAACATCTGGGGCAGTTCGCTCAGTGGCAGCGTCACCAGCCGTGACGTCAAGGTGGATGAGGAGTCCAGTGGCGAGCAATCTGGCCGCGAGACGATGGGGATGCTGGATCGCAATGGTCGGGTCAACTCCGCCGAGCTCTCCTACCAGTTCCGGCTGGCAGACGATCAGTTCCTCGAGCCAGCATTGCGCTACCAGAAGGCGGGTCTGGCGGGCAGTGCCGAGTCTTATGTGAGCAAGGGGTTGCAGCTCACCTACGCCAAAACCTCGCCCCGCTGGTCATTTGTCAGCAACCTCTATCTGGGCAAACGCGACTATGACGAAGCCAACCCGCTGTTTGGCCAGCGTGCCGACAGCCGCGACATGGCCATTGATGCCACCCTCTTCTGGCACCAGCTGTTTGGCATCGCGCCGCTCTCTGCACTCCTCAGCGCCAGCTACGCCAATGCAGACTCCGGGATCGACTTTTACGACATTCGTTCCACCAGCATGACCACGGGTCTGCTCTACCGCTTCTGACTCCGGTAACTGACAGCAAGATGAGGTGCACACACTGGGGCTGGTCAATCCAGCCCCTTGTTGATGGGATGGCGTGCAATTGGCATGTCAAACAGTGTACTGGTTGGTCATCACATGCAGGCAAGAGATGTTATGACAAAGGGCGTTTGAGAGCAGAGCGAGGCGGGGACGTAAGCGAACAGCAGATACGAAAAGGCCCAGCCAAAAGGCTGGGCTTTAGAATGTGGCTCCCTCGACAGGACTTGAACCTGTGACATACGGATTAACAGTCCGCCGTTCTACCGACTGAACTACGAGGGAATTGGCTCCTCCTACTGGACTTGAACCAGTGACATACGGATTAACAGTCCGCCGTTCTACCGACTGAACTAAGGAGGAATTGCCTGTCTCGTTAAGACGGGGCGAATATTAATGACCAGGGCGGCGGGTGTCAACCCGCGAATTCCCCGAAAACCGGATTTTTGGACTGTTTGCCCAAAAGTTGCGCTTTGCGGTTTATTTTCAGCACAATCAGTCCCTTGCCATCACCTTGGTCGATCGGTGAAGAGTGGATTTGTTCGGTTCGCATCAACCTGATGATGCCAGCATGATGTCGCGAACGTGCTGGCAATCAATGGAGGCTCAAATGGTAATCTTTGCGGCTAAAAGAGGGAGAGCAGGAGTCAAGATCGGCGATTTGGCGGCAAATAGGCCAAATAACGGGTGAGCGCGCGTTTCATTGATCCTGCCCATCGAAAAAATGGCCCGTCTGGAGTAAGGTTACGCAGGATACCATCGCCGCGTCGACAGCCCTGCCGGCCCTTG
Source organism: Aeromonas sp. s8 (assembly GCF_040907785.1). NCBI lineage: Bacteria > Pseudomonadati > Pseudomonadota > Gammaproteobacteria > Aeromonadales > Aeromonadaceae > Aeromonas > Aeromonas sp. s8. The sequence continues at coordinate 347,523 of NZ_JBFOCL010000047.1, forward strand.
ATGATGATCGGGCGCCGGATCTCTCCGGCCTTTATCTCCCTCTTCTGGTATTACGATATACATGCACAAGCAAGCCTCTTTAAATAGCGTGAAGCTCGCCATAGCCTTACGCCAGTCCTGTATTGATGAACCCTACAGCATGGCCCGCTTCGGCCGTGATCTTATCGCCGGTGTGACGGTGGGCATCATCGCCATCCCGCTCGCCATGGCGCTGGCCATCGCCAGCGGTGTACCACCGCAACACGGTCTCTATACCGCCATCATCGCAGGTATCGTGATCGCCGTGACCGGTGGCTCCCGTTACTCCATCTCCGGCCCGACCGCTGCCTTTGTGGTGATCCTCTATCCTGTCGCCCAGCAGTTCGGGGTCGGTGGTCTGTTGATGGCGACGCTCATCTCCGGCCTTTTTCTGGTGGCGATGGGGATGGCCCGTCTTGGCCGCCTTATCGAGTACATTCCCCCGTCAGTGACGCTGGGCTTTACCGGTGGTATCGCCATCGTGATCGCCACCTTGCAGATCAAGGACTTCTTTGGACTGAGCGTGCCCGAGATGCCGGAAACCTATCTGGGCAAGGTCGAAGCGCTGGCCGCCGCCCTGCCAAGCTGGCAGTGGGGCGATACCCTGGTGGGGGTCGCAACGCTGGCCGTGCTGCTGCTCTGGCCGCGCCTGCGTCTGCCGGTGCCTGGCCACCTGCCCGCAGTGCTGGTCGGGGTAGGTCTGGGTTTTGGCCTCCATTACTTTGGGGTGGATGTGGCCACCATCGGCAGCAAGTTCAGCTATACCCTGGCCGACGGCACCCAAGGGATGGGGATCCCGCCCATCGCGCCGACCCTGGTGATGCCCTGGGCCTTGCCCGGACCTGATGGCTTGCCGGTTGAATGGAACCTGGCGGCTATTGAGCGGCTGCTGCCTGCCGCCTTCTCCATGGCAATGCTGGGGGCGATCGAATCGCTGCTCTGCGCCGTGGTGCTGGATGGCATGACAGGTCGCAAACACAGCTCCAACGCCGAGCTGGTGGGGCAGGGGCTTGGCAACATCTTCGCTCCCTTCTTTGGCGGCATTACCGCTACCGCCGCCATCGCCCGCTCTGCCGCCAACGTGCGTGCCGGCGCTACGTCCCCTATCTCGGGGATTGTTCATGCGCTGGTGGTGTTGGCCGCCATTCTGGTGCTGGCCCCCTGGCTCTCCTGGTTGCCGCTCTCGGCCATGGCTGCCTTGCTGCTCATCGTGGCCTGGAACATGAGTGAAGCGCACAAGGTGGTGGAGCTGATCCGCCGCGCCCCCAAATCCGATGTGCTGGTACTGCTGGTCTGCCTGTCGCTCACCGTCATTTTCGACATGGTCATCGCCATCACTTTCGGGGTGATCCTGGCTTCCCTGCTCTTTATGCGCGAAATCGCCAAGATGACCAAACTGCACGATTTGGCCGAGCACAAGCGCTATGCCCATGAGGTGCCGAACAATGGCCTGCTCTACAAGATCAACGGCCCGCTCTTCTTCGCAGCGGCCGAACGGGTCTTTGCCGAGCTGGAATCACAAGTGAAAGGGCACAAGGTACTGGTGTTGCAGATGGAGGCGGTTTCCATCCTCGATGCGGGCGGCCTGTCTGCCTTCCTCCACTTTGGCAAGCAGATGGCTAAAGCCGGTGTCGAGTTGCGGGTGGCCGAGTTGCAGTTCCAACCGCTCAAGACCCTGGCCCGTGCCAAGGTGCGGCCGCAGCCCGGCAAGCTGGAGTTTTACGGCTCGCTGGAAGAGGCGCTCAAAGGTGAACATTTGCACGAAGCGGCAGTAAATTGATTGAAAGGGATACGAAACGGCATATTTTTGGTCACTTGGTTCGGATATTGAGCAAACGAACGCAAAAAGTAAAAAATTGCATTGACCAAAAGCCATCGTATCCCTTACATTACGCCCCGTTCCAGCGCAACAGCGCAGCGAATACCGTGTTGGCTGGACACGTTAAACCACAGACCAAAATTTGGTGAGGTGTCCGAGTGGCTGAAGGAGCACGCCTGGAAAGTGTGTATACGGCAACGTATCGAGGGTTCGAATCCCTCCCTCA
>NZ_JBFOCL010000048.1:0-36752 GCF_040907785.1 Aeromonas sp. s8
CGTTTGCTCCGATTACAGTTGGCGTGTGCCAGTACGAAGTTGTGACCCAAATCGATTGGATAACGACGCCAGGGGATGAAATGGTCTACCTCACCACTCCCGTGTATCGCCTTGTTACAGTAAAAACAGGTTCCCCCCTGCAAGTCCCTCAATACCTCTCCTACTCGCCCCAGCGCCTGACGGCTTGAACCAAATAGAAAATTCTCCAACCCCACACTGGGGCCAATCAGTGGCTGATTACCCTTGATGTCGCAGATAAGCTGTAACCAATGCTGTCGGGAGAGGGAGACCACCAGATCGTAAAAGCGGTGGAGACAGTAGAGAATGCCGGGGTTAAGGCAGATATGATCCGCGCCCCTTTTGTAGCCCGCCGCGAAAAATGAAAAATGCTTTCGCTAAAAACGAAAACACGCCACAACGGTAGTTTTATCAAACTTGGTGAACCGGTTTCGCAGACTTTGATAAGAGGTATCAAGGCGTTAAACGAAGGTATTTAAATGGCCACATCGCGTGGCCATTGTCTTTCTCAGCGAGTGAGGTCTTCTATCTTGACCACCTTGCCGTTGATGATGGTCACGGCCTGGGGGATAGCGTTCGCGCCTTGCTGATACGTCCAGCGCTCCCCGATCTTGGGGGCATCCAGCAGGCGCTCGTCGATAATGTCCTCCTTCATCTGCGGCTGGCCGCAGCTCTTGAGCACATTGAACGATGAGTCGCCATCGCTGATCAAAGCGTTCTTGCAGCGCATGGCGCCTGCGTTGGCGGTCAGGGGCAGCAAGGCAACCAGGCCGAGTAACATCCAGTGTTTCATTTGTCCTCCATTAAAAACTCACTTGAGCCCTCCACTCTACACCTCCAGTTCAAAGGTGGGTAGATCAGGCGCCTCTCCTGCCAGCTCCCCTCCCCTGTAAAACGCCTTCTTACCGATGGCTACACCTGTGCCACGTACAGTGACCGTTCCACCCGCCAACGCGGTAAGAGTGGTGGTCGTGGTACCTACTGATGTCACGGTACCAACCAACAAGGGATCAGCGCCGGGTACCAGCTCTAAGAATCGCTTAAACAGGTTCATACAAATCGCTCCACACTCAGCTGCTGGCGCACCGTCATGGCCCGGTTCTGCAGCGCAGCAGAGACCCTGACGCCCCGGTTGTAACCCTTCCAGCCATCCACGGCGAGCAGCGCCCCCGGCAGGATCAAGCCGGTATCAGCTGACAACGGCAGTTCAATGGTCTGGGTACGCTTGGACATGGTCTTGGCCAGCCCCACCACACCCTGGGCACGGGCTGCCGTCACATCACACACCAACGGGTGGGTGATGGTCGGCGCTTGTTGCTCGCCAGCCGTCCCTTGGCGCACCACCCGCGCACTGATGCCCTGATGGCCTCCAGTCACCCAGATCCCGTTGGCGGCATGACCCGGCTGGAAGTCACTGCCCAGGGTGGTAATGATGGCGCGGGGGATCGCCACATCGGCCACAGCAGTATCAAGCTGCCATGGCACTGTGGGGTAACGCGGTTTGATGACCAGATGGCGGTTGCGCTGGTGTGGCAGCACAAAGCCACCGGCCGCCTCGGCCAGGTACCTGACCACCTCGATCGGAGTCTGGTTATCCAGGCTAAAGAATCCTGCAGGCACCAACCAGTCAGCCGCTTGCCAATCCAGCGTCCAACCCACCGGCAATACGGCAGCAGCCAGCTGGGCCATGGTCGCGGCAGCAGGCTCGCTTACCGCCTGCGCCAATACATGGGTCGGTGACAAGTAAGCGGTGCGAGAGCGTCCCGTCAGCGTTGCCGACTCGCGGCCAAAGCTCTGGCTCGATTGCCAGCCATCGCACACACAGTCCCATTGCTGACCGTTGATATGAATGCTGACCTCTTCCTCATCGGTCAGTGCAGCCGCCGCGATACGGGGGATCTGGGCGCTGAACTGCCACGCCCAGGAGTCGGTATCGAGCTCGATACTTACCGCCGTGGCAGGGATATCGAGCCCATCGCGTACCCGCACGATCTTCGCTGTATTGCTCACCAGATAAACCCTCCTGGTTGGAATAACGATTGCTGCATCACTGCCGTGCCAAACAAACTCCAGCTCGGCCTCGCCCCGCTTGCGCCCGAACTCCAGGCGCAGGGTGCGCTTGTCGGGGCGCTCCGGGATGATCGGCGGTTTCGGATCCGGGCTGGTGCCTGGCCCCGGCTGCATCGCCTCCTCCCAGCCATCGCGCCACCCCTTCCAGAGCGGCAGGCCAAGGCGCAAGCGGCGGCCATAGAGCAGCAGGCCAACGGCATCGCCCTGGCTCCACTGGTCGGCCTGCCACACCTTGTCAAAGCGCGGCGGGTTGCGATAACCGCCGACCTGCCACATACCGGCTTTGTCCCCCTCGACCCAGAGGGCGCGATTGACGGCATGGCCGGGGGCAAGGTGCTCGACCTGCTGGCCATGATCGTGACCGGTGGCCAGCCCCTCCTGGTACTGGCTGCTGGCCAGCTCATAGCGCTGGGGCATGATGGCGCTCTGCTCCACCTGCTCACTGCTGGCGGGTTCGGCCTCCTGCCAGCTGACGGCGCCAACGGTGCGGGTCAGCTCTGGCCGCTCCCAGGTACTATCTACCAGACTGCTGACCAGCCCAGCCCGCTCCCACTGGCTTTCCTGGGCGGCGCTCGGGCCACGGAATACGTTGATATCGTACTCCCCAGCCAGCACCGGCACCGGCTGCTGATTGCTGGCCGCCATACCGCACTCAATGACGAATGCGCCCACCATGGCGCAATCTGGGGCGGTGGTACTGGCGAGACTCCCCTCCAGCACCACGGCACAGCCCAGCGCGGCTATGGGGCGGGCTGTCTGGCTGGCCCAGCTGGCTGGCAGGGTCAGCAGGTCGGGGGAGACGGCCAGGCGCGGCGGCATGGAGGCGCCAACCAAGATCGCCTCATAGCGCACCACCTCGGCCTGGTTCAGCTCCAGCTGTCCGGTGGTACTGCGGGCCTTGCGTAGTTCTAAGCTCGCATCCTTTCTGGCCATATAGCCCCCGGTTACGGTTCGGTGATGGTGGCGTTATTGATGCGGATCAGCGCACCGGCAAAAAACTCGGTGGCCGGTATCTCCAGATCGGCGCCACTGCCTGGCACCCCCACATCGAGATCCGCCACAAAGGCGCCATCCCGGTCAACAATGCGCCCCCAGGTGGGGGCGCCGCTGGCGGTGGCCATCTGCTCGGCCAGGGGTTTCAGGGTCAGCACCCCGCCGCTGACCGTCTTGGCACAGGGGTGGCTGAACTTGAGCACCACCAGAGCCAGCTGGTCTGTGATGGCCGCCCCCGGCGCCGGTCTGGTGCCGGTGTAGATGGTCAGGGTAGCGCTGGTGCCGCTGCCGGTGTCGATGGCAGTCGCCAACTGCTGGGCTCGGCTGGTTCGCAGCGTGTCCACATAGGTGAGCATGGCTATTTCCTCTTGAGCGTGGCCAGCATGGGGAACGGCGCAGGGGCCACACCCCCGCCAGGCGGGTAGGGTTTCGGTGCCTGGTAGTCGGCGGCCACGGCGTTGTAGTCGGCGGGGCCAAAGGCGGGATCGTCCTGGGCGACCAGCATATAACGCTTGTTCAGCCACAGCAGATCGAACCGATAGACCCCATCCGATGCGCGGCTGTAGGTCTCGCCAACCAGTTCGCCATCCTGGGTAAAGCAGAGCACCCGGCGCCGCACCCCCACCCCGCTGATGGTCACCGTGCTTTCAATAAACCCCTGCTCCACGTTGCGCACCCCATCGCGCCACCAATAGTAATCCCGCCCCTTGCATAGCGGGGTCTGGGTCTGCTGCTGGAGGTTGACCGGCCCCGCATACATCGGCGGGGTGCCGCGCCAGGCCACATCTTGCGGCTGGAACTGGTTGCGGGGCTCTTGGTTGGCTGCCACTGCCGTCACGCTGACCGGCAGGAACATGGGGATGGCAATTTTAAACGATGCTCTTGCATCAATTTCTGATTTGGTTAATGGCCGGTTATATGTTGCCACATCGGCCACACAAGATACTCCTGATGTATTTTGTGTGTGATACCTCATTCCTAATACTAGATATGAGTTAGCCACTGGTATGAGTAGGTTGCCTGGCAAAACAAGTGGAGTTTTAACACCATCAATATAGACAACCGTTTCATTGGTGCCTTGCTCATACTGTATGACCAGGTGCATACCATCACCCGATAACTCCCTTAGAGGAAAAGGCATGTCGGCACTAATAAAACTACCCTGACCATTTTCACAATGTAATCTCAACAACCCTGGGATGGTGTTACCTGAATATACAAACAACCTTCCTAGCGAGCCGCCTATAGTGGCATTAAAGCAAAATGGGCATATATCAAAAACGGTTTCGCTATATTCACTTGGCCCGGCAAAATACAGCTCCATCGAAACCATTCCTGGCAGCGATGCCATCAGGACTCTGCCATGAATGGACGTATTGACAGCATTGGCTCCTGGGTTCGCTGACTGAAAGGTTGGCATCATGTCATTTGACAATATTTTCCCTTGATTAAATCCACCCACAATTGATAGATGTTTACCATTACCACTGTGGTCAACCCCGTCATTCCATAGTGGCCAATACGCCAACAGGCCAGCCGTGTTTTTAATGGTTTGATATAACGTTGCCATCGCTTACCTCCATGGGCCGGTAAGGTCAAAGCCCATCAGGCAAGTCTGCCCAGCGGTATAGTTACTTTCCTCATACCCAACCCGGACAAAACGCAACAACTTGCCTGGCATGGCGGGCAGGTCTTTAAAGTTCTTCCTGTCCCATGCAACTATGGTGGCAAACGGGCAAACCAAGCCAGGCAAGTACCCGCGCAGGTGGTTGCCACTCTCAATCACCATGGCGTGATCCTGGGTCATATAAAAGCCATTGTCCGGGGCGTTGGGGGTATTCAATCCGGTGCCGAATCGACCAAACAGACCTTTAATAAACCAGTTGGTAGCACCAAATAGTTGGTGATAGGGCCGGGCTATTGCCCGTTGACTGGCGTTGTCAAAATAGGGGAAAAAGTTGCCCCATGACGTATTGCCTCCAGATCCATTTTGCCAGTTTCGTCCAGCGTCATTGGCATTGGTGGTCGGATAGACGTTAATCACGGCATGATAGCGGTCGCCTGGCCGAACCGACCTTATATAGCCAAAGCTATACATAAACTGATAGTTCCCTGCCGCATAAGCAGGCATGAAGTAAAACAGCTGGCTATCGCCCACCAGATCCCAGCGCCGGTTGGAAAAGCGCCCGGTACAAGGCCAGCGCCACTCCCCAATAGTGGTGTAACTGTTGATATCCACCACATCCTCAACCATCGCCACCTTGGCCAGATAGTTGAAATAGGTTGCCCCCATCCACCCCGTAAACGCCGAATTGTCAATGCGCAAGCTGACATTGCCCGATTCGCTGACGTTGGTGGGGCGTACAATAAATACCTTGCCGTCACCGCTTTCGTGGGTGATCGTCCAGCCCAGCGGCGCCACCTTCATGGTCATGGCTGCGCCATTTCCAGGTGCGCCGGGGTCACCGGCATCCAGCTCAAACCACACTTGGTTAGTGCTGACCTGCATCACCCGATGCTCGCCGTTGTAGGCAGCAGGCGATACCCCATCGACCTGGATAACAGAATCTTGCTGATAGGCATGGCCGCCGCTAAAGGTGGCCACTGCCCACCCCTTGGCAGCATCAAACGACAGGGCGTTAATCGTCAGGGTGCCAAAGCCGGTGACCAGTACCGCCTTGAGCAGCGCAGCCAGGGCGCCATCTGCGGTATCGCCCAGACTCGGGGCGCCTTGCATTTCGCTTGCAAACCATTTGACCTTGTATTCAGCCATGTTGCCGTTCTCCATGGTGGGGCGCAGCTCTACAAAAGAGTGCCCCACAAAAAATAATGGGCGGGGCACGGTGCCCCACCCGGTTAGCGGTTGACGTTGCCGCGCAGTTGCAGCTCAAAGCGGTCGCTTTCGCTGGCCGCCACCGATTGCAGCACGGTACGAATGGCCCAGATCGGGAAATTGGCTGCCTTGGTGTTGAAGCGCAGCACGTTGCCACTCGCCCAGCCCGCGCCCCAACCGCGCTTGTCCAGCCGAAAATAGGGCTGGCCGTTGTTGGGGTTGATGGGGGCAAAGTCGGTATTCACATCCCCCAGCGCAATCTGGCCCACATGCTCCCCGACCAGCACAAAGCTGGTACTGGTCTGGAAGATGATGGCCCAGCGCTCCTCCAGGGTGGCGCGGTTGGTGACCACGATGGGGAAATCGGTGTCGTTGTACTGCGCCGTGCTCTGGTCGCCGTCTACAAAGTCCTGCCATTTGTTCGTCCAGGTGCGCTGGTCAAACAGGTTGGTGTAACGCGCCCACAAGTCGCCCATGATCAGCGCTGACGACACCAGGGTGTCAGCAGCGTCATAGGCGTGAGACAGTGGGCGGGCCAGCACCAGGCGGCCAGAGATCTCCACATCGGTGACCAGGCTCATATCCTCAATCCGGTGAACCACCGCCAGCGGCTCCACATAGCCGGTCAGGTTCAACGGGGTGGCCAAGGTGACCACGCCGCTATCCAGATTGGCGCTGTAGAGCGCAGGATCGAGCCGCTTGCCGTTCTTGTCCTCCACATGGCAGTAAGCCAGCCGCTGGCGCCCAGTGTTGAACTGCTGGCCCGCCGTCACCCCCATCGGGTAGGCACCGCGCTTGGTGCTATGCACCACCACGATGTTGCCCTTGCGGATAAACGGCACCCGGCCATCAGACGGCAGCCGCACCGGATCCAGCCCGATAATGTCGGCATCGAGCGGCAGATAGCTGAACACCACGCAGTTGAAGCGGATGGAGTCGGCCACCACGCTGATCGGCTTCCAAATCTTGCCATCCTCCCCCACCTGTTCAGCGTCATACCATGGCTGGGTCTCGTTGCCCGCCGCCGTGACCTTGCGGCCAAAACGCACGTTAACGATGCCGGTCTGGTAGTTCACCTTGCCATCCATGTCGGTGGTGGTGAAAAACCCGTCCCCGTCTGCCGTGGCCTCGATACGGCGCCCGCTGGCGGTGTTGGCGCTGATGTAGAGGCTGCCCGGTGCCAAGGGGGCGCCAGGGGTGCGGAACGTCACCGCATCCACTGACTGGGCACTGAATGAAGTGGCCAGACTCTGGAGCGATGGCTGAGCCGGTTGCCCGGCTGCCCAGTCGGCCAGCACCGCCAACCCGTTGGAGTAGTCGATGGTGCCCGCCTGGATGCCTGCCCCGGTTGAGGGATCCGGGTCGCGGTAGAGCAGCCCTTGCCGGTCAACGTAGGTAGAGCCGCCCAGGGTGAAGCGCATCGACCCCTCCAGAATCGCCTCGGCAAAGCCGGGGGTAACGTCTATGCGCAGCGCCTGGGCGGTCAGGGTGGCATTCTGGGCCTCGGCGCTGTTGTTGTTGCGGTAGGTCACATCCACCCACCCCTGTTCCCCGTCAGGGAAGGTGTAAGCGGTGTTGTGGTACTCGATACCGGTCATCGTCCAGCGCTGCACCGCGATCTGGTTGTTGCCTTCCCAGCGGGTGCCCACGGTCACCCAGGCATATTTCGGCTTGGGCAGGGGGCTGGAGCCATCCGGCATAAAGTGCAGGGTTCCCGCGCCGTAGTCGATGGCCCCCAGCACCACACCGCTGGCATCGATCAGCTTGCCCAGCCCGTCATCGCGCAAGGTGATGATGGGATCGCGGGTCTGGATCACCAGCTCCTGATCGTCCACATCGAACTTGTGATAGAGGGCGTTGAACTTGACCCGCACCGATCCCGGTGTGAGGTTGTGGGCGCCGCCGCCGTCCTTGCCGTCCAGGGTGATGGAGAGGTGCCCCACCTGGCCGGGGGTATTGAGGCGCCCCGGTTCGATATGGCGCTCGGTCACCGGCTCACCGTACTGGTACTGGGCGGCGTACTCCTGACCCAGTGCGGGCAAGGTAACGTGCTCCAGATCGATGATCCCTTCGGCATAGTTGATGATGCCGGTGATATCGCCGCTTATCTTGCCGTCCCCCGCCACATCGGTGGCCCGCTTGCCATCGCCCCAGGTGAGGATCACGCTCTTGGGGGTGATCCCCTTGTGGGGGAGCTGCCAGGCGCTTTTGCCGATGCTGATGGCCTGCCCGCTGCGGTTGGTGTAGTTCACAGGGGTGGCCCAGCTGAACATGATGGAGGTATCCACATCCGGCAGGGCGCCCAGGGTCAGCATCACCGAACCGGTGGCCAGGTTGATGGTGCCAGAGCCATAAGAGCGGTCGATGCCCAGCAGCTCCCCGCGCCCGTTGTCTTTCAGGTCATACCATTTGCCTTGCGCCATAAAGCTGACGGTAGTGGTGCCCGGAGCAGGGGTTGGATGCAGGGTGATGGTGTAGGCATAGCCCCGGTTGTTGGCCTTGACCTCGATCCGCGCCGTGTCAGCGATACGGGCAGGGCGGGCCGCTGGCCAGAAAGAGACCGTCTTGCTCTGGGTGCCGTAGTTCGGGCACTGGGCGTTGAACTCCAGTTGGCCACGGCCATAGTCGATGGAGCCGACCACCGACCCGGCAACAACCAGCTCGCCCCCCTTGTCGGTGATGGTGGCCGCGCCGATGGTGATGGTCACCGTGCCAGGCTTGGCACCGCTGCCCAGGAACAGGCCACGGCTCGGGGCGATCACGGCGGCGGTGGTGATGCTCACCAGCCCCCGGCCAGAATCTACCAGGCTGGCCAGCTCACCGGCAGCGGTCAGATCCACCGCTGGGGTCTCGCTGCGGGCAGCAGGCACCAGCTGGGTAAAGATGGTCTTGGCCCGTACCTGCATCGAGCCAAAGGCGGCATCTTCCACCATCCGGGTAGATGCAAAGTAATTGGCCGCATCCGCCACCACGGTTTCACGCAGGGCGGTCTTGGGGTTGGTCACCACATCATAGGGGGTCGGCTGTTCCCCCTCGAAGGTGAAGCGCAGCGGATCCGCCAGGGTGCAGGTGACCACGTTGCGGGTGAACTCGGGCAGACCTTGCACCTGGAACTTGGTCAGCTTCTGGGTTACCTCCAGCACCCGCACATACTGCTCGAACTCCCCGGCCTTGTTCTCGTTACCGACCAGCACCAAGGTTTCGCCCACCTCCGGCAAGCGGGCCTCAACCCGCTGGAAGAAGCGGATCGCCCGCTGCCCTTCCAGTTGGGTATCGTAGAGAAAACCCTGCCACTTGGGGCCACGCGCCAGATAGCGCTCCACCACATCGCGGGCGTTGTTGCGGGTGTCGTGGTGGTCTTTGGTGGTCATCAGGGCAAGGCCCACGTTCGGATCGTAGGGCGGCAGCAGCACGGCGGCATTGGCGCCATAGTAGGTGTCGGTGTCGTCCGTCTGCACCGCCAGAAATACCTTGCGCAGGTTCACCACCCCATAGGCCCGATCCAGATCGCTGATATCGGGAAACATTGAGTTATGTTCGCCGCTGACGATCTCCTTGCCGGTGATGCGCCCGCCACCGTCCTCGGTGTCCGTCATCCGCTGGCTGGCCATCAGCTTGATATCGCCAGATAGAATGGTCATGGGGTTACCTCAGTCAGATTCAGGGTCAGGGTGTAGGGGTGATCACCGTCTGGGTCAGCCAACTCGTACAAGGGCGTGGCTACCACACCAGGGCGGCGCCACACTACGGTTCGGGTCACGCCATCGAGCAGGGTCAACGTCATCAGCTGGGCCACCTGCGCCTCCAGCACCTTGAGCTCCTGCACCTTGGCGCGGGAGCAATGCCCGCTCAGGGTCAGCGGCTGCCCCTCCGGCTTGGCGGTCTCCTCCACCAACAGGGCGCCGCTCAGGGTCGGGGTCACCACTTGTTCGACCGGCGCCCACTCGAACTCGTCGCGCCAGACCAGATCATCTGGTAGCAGCACGCTGTTTAAGGTCACGTTCATTGCCGCAGTCCTTGCTGTTTAAGAATGTTGATAAAGGCGTTGGCATTGGCCTCATCGGCCTGCAGTTCGGCCGAACCTCCCGCTCCTTTGAGCTCGATGGTGATCCGCTCGGACAAGGGCCTGCGCGTCCCAGGGTAGTTGGGGCCTGGTGCTTGCGGCTCTACAGTTGTGACTGGTGGCTGGGTGGCGGCCTGGTTGGTTTTGGCATTCTCTTTGGCCAACGCTTTGTTGAGCTCTTCCTTGAGTCGAGCCCGCATGGCCTCCATCTCCTTTTGGAACTTCTCGCCGTAATACTTGCTCCACTCGCTGTAGGCCGGAATGTCCTTGACCTTCTGGCTATAGCGGGCCAGCTCATCCTCAACACCAGCCAAGGTATTGGCCAGCCCCTCGGCATTGCCGCGCAGGCCATTGAGATCCACGGTTTTGTAGTAGAAAGATCCCGCCCCTACAGTGCGAGTCACATCGCCACGGCCAGTGCTGGAAAGCGCCGAAGAGCTGCCACCGGCACTGGCGACAGCGGCGCTAGTGGCATCAGCCTGAGCTTTCACATCAGCCAACCCTGCCTTCATGGTGGCCGTTGCACTCGATGCGTCTTGGGCCGCTTTGCTAAAGCCATCACCAATTGCCGCTACGGCATTTTTCGCATCACCACTTTCCCCTTTCACCTTGGCCATGGCATCGGCGGCGATGGCCATGGAGCGAGCCTGCGCATCCCCAGTGATTTTGCCCTGGGCGGCCAGCTGCTTCTGACGCTCGATCACCGCATCGATCTCTGCGGTGGTCTTGGCGCTGTTGTAGGCGGCGGCCAGCGCCTCCTCGATGGCGGTACTACTGGCCCCCGTGTGCGCCACCAATACATCCAGGGCGCCGATGGTCTTCTGAAATCCCTCACCGATACGGCCATTGGCCTGCTCGAAATCAAGGCCGAGCACCTTAAACGCCTCAGCCAGTTTGGCCGGGCCATCAGCTGCGGTTTGCTTAGCCACCGCATTGATCTCGGCCAGATAATCACGGGTACTCTCGGCCTCATCACCCAGCGCTTTAACGGCTGCGGCGCCTTGTCGCCAGCTTCCGGTGGCCTCGTCGTAATGCACCTTGCCCTCAGCCACCAAGCGATCGAGATCTGCCATGCTGGTGATGGCATAGCCCAGCTCCGTTGACAGGGTGGCAAACTGACCGTTGAGGCGGGCTTGAGTCTCGGAGCGCAGTGCCTGAGCCTCCCGGAGCGCCAGCTCAGCCTGCACCAACTGGCGCAAGGCAGAGGCGAACTGGGTGATCTGGATGATGGACTCGACTGCCACGGCAGCCAGCAACCCCTTGACGGCCAAGCCCAAGGCCCTAACACCTATCGAGGCAGCCGCCGCTGCAGTCCCGGCAGTGGTCATGCCGCCTGCTGCTGTCGCTGTCGCCACCGGCATGGCGATAAACTGGGCATAAAGACCGCGCAGCTCGCCGATCCAGCTGGCAATTTTTAATCCCCACCAAGCCTGGGCCAACACGGTCAGCACGGTGCGCCACTCATAGAGGGTCTGGATCAGCGACTTGAGGGTTTCCCCCATGGAGATAAAGCCATCGGATAGGCGCTGCGCCCACTCCTGCAAGCGACCATCCTTGGCCATCCTGTCGAATTCAGCGTTAAGGTTGGCCAGCTGGTTTTTGAGCCAGGCCAGCGCCCCACTCTCGGCCACCATCCGGTAAAACTTGGCGAGGTTGTCCTGGGCATTGGAGATAAGCCCGGAAAGCAGACTCATGTTGTCGGCAGCCGCCCCGCGCGATTGGGTGGCAATCTCATTCATCAGGGCAGAGATGGTCTCGCGGCCCAGCTTGCCTGCCTCAGAGAGCTTCTGTAGCTCGGCAGTATTCTTGCCAGTCACCTGCTCCAGCATCTGCCAGACCGGCACGCCCCGCTCAATCAGCTGCAGGATCTCCTCCCCCTGCAGCTTCTGCTTGGCCCAAGCTTGGCCGAGCGCCAGGGAGATGCCCTGCACCTCTTCAAAACCGCCGCCCAACTTGAACGCTTGATCGACAATGCCCTGCATGGCCCCCGCCATGGGGTCGATGCCGAACGCTTTGAGCCGCACGAATACCTGGGTGACTTCACTGAGCTGCAGGGGGGTATTCTTGGCAAAGTCCTGGATCCAGGCTGACGCCTCTTTGCCACCGGCAATCGACCCCATCACTGCCTTGAGCTGCACATCGAGGCGCTCGGCCTGATCGCCAGTCTGGAACATGGCCATCAGTTGGCTGGTGAGGGTCTGGATACCGAACCAGGTACCGGCCATGGCCACTAGGCGGCCGGTCAGACTGCCGATGGCCCCTTGAAAACCACCGGCATGCTGCCCACCCCGGCTAAGCTCGCGCCCCAGCCGTTCGGTCTGGGCAACACTCTTGGTCAGCTCACGCTGCAGGCGCTGCTGTTCCTGGGCAAGATTCTTGGTGTCGAGCCCAGACTGCTTGAGCCCTGCGTGGAGGCGGGTATGACTGGCGGATTGAGCGACCAGCTGGCGCTCCAGCTGCTTGACCTCGGAAGTCAGCAACCGCTCTTGTTCGGCCAGCGCCTTGGCGTCACCGCTGCCTGCCTGCTGCTCGCGGCGCAACTGCTCCAGCTTGTCCCGGCTGAGCACTGTCGCCAGTTCGAGCTGGGTCAGGGCGGCCTTTGAGTCATTGAACTGCTGGATCAGCGCCTGCTGGCGGCTTAACGATTCGAGGCTCTCGGCCAACTGCGCCGTTTCGGCGGCCGTCTCGTCTGAGATAGGGCCCAGCTCCTGCACCTCACTCGCCAACGCGGCCAGATCTTCCCGACCGGTGACCTTGGCCGCCAGCTCCAGGGCAAGTTTGAGGGTGGTAGAGGTGGACATGGGGCATTCCGATCAGATTCAGATATGCCCTATGGTAACGAATAGGGAGTGAACAGGGATTTATGGTGAATTACAGAGATATCTCACATGAATACCGTAGTCTTTCGATTAATCTACGAAGTTCGAGTCTACAGCTATAGGTCAAAACCAACATGGATGCATCCACAATTGTTTTCATTCACGAATATCTAACAGAGTTCTTCGCCGACAAAGATGATCCAATTAGCCCGCCGGGAGTGAAAAATTTGGGTACTATCGAGTCAGCTTCTGCACGACCTTTTTCAACAGTAGGTGGACAAGATGCCTATCCAACTGTCTTTTTGAAGGCCGCATCTCTATGTCATAGCATTGCGGGAAATCACTCCTTCCATAATGGGAATAAACGAGCCGCGCTACTTGCTACTTTGTACTTCCTTAGTGAATATGGTTATTTGCTTGATCGGTGCAACGACGATGAAATGTACGAGTTCATGCGAGCAATAGCCGCACACGAAATCTGCCAAGACCGAAATGATGAAGTGCCAATAATTGCCGAATGGCTTGAGCGACATTCTAGAAGGCAACAAAAGGGGGAAAAACCTCTTAAACTATCCGACCTTCGTGAATCTCTCGGGCGATTTGGTTATGAACTCAATGACTTGGGACATAAGCTAGATATCATCGATAACCAAGGAAACATTGTAGAAACCATCCTCAAGAAAGGGGCCCGTGGCTTTGAGGACTACGACCAACCATACATCGCAGGAATAAGAAAACGCCTTGGACTTACTGCCGAAGAAGGCGTTGATAGTGCACGTTTCTACGGCCAGAAAGGTATTTCTGATGACCTGAATCAATTCATGACGCTGCGCATTGAAGTGATGAAACGTCTGGCACAGATTTAACATCAAGCATCCATTTGGCGACACATAAAATGGCGGGATTCCCCGCCATTTTCTTTCCACACATCACACTGTCACTGGCCGATCCACATAGAAGGGGGCGGTCTCGCCATCCACGGCCAGCAGCTCCCCCTCCAGCTCGATCTCGATGGGCTTGTCGCTCATAAAGTCCACCGCCTTCTTGGGGGACAAGCTGGCACGGGGCACTGTCAGTTTGATGGCTTCGCCACTGACGATACTGCGGCCATCAAGTAGCAGTCGCGCCTTGATCTCCGGCTGGATGTTGCCCGCGATGCGGGTACCGGTCACCGCGTTATAGGTACCGCTGACCGTCAAGCTGCCGCCGTCCGCCACCGAGCCACCCTTGATCGCCCGTACCAGCCCGAGCGCATAGTTGACCTCGATATCGGTACCCACTACCAGCGCCGTGGCCCCTTCCTTGATGGCCAGACCGGTTGCGGCAATATTACTCTTGCCAAGCTGGGCCCACTTCGGATAGGCGGGCAAAACGACCTGCAGATCAGTCAGCGTCCCGGCCCCCTGATTGATGGGGCTCTCCAGCCCCATAAAGGCGGCGGCCAGCAGCACGGGCGGGATCTCGGTGGTCTTGATGGTGACCATGGCAGGCTTGGGAATGTGGTAGTTCTCCCGCGCCTGACCGTATTGCCCCTTGCGCTTACTGGGAATGGAGATCTTCTGGCTGTCGGGTTTCACTTCCAGGCTATCCACATCGATGGGGCCAATCACCCCGACCGAGACCCCGTTGGTAAAGGTCTCGATAAAGAGATCCCCTTCCAGGTGCAGTGTTTCGCTCATCATCGCTCTCCTTTGAATTTCACTCGGGTAGTAAAGGCAAGCGGCAAGTAAGCCGCACCGCCGCTGTAACTGGGTTTTACCGGTGGGGTTTCGCGGCGAAAGGTACTGTCACCACATGCTCGCCCACTGACGGCCTGCAGGATGCGGCCAAGCCACACCCCGGCACTGACCTCCTTGGGGCTGGCACGATGTACCAGCACCAGCAACCAGAGCTGATCAAAGCTGCTGGCCCGGCCTGACTGGGTGCCTTCGCTCTCACGTTCGCCCTGATAGACCACATGCACCGCCGGACTGTGCTGGCCCAGATTGGCGATGGCCGCCACATCGGTGGCCACAAACACCTCCTTGAGCCCCTTGGTTTTCAGGGGGGCGAGCAGCTCACGCAGCCGCTCGCCCGCCTGCAGGTAGTCGAGTTCGGTACCCGACTGGTTGGCTGGTTGGCTCATAGAAAGCCCCCCTTATCCCGCCCGAACACCCGCCCATCCGACTGCAGTTGAGCCAGATTCTGGCTCTCCAGGGTGGCGCCATCGGATGCCAACCCCAGCGCCAGCTCCCCCTTGCCAACCGATTTCAGAAAGGCCAGGGCCGCCTCATTACGCTTGGCTATCTGCTCCGGGGCCTGTTCACCATAGAGACGGTGACGGGCGATATCGGCGCAGATAGGTACCAGGGCACTCGGGATATGGGCCAGCGGCAAGGGATAGCGACCCGCCAGATAGCCATCGATCAAGGCGCCTGCATCCTGCAGGGCGATGGTGATGGCCGCCTGATCCAGCTCACCGGTCGGCGTCATGGCCAGGCGTAGCAACTCGGCCTCGCCAAAGCGGATCACCATGTCATTGACGCTGGCGTACATATCACTGCTCTCCGTTCTGGCCAGATGACTGCTCATCCTTGACCGGGTATTGCACTTCGGTCGCGGCGATCGCTGTCACCAGTTCGGCCTTCTTGAGCTTGGCCGCCTCCGGGATACCCATCTGCAGCGCCAGCTCGCGCAGCTCATCGACCTTCATCTCGGCCAGCGGCGTGACCTTGCCAGCCAAGGTGGCAACCCCTGCCAGATAGCCCGAACCGGTCAGGACGCCCAGTGTTGCGTCCAGATCCCCAGGCGCCGATGGTGCATCACCTGCCTGAAGGCTGGTGTCTTCAGCCAACCGGACGACCACCAGACGCGGGTCGTTCTCCAGGGTCGCGCACTGCTCAGGCGACACAACCATCTCAGACTTGCCCGGTACAATCGGCAGGCCCGCGCGAAAATAGACCTGACGAACTGTTGACGTAATCCCCACTCGAATAGCCAGTTCCATCTCTTGTTCCATCTCATGTTTTCCTCGTCGTATCTGATAGAGAGGCTGTTTAAACCGGGGGTTAAACAGTGCCTGGCAGCTGTTTAACCCCGCTTTAAACAGGCATAACGCAGGGTTAGAGGTAGTCAGCCACCACCAGCTCCAACTTGCCTTTCAGCTCGTTGCTGCTGCTGCTCGACAGCTCTCGCTCCAACATCTGGGTCGCCAGCTTCTCAAGGGAGGGGGGTACCACCAACATGGTGGCCTTCACCCCAAGCTTGCGGCCGCCATCAGCCTGAAACTCCCGCATCTTGGAGAAGGAATCCCACAGGTTGTCGGGGGTTAACGCCCGCTTGTTGGCAAAGGCCAGTTGCCAGAAGCCAAAGCCTGCGGCATCACGGCAATCGACCCCGTAGCGGAACTCCTTGCGGGTGAATACCGCTTCGTCATCGATCTTGGTCATGGCAATCAGCTGCGGTGACTTGCGATCCTGGAAGATGACCGGCTTGAGGGCACGGCTGGTATCGAGCAGGAACCAGGGCTCCCCCTGATAACCGGCATCCACCACCACGTTGGCAGTCATCACAGGGGTACCGGTGCCATCGGCCTTGGGATAGACCGGGTGATCGGTGTCGAAGAAATACTGGCCGTCATAGCAAGGCGTGGTGAAGCCAGCACCGAGCAGACCGAAACAGAGCTCATCGGGGTGAATGCCCGCCGAACGGCCCATCTCGGCAAACATCGGCGCGTAGATACCCAGCTCGTCATCTTCGATATCGTTGCGATCGACGCCGACGGTGGCCTCGAAGTCTTCGTTGACGATCTGGTAACCGTGCGCCTTCATCGACTCGATCACCCGATCACCGACCCACTTACGCAGATTGGGGAACTTGCCCAACCAGCCATAGGTGTTGGACTTGGTGGTCGATTTGATCACGGTGGCGATCTTGGTGTACTGGGCAGGCGCTTCACTCTTGGCGTCTTCAAAGTTCTTCTTGAAGCCGGTGAAGAGGGACTGCAACAGCGCGGGTGTAATCATGGCCATACGGGTGTTCCTTCTCTGGATAAATGGCGTGGTAGGGTCTGCGCTTAAGCCTGCTTGGCCTTGGCAAACTCCTCGTGGCTGATACCGAGCTGGTCGGCGGCATACTTGTCATCCGCCGAGAGCACCGCATCCCCCTTCTTCTCGGGCAGGGTCACCTGAGTGGTCTGGCTGGCGGACAGTGCGGCAATCGCCGGACGGGGATCCAGCAACGCCTTAAGGGCAGCTACCCCTTTCTGGGCGGCATAGGCGGTCAAATACTCTTCTTCGGCGGCCACCACCTTGCCCTGGGTACGGGCTTCCTTGATCAGGGTTGCGGCATCCGTGGTTTCCACCTTGGCGCTTAAACTCGCTACCTGGTCAACCAGGGCGTTATAGGTCGCCACCGGCACGAATTGCGCCAGGTCAACTTGGCCACCGGGCTGCGCTTTGAGCGCGGCCAGCGATGCCTTCTCAGCAGTGAGTGCCGCCTCCAGCTCCGGCGCTTTCTTGGCGCTGGCCTGCAGGCTATCGAGCTCGGTGAGCGCCTTCTGCAGTTGCTCATCAGTGGGATCGCCGGTCAGCTCGATGCCAAGCTTGGCCAACAGCTTTTTCAGCAGTTCATTCATGGATGTCTCCTTGGAGGGGTTGGCCAGCTGGCCAGGTTGGGAAGCGGGTAGCGCACTGAGCGCCGCCAGAGCCTGCATACCCACCACACCGGGATCATTGGTGATGGCGGCCATCCGCAGTTCCAGCGGGCGGCCCTGGGCGTCATAGGGAAAGACGGCAGAAAGGAATCGGTACTCTTTGGCAGCCACCATGGCAGCGGCACGATCCGTCCAGCGCGGTTTGATAAAGAGGCCCAGCCCCTCACGCCATTCGATCTCGTCACCGTTGAACCAACCGGCAGCCGGAGCCTCCTTGCCAGTCTTTTCGATATGGAGGGTCTGGTGGTCGTAGTCGATCAGGATGTCTTGCCCGAGCGCTTTGGCTCGATTGATCAGGGTGGTGGCGATGCTCTTGTCGAGCTGCCAGTGACCACCAGGAACATCAAAGGGGCGGCCATCGCGGGCCTTGAACGGGCCGACCGGCAGCAACTGGTACCAACCGTCGTCGCTCTGGCCAAGGGCTGCATCGAGCACGGCCAACCCCAGGGCGGTTGGTCTCGCATTCAAGATGGCCACGGCAATGGCGGAACTGGCGACAGATAGGGGCATCACTCTCACTCCGGCTGGTCACAGCAAACCTCATTGCGGCCAGTGTCATCGAACTGAGAATTGGGTGGGGTTTATGGTGGGTTACTGCATCACGGGATGGATCGGAGGGTAAGCTGGGGGGCGGCGATACTGTTTAATGGTGTTTAAACGCCATTTTCCTGACCTATTGAGAGGGTAGACATGCCATCGTAGCCGCAAGGGGGCACCAGAGGCGCCCAGAAGCTCACGGAGCCTCGATGACCAAATAACCCTCCAGCGTCTCCAGCACGCTCTGTTTATCCTCTTCTGACAGCCCCAGATAGGGTCGCTCTGGCAGGTGGGTCTCCTCACGGCCGAACTGGTGGGCAGCACCGTATACCATGGGCGTACCAAAGTAGAGGGTCTGGGGTTCGGCCTGATAGTTGAGGGTATCGCGCAGATCGTCGTTCAGACGCAGCACCTCATCGGCATGACGCGGCTTGCGGGCACGGTACTTCTCCGAGAGCGGGGCCCAGGGCTCCCCTTCCGGGCTCTCTTGGGCATCCCAGCGCTCCCGGTGCGACAGCTGCAGACCTTCGCCAATATCGGCCAGCGGCTCACTGAGATCACCGGTTTGCTGGTAGAGCTTGGCCAGCAGTTCGTGGGCATCGGCCACCCCATGGTGGCTGATGGCAATAAAGCTACCGGCCATCAGGCATCGTCCTCCATCCCTATCATGTAGGCGAATGCCTGTTCATCGGCATTGAGCAACGCTGCAGACCAGAGATCCCCCAGATACTCTGCCTCTTTGCCAGATGCCTTGGCACAAAGTGATGCCAGCGTTTTGACATCATCCAGCGTTAGCAGATCACCCGACTCAAACAAGGCGTTTGCTTGCTCCAATAGCTTCATTGTTCACTCCTTGCCATCGTCATTTGGATTTGGTGGTAGCCTGGGCGGCCTTTGTCAGCATGGCTTCGACTTGTGCAGCCAGCTCTGGGTAGTGCTCCATCAACTGCTCTCTGGCCAGAACCCACGCGGCAAATGCTTCTGCAGCCTTTTCACGGCGACTCTTGGCGCCATATTCAGTCAGCAATCCCAGCCTACTAAGATCCGGCTCTCCTGCCCAAAAGTGAACTTGATGGCCAAGCTCATGCAACCAGGTAGAGATGCGCTGGGCAGCGGGCCCCAGGGTGTCACCAACATTAGACGATATACTCCAGTGTAAGCGGAACGAGTCCCCACTGCTACCGCGTGGCTGCCAGGTTCGTGGGCCTTGGTTAGCCTTGGCATCCGAGATAACTTGAGCTGCCGCCACCTGTACGGACTGCATATCCACACCACCCAGCTTGTCGCTGGCTGCTACTTTAATCACCACATGGTCGGCCTGCGCAAAGGTAAAGCCGTTAGTCTTGGTTGCTCCACGCAAGGTATACCAAGCCCTGACACTGTTAGGATCCATCCCCAGATATTCACCTATCGCGGGTGCTACCTTCAGGCTGGCCGCCCCCTTCCCCATCTCGCTCTGCTTGATAAACAGCGTTTTGACCGGATGCGCCTTGAGGAACGCCGCCAAGGGTTCGCGCTGGGGGGCTGGCAACTGGGTCAGCAGATCACTCAAACCTTGGGCGGTGACACCTTTGACGCTGGAGAAGGCGCTCTCCACTATCCGCTCTGGCAGGCGCTCGGCCAACGCAGGCTTGGCCGCTTCGCGCTTGGTCACCACCTTGGTCAGGTCGGCCGGGGTCTGGGGCCGATAATCAAAGCCGGGGTCGATACCTCTGGGGATCTTGTGCAACTCCCCAGTGGCCTTGTCCACCCACTCATATTCGCCATCGTCCGGGGCCTTGCCGACCACCAAGCCGCGCCGCTTGAGGTCTGCCTCGGAGAGCAGGAACTTCTTGCACTTGCAGCCATAGCCATTGCTGGGGCTGTGCGTCTCCCACCAGGGGTGATCAACCGGCAGCACCAGGTTGTTCCACTTGAGGTGCAACTCCCTGGGGTGCTCGGAGTCCCCATGACGATAGAGCGCATAGGGGCGTTTGTGCTTGATGCGCTGGATCTGTTCCTCACGCCCGGCGTTATAGCTCTGGCGCAGGTTGGTCTCGAAGATGACGCGGGAGCGCCACGATGCCGGGCCGGTATGCTCCCAACCGTGGCGGGCCACAATCTCCTTGAACGCCTTCTGAAAGGCCCCAATGGATTGCCCTTCACTGATCGCCTTGTCTACCGCCCCGCGCAGGTCAGCCAGCAGATCGGTCTTGGTGGCCCCCGCCACCATAAAGGCGCGGTTATGGGCATCGCGCCACACATCGACCCAGCGTTCGCTTGGCATATCGAGCTTCTGGCGAAAGAAGGCGATCGCCTCGGCAAAGGGCAAGGAACCATAGCGAACGGGCATCAGCGCCCCTCCTCCATCTCAAGCATCCCGAGCAGCTCGCTGGCGGCGATGGCTTGCGCCATCAGCGCCCCCAGTTCGTCATGGCTGAGCTCAGGTTCCAGTGCCAACAAGCCATCCCGGATCTCTTCCAGGGTAGTGGCCTGCATCACCAGCGCCTGGACAGCATCGGTCATCCCCGCCAGCAGAGGGGCCGCCTCGGCCTGCAGCCGGGCCAACTGGGCATCGTTGTTATCTCCCCGCGCTGCTTTATTTGCGGCCAGTGCCGCCAGTCCCTGACGGGTCAGCCGAGCCTTGAGCTCAGCCTCCACTGTTCCCCCCCGATTATCCTGAATGACCAATACCTCTTCCTGAGCGGTGGGCACCGGGATCTGCAACTTGTCATAGACCCACTGGGTCGGGATCTTCATGCCAATAGAGACCAGAGTGCGCAGCGGCCCAGCCAGCTGCTGCATATCCTCTGGCTCGGTCACATCAAACTCCAACCGGGGACAGCGGCGCGGGCCCTGGTAGCTCTTGCCGTTCAGGGCATAGAGCGGATAAACCAGATCGCGGGTCAGGGTGGCGGCCAGCTGGCGGAGATCAGCATCCCGTACCTCCTGGCGCACCTCGTTATGAACATTACCCAGGGCATTGGTCGAACTCTTACCATCAGCCTGTGAGGTCAAGGTGCCCCCCAGAATGGCCTTGCTCATGGAGCGCTCGCACCACTCCATCATCACCACGAAGGGATCGGCCTGACCACTGGCAGCGTTCTGGAACTCAATCTCCATCCCGCGCGGGATAATGCCCCCGGCGTTATGACCGATGGAGAGCACCGCCTGCAGCAGGGTGGCCTTCTCTTTTTCGGTCGCCCCTTCCGGGTATTTCCCCAGCCGCACCGGCAGGCCGTAGATCTCCAGAAACTCGGCAAGATCCCGCACACTGTAGTTCTTGAAAAGGAACGGCCAGACCAGGGTGCGAACAAGGCCGGTGCGGGCCAGATACCCCGATTTGGACTTGGCCTTGTGCAGCAACCAGCCAAACGGGTTGAGGGCAACCCCTTCCTGGCTGCCGTCTCGCAAGCGCAGCTGATTGCGATCGTCCGGGTGGGTCTGGAACCAGGCAGGGTCGCGCCAGATGATACCCTTGGGGATTTGCAGCCCCTCGACCATCTCCCAGCCGCTGAACTCCTGGGCACTGAACCCCTTGAGGATCCCGTCGGTGGCGTCAAAGATGGCATCATCCAACCAGGTGAAGTCCTCCAGCAGCTCCCGGATAAGCTCGGCATCACGCTTCTCGGCCGGGGTGGCGTTGCGGGGTGGCTCGATTGTCCAGCTCACCCCAAGCAGGGCACGGCGGCGTTTGCCGAGCTCGCTCTGCAGGTGGGCATCCTTCTCCTCCATGTCTTCGGCCAGCTCGCACTGGGCGATCAGGCCACCCTCCTCGGCCTCTTTCAGCGCCGCAGCCGCTTTGCCTGGGGTCAGCCCGATGGTCGGATGATCGCTGTAGTGACGGCGCAGCTGGGCCAACTTGGCATCGTTCTCGGTCTGCGGCTCTTTTTCCAGGCTCATGGCTTTGCCATGGATATCAATGATCCTGCCCATTACCAGGCTCCTCGCTCATATCGGTGATAGTCATCGTTGTTGTCGCTGCCATGGTCATCACGTTTACCTGGTAGTGGGGTGAACTCGATGGCGCCCCCCTCCATCCAGCTGGCCCGCACCGCCATGGCCAAGGCCACCGCAAAGTCACCGTGGCGCTGTTGGCCCCCTTGGCCGGTGTTCTTGCCCTTGTCGATCTTGGGGATGCCGTTGATGACCTGGATTTTCCCCAAGTCATCCTGCACGTCTGCATGGCGCGGGATTGTCAGGTTGCCATCCTCAAACTCTGCCTTGAGCTTGGGCATCCACTCCCGATACCAGGGGTCATTGAGCATCACGCACTCGATCATGCTGGCGCCCCAGCGCAGTCTGGCAGCCTCTGCCAGATAGCCGCCGTTACCGGTGGCATCGAAGGCCGCCGCCGTGAAACGGTGCAACCCCTGCAGCAGGTAGAACAGGATCTGGCGCTGACTCTCATAGGGGGCATTGACCAGCTCCACCACAAAGGGCACCTGTTTGCGCAAGTTGGTGGAGATAGAGAGCGGCACGAACACCGACAAGTCCCCCTTGCGGGCGAAGTCCTCTCCAAACGCATGACGACAACTGTGATCAAGCGCTTCCAGACAGGGCTTGAGGTTCTCCTCGCACCAGATATCCACCACCGCCTTGCGGGCTTCCTCGCTCGAGAGCTCGAAGTCTTTGGGGGCGGTAAAGCGCAGGATGGGGATATCCGGTTGCATCGCACGCTCAATCAGGGTGCGCTTGATATAGACGCCACTGCTCTGCTTGGGTACGCAGAAATACTCCTCAAGGGCATCCTCTTCGGTGGCGGTGGCCTTGAGCAGCCCCGCCTTCCAGGCGTCCTCAGCTTCCTGTGTCCAAAGGCCACCCTTGACCTGGCAGATCCGGCGATAGAGTCCCTGGCGGCAGGCATCGTCCAGGCTGATGGTATGGATGGAATACTCTTTGCGGCCCGCTCGGCTGTCGTTTATAAGCTGGTTAAACAGGTTATCAACGCCGTTATGGGTACTGATCAAGCGCACCTTGGCGCCCCACATAGTCAGCGCCATGGCGGCCTTCAACACCTCGGCCAGTCGGTCGTGGAATGCGGCCTCGTCGATGGTCACATTGCCCTGCATCCCCCGCAGGTTGGAGGGGTTGCTGGAGAGCGCCTGCACCTTGAAGCCAGAGGCGAAATAGACCACGAAGGTGAGGATCGCCTTATCCTCGTCGTCGGTGAACACCTCCTCCTGGATCTCACCTGCCGCCTTGTTGTACGCCTTGGCCCACATCGCCACCGCATCGATAAACTCGCGGGCCATCTCCTTGTTGCTGCCCACATAGAAGTGGTGGCAACCGCCAGCCGTCTTGGTCTTGGATGCCGTCAGAGCCGCGTCAGCCGCCTCCGCCCAGGTGATACCGGTACGGCGGCTCTTCTCGGCAATCTTGAGCGGGCTCTCGTCGGCAATCCAGATCCGCTGGTACGGCAGCAACACCTCGTCGGGGTTGTATTCGGTACCCAGGGTCTGGGCCAACTGCTGGGCGATCGTGCTCATCAGGCAATCCCCAATATTTCACGGCGAATGGCGGCGGCAGCCTCACCACTCAAGCCCGCCTGGGTCACGATGGCTTCGGTCTTGGCGGCAATCTCTTCGGCAAATGCCAGGCGGATCTCTTTCTCCCGCTTATGGCTCTGCATGGCGGTCGATTCGAGCCGCTGAGCCGCCAGCATGGCATTTTTCAGCATGTCGATATCCACCGCCTCCTCCGGGTTCTGCACCTGAGCCAGCATCGCCTTGAACAGCTGGGAGCGGCCCAGCTCCAGAATGAGCTTGGTGGTCTCCCCCATCGGCTTGTCGCCAAGCTGGGAGGTCAAGGCGGCCGTGGTTTCGCGCAAATCCCGCAGGTGCTGGCCGACCTGTTCAACCTGGCTGGCATGACGGCTTAACCCGGAGCGGGAGAGCTTGAGATCATCGGGCAGCCCCGCCTCCTCGATCAGGCCGTTGATTTCATCCAGGATGGCGGCCTGACTGTTGCCCTTGTCCCGCAGCATCTCGTTGAGCGCGTTGCGGATGGACTCAGGCAGCAGCCACACCTTGCTGGCGCGGCCTCGGGTCGGTTTCTCGGCCATGCTTAATCCTCCGCTCGGGGCTTCTTGACGCCGGGCACCGTTGCCCGGCCCTCTGCCGCGTCCTGGCCCCGACCGGTCAAGTGAGCCACCTGCACCGTGGCCAGTCGCTCGATGCGCACCAGCCCCTGCTCTTCCAGCCAGGCCAGCAGGGTCTTCACCCGATCCCGCGTCACCCGGCCGGTACCCAGCTGGTCGAGGCAGTCATTGAGGATTGACTCGTTGGCGGCACCACCGATATCCAGCAGGGAGCGCAGGATCACCAGCCGCTGCTGGGCGTCCAATATCGCTTGAATACTCATGCCTTCTCCTTGAGTTCATTTTCCAACAGCAGATCGGCAAGGCGACGGGCTTGGCGCAGCTCCGGCTTCACCTCCCGCAACTCCCCCCGCAACTCGCTGATCTCCAACTGCAGCTTGTGCAGCTCACGCTCGCTCGGCAGGTCAGCCAGTACCTGCTCCACCCGCTGGACTCTCTGCACCAGGGCAGTGAGGTCTTCGCGCTTGGCGTAGGTTTTGGAGAGCAAGATGATGACCACCAGACCCACCAGGCTGGCCAACGCATAGAGCGGGCCCCAGTTCTTAACGATGAATTCCCACACGGGTCGCCTCCTTGCGCTCATACAGGGTCTGGCACTCGATACAGCGCTCGGCACCAGGCTCGGCTGCAAGGCGGGAGGGCGGGATGGCTTCGTCACAATCGCAGCAGATACCATCGCCGTGTGGCCTTGCCCTGTTCTGGTGGGCTTCGATAATGCGCCCAGTCCGATCGGCATCGGCCTGCTGGGCGCGGTCTATGAGGTTTGTCACATGACCTCTCTTACTTGACGGTATGAGTCGCCTTGATGCGGCCCCAGATGGCGAGCAGGCCACCCACCGCACTGGCCAGATCCACCAGGGTGGATGCCAAGCTGGCTTGGGTACCCGCATCGACCGGCACACCGAACAGGCCCGCAATACCGGCCCCCACGGCAATCACACCACCGATCACGGTGCGGCTTTTGAAGGCAGACTTCGCTTGAGGTAACAGGGAATCAGGCATGATGGACTTCCTTTTGTTGAGGTTGGGAATGACGGGCACGGGCCCGCAGGCGATCCAGTTCGGTCACCGAACGCCACCCTTTCTCGAACAGGGATTGACGGGTCTGGTGGTGGCTATAGAGCGGGATCGCCTTCGGGTCAGCGATCTGATTGGCCAAAGCGGCCTTGAGATGGGCTTTGCGCCCATCCTTGAAGCAAGCGAGGTAACGGGGGTTCTTGAGCTCAGGAATGCCAAAGTAGCCCGCAGCCTGGATCGCGGCCGCCGCGTTCTGTTGCTTGATGGTCAGCACGCTCATGCCACCACCTCGCCAACCACGTCAGAAAGGAGGTAGCTCTGCAGACGCAGCAGCCGGTTGATCCAGCCATCAGCATTGGCCCACTGGCTCGGGTCTTTGCGCACAATGCCGTGCATGAAGCTGGCCCGCTGCATCATCAGCGCCAGCAGGAACTGGCCCTCTCCCTTGGCGCCCAGTTGCTGCTTGAGCCTGCCAATCGATACCGGGCCAAGGCGACCATCTGCCATCACCCCCAAGACCTGCTGCAGCTGTTGGATGGCGCGTTTCGGCCCGTGATGCACCGCTGCATCAAACACGGCGATAGAGAGGGCCGGGCTTAAGCTCGCAATCAGGTCACAGCGGGCGGGCATCCAGTAGTTCTGGCGGTAAAAGGGCTCGGTATGGGCAGGAGTCAGATCACCGATAGCGATATCGGGCACCCCATCCCGATCGAGGTCGGCCATGCCGTCCTTCTTGCCATCGGCGGCATCGGCAATGCCGTACTTGGTATGACCACCACGGTCGGCGGGATGGTTGACTTCGCCCCCTTCCACATCAGGACGAAGCAGCCATTTAAGTGCGAGTGATAACATAAAGGCCCCTCGGTGAACTGCGTTATCAGCAGCGTACCGAGGGGCCTTTATGGCATGGGTTTATGGTGGGTTACATGAATGCAGCTATCTTAAAACCACCCTTTCAATCTGTGAGGTTCTCACGTTGTACCAACATTGATAGTACATTTCTTTCCAGGCACCAAATCCATTTTGGGCCTTCAACGCCGAGCCGTAGTACACGACAACGTTAGGCGGAATCCCCCACATGTAGTCAAATTCAAAAAGCGGTTTGCCAAACAGGCTGTCCGTCCATTCGTAATCGTACCGAGCCCTGCTTTCAATACTATGTTTGCAAGGAATCAGAGCATCAGACCTGGCCTTGTCAGCAAAGCACTTTACATCCTCACTGCCACAACCAGACACGGGGGATGATGTGCTGACTGGGGCATCCATAACCGGCTCGGGTTCAGACGCTCTAGCTGAGTATTCATCCTTCATGGCTTGAATGGCGTTGCTATGATCGACCTGCTCTTTGTCACATGGCCAATAGTCCACCCATTCCCCATCGCATTTATACTTTACGGCACCAACCGACGCGCCTGCCCACAGCACCCCAGCGACCAACCACATACACCTTGTCACACGCACCTCCTTGTTGGAAATTCAGGCTAAAACATCAGAGCCAAAAGAGAAACCCCGCCGCAGCGGGGTTTCTCTTTAATGTGAATCGCATCTCTATTGATAGCCAAACAGGTCAGGTTGATGGCGGCGGCGGGTCAGTTCGCGCTGTTCGGCCACCACCGCATAGGTCTGTGGCACTGAGAGGCCATGCTTACGGGCCAGCACATCGATATTCCGCCCATTGAACTCGTCCCAGATAGCCCGGTCACGTAACGCGGCCTTGAGATGATCCCCAGTGGGGATGTAGTAGGCACGGCCCCCCATGTAATGGGCCTGTACCAGCGCCAACTTGCGGGCCTGAGCCTTGGCCAGCTCCGGCTCCATTCCCCCTCTGACCAACTCGCAGGCCAGCACATCGACCAACTCGGCCAGGGCTTTGGGCCATTTGGCCGTCAGTTCGGTGGTCGGGATCTGATCCAGGCGATCGACAAGCTGCCCCAGCGACTCATGATCATCGGCGAACAAGTCCAGATTCTCAGCGTTAGCGTCCATCATTCATCTCCTCAAACGCCGCCACAACGGCCTGATAACCGGCCACTCGCCCGGACTTCCCATTGGTGGGTACGGTTTTCTTGGCCGCGACAAGCCGGGCGACCAGCTCCCGCTTGTGCCAGTTTTTCAGCGACTCAAGCACCTGGTAAGCCAACCCATCTGTGAGCCAGGCCACCTCTGCCACGCCGATGCCGTTGTTAAGCCGTACCGTTTGCCGCTCAACATAGTGATTCAAGGCCGTCTCACTGCCATCGCGCAGCAGGCCATGGCGGTGCATGGTGATCCATACTGCCCGGATCACGTTTATCTCGGCGGTTTTGGCATGGGCCCCACGGGCCGGGCTTAAACGCTTGTGCCCTCCCGCTTTAACCGCCCCTTTAACAGGGCGTTTAACCGTCGGTTTAAACCCTGCCCCCTTCATGGCCAGCAGCACCTTGTCCAGCTCCGGGATCGTCAACTCGGCCGCCGAACGCTTGCCACTCTGCTGCTCCAGCAACGCCCGATAGGTCTCCTCATCTAGCCCCAGGGTGCGCCTGCCAACCTGAACCAGACGGATCAGGCGGGTACGATCACCACTCTGCGCAGCATTTGGCTGATTGTTAGCTAAGGTGTTCAATTCCCCCTCCCCGTCTTTTTCATCCAGATTTGCCCGGCCGCCATCACGTCAGGCCCACTACGCCACTGAGGGCAATGGCTATCGAGCCACTGCTCTGCCTGCTGCTGGCTCAGGTTGCCAAACTTCATCACGTAGGCCAGCAGTCGTTGCCAGTTAGACATGGCCATGGCTGGCCTCCAGCGCCACCGCTCTGGCTTGCTGCAGTTCAGCCACCAGTTGCCAGCGCATCTGGCTTGCTTCCCCCGCCAGGGCAAATAGCCCTTGGGCGCGGGCCTCTCGAATAAACTGTTTGAGCTGTTTGCACACAGCCCGTTTTTCAGCTGCAGCCAGTGCAATGGCTGCGGTGCTGAATATCTTGGTAAGCCGAATATCCATCTCTGTTTTAGTCATCGCCGTGCTCCTTTATCGAGGCGGTGAAGACCTGGGCCCAGGTCGGCTGCTCATCAGTGCCCGGCCACCACGCCGGGCAGACCATCCCGAGCAGTCGCTCGGGATGGTTTCGCTTAGTGAGATAACTGTTTGCGGGCTTTGTTAATGATGGAGGTCAGCATGGCCAACCGGGATTTCTGGCCGGTAGCCGTGCCGTACTGGTTGATAAAGTCAGCGGCCAGCTGCGCATCGTTCAGGGCCTGCGGCGGGTTGCTCATCAGTTGGCATTCCAGGGAGCTTTTGGCATCGGCCACGCTGGTATTGAGCAGCGCTTTCACATTTTCCATATGTCACCTCGGTTACTGAGCCACAAGGATGGCCAGCGCGAACACGCCAGCCAGCAGATTAAGACCTATCCAAAAAGAGGCTATTCGCCGCCGCTCCCATCGCTTAAGCAGAGCATCCAGCTCATGGCTCAACATCTGATTGCGGCCTGATTTCATATGGCCTCCAGCTTGGCCAGCTCTTGCCCCTTCACTCCAGCATTGAGCTCCACCTGTTTGCCGCTCACATAGCCATCGTAGCGAGCCCCCTCATCGCGTCTGGTCGCCTTGCTCTCTCTGATCTTGCCCTTTACCAAATGGGGGAAGTGCTTGGCCTTGTACTGGGCAACCAGCTCGTTTTCATGCTCACTCGGTACCAATGCCACCACCTTGCCGTACACCCCTTGGCACCATCCCTCGCAAAACAGGTCAGCTCTGGCCGTCTTGGTGGTGCTCTTCATGCGCTTGTTCAGCGTGGCCAGAAACTCACGGCGGGATGCCAGCAACTGGCGAGCCAGCACGCTATAGACGTAGCCCGCGATTTCCGCCCGTTCGGCTGGCCCAATAAAAACAACCTGCATCTGGCGGCGTGGAAAGCCTGTCCATTGAAAGATCGCTTCAACCCCAAACGCCTCGGCGATAATGGTGAGCAGGCCATGGCTCCAACCCGGTTGCTTCTTACTGCTGTTGGCCGCCTTGGCGCTGGCGGTATCGATGCCGCTCAAGGCCACGTCTTCGCTGGAGAGCTGATGCTCCGCCATCAACGCCTGGATCTTCTTCATCGCATTGGCTGACTCATGGGGGTTGCCCCGTTCGACCATGGCCAGCAGCTTCTTGATCTTCTCTAAAATTCGACTTTTCATCTGCTTATCCCTAGCTGCTCATCAGTACCCGATCACCACATCGGGCAGACAGGGCGGCAATGCCGCCCCGTTTCGCATCGGGCCATTACTCGAACTGCAGTGGCTTCGCCCCTTGATACTCCTCGACATTGAGGGGGGCAGGCCCCAGCCCTAGCGCCCAGAGCAGGGCGGCCTTGATGCCATCCTCATAGGTGTCGTCGGGGTAGCAGGTGCCCTCGGTTTCAGTGATCTGCTCACAGAGCTGCAGTTGCTCCTCGGCCATATCCACGTTGATTTCCATCGCGTCTCCCTCCCTTACAACTTGGCCAGATCCAGGCTCATCTGGATGTAACGCCCCTGGGCGTCACGCTCATAGAGCCGCAGATATTGGCTGGTACCGGTCACCTGAATGGCATCGGCGATCGCCTGCATGGCCTGCTCCCAGTCGGCGTCTTCGATGTTGAGCTGACGCAAGGAGAGCACCTGGTTAACGTCGATATGACCGGCTTTGGAAACCCGAAAAGCGTGGTCAACCAGGGCCCGCAGTTTAGGACTGGCCCCATCGCTCCAGCGGGCGATGCACTGGTCAATCAGCACCTTGGCAGCCTGGATCCGTTCATCAAATTTGCGGTGCTCCCCCACCGCCCGGATCAGCTTGTAACGGCCGTCGAAACTGAGCAGGGTCACGTTGCCCTTAGTACCGCCCCACGCCACGCCGTACTGCTCGGATGACAGGTCAACAAAGTCGTTGATCTGCTGCATGGCGCCAATCTTGAAGGCGGCCAGCTGCGAACGCTGCTCGCGGGCTGCCGCAATGATGCCCATCACTACTTCATCGCGCAGCTTGTCAGCCGGAGTGATCAGGTTTTCCGGTACCCAGTGCCCTTGGGCGTTCTGGCGCATCGGGGTGGTACTGCCGGTTTGTGCTTCTTGCATAGGGTTCTCCTTAATGGATCTTGTTGCTGCCGGGCATCTGATAGCACACGGCGGCAGCCTGCTGTTTCGCTGGGCCGAGTACCTGCTCTTCCAGGTGAGTCGCACGGCAAAATTCGAGGAACTTGGGTAATTGACGCAGCACGACCTTGGCCAGTGCTTCGTCTTCGATATCGAGCTCTATCTTGGCCATCTCCATTCTCCTTATTGGCGCCAGTGCAGCAGGCAGCCGCCAAAGCGCACCAGGGCGACCTCCCGAACCACGCCAGCCAGGCATTCGCGGCTTAATACGGCGCGGGCCTTCATCGCTTGTGGCAAAGGGCCAGTGACGGCCAGCAGCGGGGTGTAGCGCACCTGGCTGGTGCGGACTTCACATCCTCTGGCCTTCAACCAGTGGCTGAGCTGTTCGGCAGTCTTGTGCAAATTACTGCGCAGATTCTTTTTCATCCCGTTCTCCTTGTGATTCATCACCGGGCCCACTGCTTATTCCGAGCCCAACCCCCGCCAACCGTTATTTGCCTTCTTGCTTGTCGAGCAGTCGGTTGTATTTGATACCCATGATTTTCAGCTCTTCCGCCAGCAGCTCACTCAGGATGCGCAGCGACGAACTGGCATTGTCGCCATCGCTCTTGGCCTGACGGCGTAACCTGGAGAGGGTAGCCTCGGCGTCATAGCGAGCCGTTTTCTGTGACCCTTTGCCCTGCTCAACCGATAACCGCATCGGGCGGCGCAGTTGCTGCTCCTCCGTCAGCTGGCTATGGGGGCAGCCTGAGCGGCAAGCCTTCCAGAGCTTGATATCCATCGGGCTGCTGCCCACATCACTGGGGCCACGGCGCTGATGGGCAAGGCACTGATGAACAGGGATCGCGCCAAGAATGGGGCAAATCACCTTTTGACCCATCAGGTTGCCCTCAACCAACATCTGCACCCGCTCCAAGTCACCGGGGTATTTCTCGTTACACACCTGGCTGATAAGGGTGCGCGACAAGCCGAGCTTTTCAGCCACCACCGCCAGTGAAGTGGCGGCGACCTCTGCCTTTAACACCTCAAGCCACGTTTCCATGTTCACCCTCCTCAACCAGGAACGGATAAAGCCGTTGCTGGTTCTGATCCCAACAGCCGTTATCTCTTCTGATTGGAGCAAATCGCCCTGTATCTCGAATTAGCTGGTAAATATTTGCCAACCCATATTTGTCTTGTACTGACATCTTGGGATTAACATGAACGGCCAGCCTCACATATCCAGCGCGTACCAATTCATTGGTGTAATGCCATGCGGTATTACGATTGGTATTCGCGGTAATCATCAAATCAGCCAAGGTAAAACGGCGGCTAATCTTCATGGTGTTCCATATCTTTTGCTGAACCGTTTTCTTGCGATTTCTGCGCTTTTTATAAGTGCGCTTACGCTCATTCCCTTTTGAGTCAGCCTGTCTGACGCCACTCCCAAGGCGGGGTGATACAGACGTGTCCGCCACTTGATAGATCCGTTCACGTTTCTTCGCTATCGGGGTAATGAGTTTTAAAAATCCGTTATCAACCCAAGCACTGACAGTCCGATAAATCTGCTGCTTATTGATCCCGACACCATCGATAACTTCCTTTATTGAAAATTGGGGTTGCTCACACATCCACAACCACGCAATTTCCGTCTTGGATTTACCACTCATATCAACCACTGGTATCCCTCCCGTGCTTTGTTGTTATTGGGGTATATCTGGCAGCTAACGGCTGCGGCGCACGTCATGCAGCAGTTCGCTGGCGTCTACATCCTCCAGGCGGATGATGCGAGCGTCAGAGGCCATGGCCATCTTCTCGATCTTGTCGAGGGCTGAGACGATGGTACGAACCACCCCGTTGGAACGTTTGCGGATGAGATCCAGCAAGGCATCGTCAATTTCCACGTCCACCTCCAGCATTTCGCTGGCAATCAGGGACACGTCATCGAGATCAGCCGGTTTGAATTCGATCCACTGGGAGATGCGGTTAAACAGCTGCTTGCGTTGGCTGATGCGGCGGGCAATCTCTTCCATCCCGACCAGGATCAGCGGTTGTTCGGTGGCATCGTAGATATCGCGCAGGGTCTCCATGATGCGGGCATTGCCAACCACGTAATCGGCCTCGTCCACGAAGATGGCCAGCTCTTCGGCCCGCACGGCTTCGACAATGCTATCGACCTGGGCCCGCAGGTTATGGCGCTGGGGGATGCCAATCTCTTTGGCAATCTGCTCCAGCAGGCTGGTCACCGTATCGGCCTTGTAGCAGCGAACATAGATGCCGTTTACTTCGTCCTGGTTGAACAGCCACTCCACGGCTGTGGTCTTGCCAAAGCCGGAGGGGCCATGGATCAAGCCAATGCCCGGCACGATGCTGGAGCGGTTAAGCAAGTTGTCGAGCAGTTGCTCGGTCTTGATCATGTTTTTGACTTCAACGATCTTGTGTTTCATAGTGTTTATGTCCTTTATCTATGGTTTAAACAGGGCTGCACGTTATCCATTTGCCTGGTTCTGACGTGTGGCCCTAACTTCATCCAGATGGCGATTGATCCGTTTTGCCATCAGCTTGTGGCTGTAGAGATACTTGGTCAGCCACTCCTTCTCCCGCTCGGTCAGCGGTGAATCCAATTCTTTTTCGGCCAAATGGATGGCCTGTTCGTATTCGGTTTTAAGCGCCCGAGACTCCTGCCCTGCCGTCGCTTCTAGTCGCTTGGCTTTCTCCTCGCGTCTTGCTTCGATGGCAGCCAGTTCTGCCGCGCTGAACCCGACCGGTTCAGTGGGTGCCGCAACCCCTGTTAGGGCGGCCAACGCCGGGTTGTCGAGGTTCAGATCCGAGCGCTTGAACTGGGCCACATCCTTGGCCTGCTCAACAAAGTGAGTGACCACATCCTGATGCAACTGGTCGATGCCAAATGTCTTGGCCACATTGCGCATCTCGCGGCGGAAGCGGGCCAGCACCTTGGCATCCTCACGCTTGGCGGCACGGAATGCGTCTGGACTGATGCCATTGCCGAGCAGTTCGGTATTGATTGCCTCCACTCGCTCTCCCCAATCTCCGGTGCGGTACAAGGTGGCCCGGCCCACATCGTTCGGATCGAGAAACACGCTGACCCGCTGGCCCTTCCAGGTATGCTCCAACAGCTCCGGGGCGCTGTATTTGAGGCCACCGGCCTTGATAAAGCCCTTGGAGACGGTCGCCTCACCGATATGGTTGAGCAGCAGATCCAACGCAGACTCATCGGTAATGGCGCGTCGCTGATAACGGGCGCTCTGGTACTTCTCGTTTGGGGTCATCCCCAGTGAGCTGTGCTTTTTGTTGTGGTAGCGGGCATCCAGCCAGTTATCGAGCAGGGTCTGCAGCTCTTGGGCAGTCATCGCCAACTCATAAATTTCTTTTTCCGCATCCGGTTTGCGCTTTTCTTCCAACCGCTGGGCAAAGCTCTTGCGGGCTTCAATCACCTGCCTGTCAGCCACGCAGTGGCCTATATAGGAGGGCAACAACTCGATCAGACCGTGGCTCAGGGTGCGGAAAAATCGCTCGATAAAGGGCTTTTCCCAACCCGAATAGGCATTGGAGCGGCTGACATTGATATCCAGCAGGGTGCAGATCGACATGACCCGCTGACTCACGTAGTCAGAGCCGTTATCGGTACGCATCACACCGTTGTCGTTGAGGGTGCCCCAGGCCAACAAGGTCTTGCGCAGCAACAGGCAGATCCCCTCACTGGATGAGCTCTTGGCCACCAGCAGACGAACGCGACGGGTATACACGTCGATCACCGCGATAATGCTGTGACGGCCATCCACCAACATGGCATCGACCGGAGTGCTGTCGAACTCCCACACATCGTTCGGCTGACCCATCCAGGGATACATTTCCTCGATGGCTGTGCGGTATTTGTTGTTGTAGGCATCCGGGTTGGTGGCATAGGTAAAGGCCACTTTGTTTTCAGCCAACCACTTGACCATCCAGCGGCGCAGGGATGACTGGCTGGGGATATGCCATCCCAGCTTGTTCATCTCGTTGTACTCGGTGGCAAGCTCATGCAGAGCGCCCCACTTGTTGGCCAGGTGTGGCTTGGCCGTCACCAATGCGGTGAGGAACTGGGCCAACTCAGGGCTTTGCTCAACGGTTGAGGGCCGTTCACGCTGATAATTGCCAGCCAGTGCAGCTGGGCCTTCATTAGCCAGCGAGCTTTGCCAACGGCGCAGCGTGATCAGGCTGAACGGTTTTTGCCGCTCATAGACGCTGGCTGGCAACTGCAGGCTGCGGGTACGGTATGCCTCGATAAAGATCCGGCGACCAACCTCCCCTTGCTGGCAGGCGTGATAGGGCGCCAGAAAGATATCGGCGGCCTGCAAAATCAGCAGTCTGGCATCTACTTTTTTGCGTGGGGCTTCGCTCAGGGTCAGCAGTTTGCGGCCAGCATCAGGCTTGACCGGGCGCTCCCGCTCCAATAGCTTGGCCATCGCCTTGCCGCCAGCACTGTGATCGGTCACGGCCTGACCTTGCTCAGCCACAGCCTGCTCAGCCAGATAACGGCGGGTTTCTGCTGGCAGTGAACTGATGTGGAACTCGCTGCCTTTACCTACTTCCCTTGGTCTGGATTTCCAATTCTCTTTGCTAGCCCGGATCCGAATTGCGCGATCTGTTGCAGGCAGACCAGGCAAACCGGCCAGTTTAATCGAAGTAAACCACTCACTCATGGTCATGCTCCTCACCTGACTCGGCCCCTTGCTGGTAACCAATGAACTCATACAGCTCTTTCATGATCCTGTCGGCAAGGGATCCATCCCGTGGTAACCGGTTAGTGTCAGGCGCGTACATTTGAACATACAGCTGGACTGTTCGTGGGTTGTAATCACGAGACAGGGCCCATGCACGACAGCTTGAGCCTTTGGCTACAAGGTGTGCATGTATGTGTTTCGCGCTTCGTATTTCCATCGGTTCATTCCGTGTTAATATCCGTTGGTTATTCGCATTGCGTACACTTTACATTTATACGCACTGCGAACATTCGTGATTATTGATCCGTTTCGTACGCACGTCAATCACTAGAAATGATAAATGTACGCTTCCGACACTCACAAATGTACGCATAATGAGATGCGCTTTTAACTGCTTGATTTAAAAGGGATATGATGGAATCGGAAAACGAGAACCAGATCGGAAATGCAGATCCGTTTCTTAGGAGTGGGATCGGATCCTTCCCTGAGCGTTTAACTGAGGTCATTGGTACCCAAAGCGTGCGCTCATTCGCAGAAGAGATCGGACTCTCAGAGGGCGCTGTCCGCACCTTTTTAAAAGGCCGCATTCCCAGAGCTGATGACGCTCTCGCCATCGCGCGGGCAAAAGGCGTGGATTTGGTTTGGTTGCTGTCAGGTAGCTCAGCCGATGAGCCAGCATCAGCAAATCCATCGACTCACACGCTCAACGAAGAATATAAAAAAGACAACAATATCAAGGTGATATCAGAGCCTTCTATTTGTTACAAATGGGAGGAGTTTGATGAAGAGTATGTGCTGATCGACGGCTACCACATCTCGGTGAGTGCCGGGCATGGCGCGTTTAATGATGACCATAGTGTTAAACGCAGGCTGGCGTTCCGCCGTAAGTGGCTCAAATACCGCCAGTTGAACCCAGATAACCTGGTAGTGGTGTTTGCCAAGGGGGACAGCATGGAGCCAACCATCCATTCTGGCGACTCTATCCTGGTGGATATAAGCCGCAACCAGATCCAGGATGGCGGCCTGTTCGTGCTTCGTCTGGGGGATGAACTCTATGCCAAGCGGCTGCAGAAGCGGGTTGATGGCGGGGTGAACATCATCAGCGACAATAAAACCGGATACGACACCCTGGCGGTTATGCCGAACGAGCTGGACTCGTTGAGCATCATTGGCAAGGTGGTTTGGCTCGGGCATGATTTTTTTTAACTGCGACTATCTGAAATTGTGATGTGGCCTCGCCAAGCTATTTGGCCGCTGCATTTAAACACCCGGTTAAACCACCAGTTCAAGGGTAAATCTCGTTTATCATTTCCGGCGCATTAAACACCATATTCATGCGCCGTCTTTCATTTTGGCGCCGCGCGCGCCTGGCACCTTCGGATCGCCTTCTAAGCCTTGTCAGCCTTGAGTTTGTCCCACGAATTCCCACTTACTTTCGGCTGCTCCCGGTTTTTTCATTCTCTGTGGTCGGTTACACGTTTGCTCCGATTACAGTTGGCGTGTGCCAGTACGAAGTTGTGACCCAAATCGATTGGATAACGACGCCAGGGGATGAAATGGTCTACCTCACCACTCCCGTGTATCGCCTTGTTACAGTAAAAACAGGTTCCCCCCTGCAAGTCCCTCAATACCTCTCCTACTCGCCCCAGCGCCTGACGGCTTGAACCAAATAGAAAATTCTCCAACCCCACACTGGGGCCAATCAGTGGCTGATTACCCTTGATGTCGCAGATAAGCTGTAACCAATGCTGTCGGGAGAGGGAGACCACCAGATCGTAAAAGCGGTGGAGACAGTAGAGAATGCCGGGGTTAAGGCAGATATGATCCGCGCCCCTTT
>NZ_JBFOCL010000049.1:0-110747 GCF_040907785.1 Aeromonas sp. s8
TCACTACATGAACGGTACGGGGTGAAATGCTCGATGACGGATGGGTATGACTGTTACCAGAATGCGTTGGCGGAGCGGGTGAACGGGATTTTGAAGGGAGTGTTGCTACAGGAAAACGCCCTGCTTTCTCCTGTGTTTGCGTTTTGGATATCTCTGAGAAAGTTCATTCAAAGCGTTAATTTTTAGCATCACACCTATTGATAATTTTAATGTACAACCTTGTTTGTTGGCATATTAAAGAGAATCGCAGATATGAAAAAAGGGCCCGCAGGCCCTTAGAAAGGTAACGATGTTATCCGCCAAACAGATGGTGGCTGACGATAAACAGGCCACCGGAGAGCAGCATGGTCAGCGGCAGAGTCAGCACCCAAGCCATCAGGATGGTCTTGATGGTCTGGCTCTGCAGGCCGGATTTGTTGGCTACCATGGTCCCCGCCACCGCAGAAGAGAGGATGTGGGTGGTGGACACCGGCATACCGGTCAGACTGGCGACCCCGATGGAGGTTGCAGCCGTGATCTGGGCTGCAATGCCCTGGCTGTAGGTCATGCCGGTGGTGCCGATCTTCTCGCCCACGGTATGGACGATACGACGCCAGCCCACCATGGTGCCGCAACCAAGCGCCAGCGCGATGGAAACGATCACCCAAGTCGGTGCGTATTCAGCGGTCGCGGTCAGATCCTTGCGCCATTTGGCCAGATCGGTCAGCTCCTTGGCGGGCAGCGGCAGCTTGGCAGCCTTGCGGGCGGTGTCATCGATACAGAGCAGCAGACGACGCACTTCGCGGCGGTCGGTCAGGCTCATCTGATCATAAGTACGCACGGCACCCAGACGGGCATCCAGGGTGGCCATCGCCTGCAGCACGCCATCTGCGGAGCAGTGGGTCATCAGCTCTTCCTGAGCCGTTGCCGGTGCAGAGAAGTTGATGACACCAGAGAGGGCGGACTGGTTGCGCTGGTAGATCTCCATGATGCGCTGGTTGGCATCCTGGGTCCGGTCCAGATCATAGGCGCGGCTGTTCATGTCCAGTGCGAAATAGGCTGGCGCCATACAGATCAGCACCAGCATCACCAGACCGATGCCCTTCTGGCCATCGTTGGAGCCGTGTACGAAGCTGACGCCCATGGCCGAGGCCACCAAGGTCAGACGCGCCCAGAATGGCGGGTGCTTCTTGCCATCCACCAGCTGACGCTCTTCCGGTGTTTTGTGGATCTTGTTACTGGTCCAGATGCGCTTCATCGCAAGCAGCAGCAGCGCAGCGATGATGAAGCCGATGGTGGGAGAGATGATGAGGGAAAGCATGATGTCGATCGCTTTGCCCACGTTGATCCCTTCTGTCACCGGTTTATGGGTGATCCAGGCATAGGCGCCGCCTACCCCCAGAATGGAACCGATCAAGGTATGTGAACTGGAGGCCGGGATCCCGAAGAACCAGGTGCCCAGGTTCCACACGATGGCGGAAAACAGCAAGGAGAAGACCATGATCAACCCTTGGGTGGAGTCCATCCCAAGCAGCAGGTCGATGGGCAGCAGATGGACAATGGCATAGGCCACACCCAGACCGCCGAACATGACGCCAAAAAAGTTGAAGATCCCCGATGCAACGACCGCCAGGTGAGCTGGCATCGCCTTGGTATAGATAACCGTTGCTACCGCGTTGGCGGTATCGTGAAAGCCGTTGATAAATTCATAGGCAAGCACAAAAAAAACGGCCAATACCAAACCGATTGACCACCACAAACCCAAACCACTAAACATTTCAAACATAAAAAAAAGCCTGTTTATGAGTTGCGGCGGATTATGCCAGATGGCGGCCAACACCATAGCCACCATTGAAATATTTCAGCCATAAAAAAAAAGAGCTTTTTGGAAAAAAATATCCTAGAGCCAGTCTTCATGCGGCTTGCCATCGATTAATTAAAGCCATCAATGATTGCGGGAAAGGGCAAAAATAGCTGACAATTAAGCCAATAATTTCATTTTTATGACGTTTTTATGACAGAGAAACGGGCGAAAGTGGTGATAAAATGTCCCTGTTCCACCAATCTCATCCGACCAGCAACATCAACCCCATATCCGTTTGATTCCAGATGCAAAAAGGGAGCACCTTGTGCTCCCTTGAATCGTTGCCGTGTTGCCAGTTATCAGTCCTGATTGATACGACTGGCAACGGCGCCCTGCTGGCTCTTGTACTTGGCATTTTCCCGCTTGTTGTAGGGGCGGGCCGCGACGCCGGAGAGCATCTCGAAGTTCAAGGCGCCAATTTTCATCTTCGGGCGCAGTGCCAGCGGCAGTTTGCCGCCATTGTAGAACTCCAGCACGATGCGACCGGACCAACCCGGATCGATCCGGTGCGCGGTCACGTGCACCATCAGACCCAGGCGCGCCAATGAAGAGCGGCCATCCAGCCAGCCGACGATATCGGCAGGCAGAGTAACGGATTCGTAGGTCACCGCCAGTGCCAGCTGACCCGGGTGCAGGTAGAAGGCTTCGCCATCGGGGATGTGGATCTCGTCACTCATCACCCGATCGATGGCATCGGCCATCTCGCTGCTCGGGCCGCTCAGGTCGATATAGGGCGCGGTATGATCGCGAAACACCCGAAACTCGTTACCCAGCAGCACATCGACACTGACACCACTGATCCGCTCTACCCCGGGCCGTGGCTCAATGACGATCTTGCCTTCATCCAGATGGCGTTCAATATCGGTATCACACAGACGCATTGGGCGACTCTCCTGACAAATTGTGCTTTTAAAAAAGCCGGGCATCACCCGGCTTGTTTCATCTTAACCAATCAACATGTGGCGGATACGCGCTTTGAGCATGTCGATGGCGATGCGGTTCTTGCCACCACGGGGCACGATCACATCGGCATACTGTTTGGACGGCTCGATAAACTGCAGGAACATCGGACGCACTGTCTTCTGGTACTGCTTGAGCACGGAGTCCATGGTACGGCCACGCTCCTGCACATCACGCACCAGACGGCGAAGCAGGCAGATGTCGAGCGGGGTATCCATAAAGATGGAGGCATCCATCAGATCCCGCAGACGGCTGTCGGTCAACAGCAGGATCCCTTCCAGAATGATCACCCGGCGCGGCGCAAACGGGGTCACTTCGCTCATCCGGGTGTGTTCGGTGTAGGAGTACTGGGGAATGGCAACCGCGTCACCTTTGACCAGCTGGCTCAGGTGCTGTACCAGCAGGTCGTGATCCAGCGCGTTGGGGTGGTCATAGTTGGTCTTGACCCGCTCTTCCATGGTCAGGTGGGTCTGATCACGGTAGTAGCAATCTTCGGTGATCACACCAATCTGACCTGCGCCCAGTTCGGCCACCAGCTCTTCATAAATGGTCTGGGCTATAAGACTTTTGCCAGACGCAGATGCGCCCGCAATACCGATGATCACACACGAATGTTGAGTATCAGACATGACAAATACCTAAAAGAGAAGAGCAGTGGGGATGGTTTAAACCGATCCATTATATAAAAAAGGGTGGGTCATGCCCACCCTCAATTCCCTTTCAAGTGACCGACCGCCGATTATTCATCCAGCGCCATGGCATAGAGGGGGGTCGCAATCGGTTTTGCGCTGAAAAAGAGTTCAGCCCCTACCCTGCGAGCCAGCTTCAAATAGGCCTGAGCCAGGCTCCCTTCCGGTGCGCCGAACACCGTCGGGCAGCCATCATCCATGTGCTGGCGGATGTCGATGTGCAGCGGCAACTGGCCAAGCAGCGCCACTTGATACTGCTCTGCCATCTTCTGGCCGCCACCGGTACCAAACAACGGCTCATGGTGACCGCAGGCGCTGCAGACGTGGTAACTCATGTTCTCGATGATGCCAAGCACCGGCACATTGACCTTGTTGAACATGGCGATCCCCTTGCGGGCATCGGCCAGCGCCACATCTTGCGGGGTGGTCACGATCACCGCCGCCGACGTCGGCACTTGCTGGGCCATGGTGAGCTGGATATCACCAGTGCCCGGCGGCATGTCCACCACCAGATAATCCACCTCGCCCCAGCGGGTCTCGTGGAGGATCTGCGCCAGCGCCTTGCTCGCCATCGGACCACGCCAGATGGTGGCATCCTGCTCGGAGACCAGATAGCCGATGCTGTTGCTCTTGAGGCCGCAGGCCATCACCGGCTCCATCAGCTTGCCGTCATGGCTGACCGGGCGCTCTGTGAGGGTGCCCATCATGGTGGGAATGGAAGGGCCATAGATATCGGCATCGAGAATGGCGACCCGCGCCCCCTCTTTTTGCAGCGCCAGCGCCAGGTTGACCGCGGTGGTGGATTTGCCCACCCCCCCCTTGCCGGAGGCGACCACGATGATGTTGCGAATGCCCTGCACGGCATTGAGGCCCTGGGCCCGTGGCATGCTGGCGACGTCAATCTCCAGTGCCCAGTCGATACGGGCGGCGCCGGTGGCGCTGCGCAGCCTGGCATCGTAGTTCTCTTTGAGCTGATCGAGCAGCGAGAGACCGGCAAACGGCAATACCAGCCGGATAGTAAGCCCCTGACCCTGATTGATGATCTCGCGAACGAATCCGGCATCCA
The DNA here is from genome assembly GCF_040907785.1 of Aeromonas sp. s8. Taxonomy (NCBI): domain Bacteria; kingdom Pseudomonadati; phylum Pseudomonadota; class Gammaproteobacteria; order Aeromonadales; family Aeromonadaceae; genus Aeromonas; species Aeromonas sp. s8. The sequence continues at coordinate 4,559 of NZ_JBFOCL010000049.1, forward strand.
CCAGATCCTTGTGCCAGCCTGCTGGCTTAAATTCGGCGAGGATCTGTTTTACTGAATCAATCACCATTAACTCCTCATTATCTTGTCATTATCTTGAGGTGAACGGTTACCGCACACAAATCAGTGGCTTGCCTGCCATCGTAACAGCAGGTGCTGCCAAGGTTGGCATAGCCACAACCCTAGGCAGGCTACCCCCAATTCGGGTAACATGCACGGCACTCTATCATCCCAACAAGCACATCAAGAACGTAATATGGCAACTGATCCTCGTAAAATGCTGGTAACCTGCGCCCTCCCCTATGCCAATGGCTCCATCCATCTTGGCCACATGCTGGAACATATCCAGGCCGATATCTGGGTTCGTTATCAGCGAATGCGCGGCCATCAGGTGCACTTCATCTGTGCCGATGATGCCCACGGCACCCCGATCATGCTCAAGGCACAGCAGATGGGGATCACCCCGGAAGAGATGATTGCTGCTGTCTCCAAGGAGCACCAGGCCGACTTCGCCGGGTTCAACATCAGCTTTGACAACTATCACTCCACCCACAGCGATGAAAACCGCGAGCTGGCGGAGTTGATCTACGGCCGCCTGAAAAATGGTGGTTTTATCAAGAGCCGCACCATCTCCCAGCTTTTCGATCCGGAAAAATCGATGTTCCTGCCGGACCGTTTCGTCAAGGGTACCTGCCCCAAGTGCAAATCTCCGGAGCAGTATGGCGACAACTGCGACAGCTGCGGCGCTACCTACAGCCCGACTGAGCTTATCGATCCGAAATCTGCCGTCTCCGGCGCGACTCCGGTAATGAAGGACTCCGAGCACTTCTTCTTCGACCTGCCGCAGTTTGAAAAATGGCTCTCTGAGTGGGTGCGTGGCTCCGGCGCCATTCAGGAAGAGATGGCCAACAAGATGCAGGAGTGGTTCGAAAGCGGCTTGCAACAGTGGGACATCACCCGTGATGCCCCCTACTTCGGGTTCGAAATTCCCGGCGCGCCGGGCAAGTACTTCTACGTCTGGCTGGATGCCCCCATCGGTTACATGGCTTCCTTCAAGAACCTGTGCAACAAGCGTGGCGACATCGACTTTGACAGCTACTGGAAAGCGGACTCCGACGCCGAGCTCTACCACTTCATCGGCAAGGACATCGCCTACTTCCACTGCCTGTTCTGGCCGTCCATGCTGGAAGGTGCCAACTTCCGCAAGCCGACCAAGGTCAACGTGCACGGCTATGTGACCGTCAACGGCGCCAAGATGTCCAAGTCCAAGGGCACCTTTATCAAGGCATCTACCTACCTGAACCACCTGGATCCGGAGTGCCTGCGTTACTACTACGCAGCCAAGCTCAACAGCCGCATCGATGATCTGGACCTGAACCTCGAAGATTTCGTGCAGCGCGTCAATGCCGACGTGGTCAACAAGCTGGTCAACCTTGCCTCCCGCAACGCCGGCTTTATTGCCAAGCGTTTTGGCGGCAAGCTGGCGGCAACCTGCGCCGAACCCGAGCTCTACGCCGAATTCGCCAATGCCCGTACCGCCATTGCCGAGGCTTATGAGAGCCGCGAATTCAGCCGCGCCATCCGCGAAATCATGGCGCTGGCCGACAAGGCCAACCGCTACGTGGACGACAAGGCGCCCTGGGTTATCGCCAAGCAGGAAGGGGCTGACGCCGAGCTGCAAGCGGTTTGCTCGGTCGGTATCAACCTGTTCCGCGTGCTGATGGCCTACCTCAAGCCCGTCATGCCGCTGCTGGCCGAGCGTGCCGAAGCCTTCCTGGCCGAAACCCTCAGCTGGGATGGCATCGAGATGCCGCTGGTCGATCACACCGTTGCACCGTTCAAAGCCCTCTTCTCCCGCATCGAGCCGGCGAAGATTGAAGCCATGATCGAGGCCTCCAAGGAAGACCTGGCCAAAGAGCAGGCACCGAAAGTGAGCGGCCCGCTGGCTGATGACCCCATCAGCGAAACCATCACCTATGACGATTTTGCCAAGATTGACCTGCGCGTCGCGCTGATCAAGAAGGCCGAAGCGGTACCGGAAGCCGAGAAGCTGCTCAAGCTGCAACTGGATATCGGCGGCGAAACCCGTCAGGTGTTTGCAGGCATCAAGTCCGCCTACAACCCGGAAGATCTGGAAGGCAAGCTGACCGTGATGGTGGCCAACCTGGCTCCGCGCAAAATGCGTTTCGGCATGTCCGAAGGCATGGTGCTGGCAGCAGGCCCGGGCGGCAAGGATCTCTGGATCCTGGAGCCGCAGGAAGGCGCCCAGCCGGGCATGCGCGTCAAGTAAGCGTATCGCTGACTGCGACCACAGCCAGATAGAGAAGAGAGGCCAAACGGCCTCTCTTTTTTGTCTCACCTGTTTGGCCTGGATAGCTTTTGTAGATGCTGATCGCGGATGGCTGCCGCAGATTGCGTGCGGCCTCGGGGCTATCCACCACCGGGATTCGCGGGCGATGCATTTTGTTCTGAATACCTGACCAGCCGACTTGGCATGTCATTCATGTTGTGGCCTGCCTGCATCGCCAGTTTGAGCGCCACCAGCTCCGCCTGCTGGCAGTCCAGTTGACGCAAACGGGTGGTGATCTTCCCCTTCAACTGCTGCCGCAATTTCGTCTGCTTGTGGGTGCCCCCCGGCTCTGCTCGCAACCTCCGCCGCCATTGCCGCCAATCCTGCAACTGGCCGAGTCGCTCCTGCCAGTGAGTCAGGGTGCTCAACCAGCCGGGATCTCCACTCCCCAGATCCAGCAACAGTTCCACGCCATAACGGGCCTGCTTGATCTCGAGGCGCAGCCGATGCCAGCGGCGAAACTGTTGCTGACGGGAGCCGGCAGATTTCTCGACGCAGGGAATAGGTTCATCGAGAGCGCTCTGCGCCTCATCAAGGCGCAGGGCCAGATGCTGCTGATAGAAGAACGCCAATGCCCGCGCATCCTGCACCTGCACCACCGCCGCGAGCCAGCGGGCCAGTCGCCGTGACAACAGGGGTACGCGACAGGCAGATTTATGAGTATTGCCCGTGCTGGCAGGCGGCTTGCCAAAACGCTCGGCGTAGACCTGAGCATCCCGCAGCGCCGAAAGCCGCCCGACTGAGCGCAGCAGACGCCGCTCCAGCTCGGGATGATAGATGAGTGGTCGCCACAGGGCGAGGAGTGCCAGCAAGCGGCGCGCCGCGATACGGTAGCCATGCACGGCCGGTTCGCTGGCCTCTTCGCGCACCGCCCGCGCCGCCTCCTGATAATGGGCGACCCAGCTTGTTGCCTGAGTCAGCAACAGACCTTCCTTGTCAGCGTCCATCTCGTCTCCGCCCCTTCAGTTGGTGTGAAAGCCCTGACCGGTGGGCGGCAGCGCCTCTTCATACTCCATCCGGGTCACCCTGGCGGTGCGAGGGCCATGTTCCAGCCACCCCAGCATCATCTGCACCCCCTGCGCGGGGCCACTGATGAGGATCTCCACCGATCCATCCTCCAGGTTGTAGGCATGGCCCCGCAAACCCAGTTGCAACGCCCGCTCGCGGGTGAAATAGCGAAATCCCACCCCCTGCACCTGCCCCCACACCCGAATGACAAACGATTGCTCTCCCATTTCTCACACCTTCCGCTTAAGAAAAAAATTCCCGAGACGATAATGTGCCCGACACTCTATCTCTGCAGGATGCAGCTCCATTATGAAAGAAGTTAAATTCCGGTGGGTTGACCGCTATCTCATTCACCTCACCATCAGTGAAAAATTCCATATCGCGTTCTGGTTACCTCTCTTCATCATCGCCTTTCTCAGCTGGTATATGCTGGCGGCCAGCCATCAGCAGGAGATCTCCCTGCGGGTAGCGCAGTTGCAGCAACGGGTCGAGACCACAGCGCAGCTGGTCAGCCAGCAGCCCACTCTGGTGTTGCCTGCTGATCTGCGTCTGACCCGGCAAGGCAGCAGCGGGTTGCAGCAGCAAGGAGATCACTACCTCTTTAGCGCGCCAGCGGGTCAGGCGGGCTACGTCACCGGTGATCTCGATACCGGCAACCTCTCCATGTGGGAGGGTCAGGGCTCGGCCCTGCTCCTCATCGGCGCGCTGGCCGCCCTGATGGCGCTGGTGATCCACTACATGATGACCTTTGTCTCCGGTGCGCTCTACTCCACCAACAAGGCGCTGCAAACCGTGGCGGACGGGGATCTCACCTTCCGTCTCAACTTCTTCCCGGTGCGGGACGAGTTCTCCACCCTGGCGGGCAGCATCGACCGCTTTACCGACCGCCAGCACCAGATCGTCAAACTGGTGGAGGAGTCTGCCGAAGCGCTGACCATGGCCGCCGACGAGTTTCGTGACCATGCCCGCGAAGGCGAGACCATGGCGCGTTCCCAGCGCCAGCACATGGATTCGCTGGCCACCGCCATGGAGCAGATGTCGGCGGCGATCCGCGAAGTGGCGCGCAATGCCAACGACACCCTTCAACAAACCCGTCAATCGAGCGAAGAGGCAGCCAATGGCGCCAACCGGGTGGCCCGCACCATCGAAGCGATCCGTACTCTGGCCGACGAGATTAGCAACGCCTCCGGCGCGGTCGAGCGGCTCACCCACAATGCCAACCGCATCAACGAGGTGGTCAACGTCATCAACGCCATCTCCCAGCAGACCAACTTGTTGGCCCTCAACGCCGCCATCGAGGCGGCCCGTGCCGGTGAGCAGGGTCGCGGCTTTGCGGTGGTGGCAGATGAAGTGCGTACCCTCGCCAGCCGTACCCAGCAGGCGACGGTGGAGATCCAGCAGATGATCGAAGAGCTGCAGACCGGTACTGGCGCGCTGAACGAGATCATGGAAAAGACTGTAGGGCGCGCCGCCAGCAGCCAGCAGCTCATCAGCGAAGTGGGGCTCGATATCGAAAAACTGAGCAACCACAGCGATGCGGTGCTGGAGATGAGCACCCAGATCGCTACCTCGAGCGAAGAGCAAAGCTCGGTCGCCGCCGAGATCACCCACAATCTGGATCAAGTGCGCCATGAGGCGGCGCAGGTGGAGGAGTCTGCCAGCGCCTCGGTAGCCGGTACGCAGGGACTTAAAGCCACCGCCAGCGAGCTGACCCAGGCACTCAAGGGGATCACTCTCTGACGCTGCCTAATAGCATCCGGCAACAAGAAGCAATAAGAAAAGAGGCCACCCATTGGGTGGCCTCTTTGTCTTTATGGATAGTGACCATGAATGATAGCGACCAATTGCTATGCCGGCTGGCAGTCCCGCTCAGGATTGCAGCAAACTCAGGGCCGCATTGGGGCGACTGTTTGCCTGACTCAAAATAGAAGCACTCGCCTGCTGCAAGATTTGGGTGCTGACCAAGCGCGCCGATTCCACAGCCATGTCGGCATCCCGGATCCTTGAGCGGGCAGCGCTGAGGTTCTCATTGGCATTGGCCAGATTGCGTACCCGTGAATCCAGCGCGTTGGCTTGGGCACCGAGCCGAGCGCGCTGAACACCCAGCTGTTTCATACCCACATCCAGAGTTTTGATGGCCCTGCTGGCGTTGTCTTCACTAAGAACATCAATGTTATCAACGGTATATTTCTTCTTGTCCTCTTGATAAAAGCCAAGCGCATGCAAGCTGGATCCCTGCATATCAATATTGGAATACTTGTCGCCTGATGAGCGCAGCTCCATCTGACCGATATACGTCGTCGATGTAACATCGGGTAACAGAGAGCTCAGAGAGGAACTACTGATCACCGGAGGCGCCGGTGGTACTGGCTGCGGAGGGGGGGTTGTGCCATTGGCCAGCGCAAGGCTGTTGCCCTGAGCGCTATACATGGTCAATGAATTGCTGGCGGGATTGCTGTTGTTGGAGGCACTCACATAAAAACCCAGACCTGCCGATTGCGCAGTACTGTTGATGCGTTGAACCACGGTTGCCATGATGGCACTATTTTTTGCTGTCGGATTGACCGGATCCCATCCGGTCATATCAATGCCTGTGGTCAAATCTACAGAGTGACCCGCCACATCGATATAGGAGGGTAATGCGGATAAATCGACCGTGGAGGCGACAGAAAATGGCAGTTGTTGCGCTTGTACCGGCCCCTGATTATTGGGAAAGGTGGTGCCATTAATATCTGCCACGAACGCTTCCAGGGTTGAATAGTCCTTGTCAAAAGTGACGCCATTAAGGGTGATAGGCTGAGATGAAAGCTTGAGATCAGCAATGTCATACGCCCCTGGCTTGCTTCCTGCCGGACTGCGCGCTTGCCACTCCATCTCCCCCAGATTTTTGGTCTGGGCATTGAGATCGGTAATGACGGTATTCTGTCCTGCATAGGCACCGACCAAGAAGATACCTTCGTAACTCCCCGCCAGCAGGTCCTGTCCGGCAAACCGGGTACCTGTGGCAATCCGGTCCATCTCCAACTGCAGTTGCTTGAACTCAGCATTCAGGGCTACGCGATCCTCTGCCGTATTGGCACCGCTTCCCGACTGCAGTGCCAGGATGCGCATCCGCTGCATCAGGTTCACCGACTCATCAAGCGCCCCATCGGCGACGTTGATCACCGAGATCCCATCATTGGCGTTGCGAATAGCGGTGTTGGTCCCGTTCACTTCACTGGTGAGGCGATTACTGATCTGCAAGCCTGCTGCATCATCAGCGGCACTGTTGATGCGCAAGCCGGATGAGAGTCGTCGATATACCGAATCCAGCATGTTGGATGATTGACCAAGATGGCGAGAAGCATTGAGGGCAGAAATATTGGTAGCGATGGAGAGGGACATGGACAGCTCGATACAGGAAAGATTCAAAATGGTCTCCCCCACTATCGACATCATCAAATGACTCTTTAGAGAAAATCACTATAAAGTAAGGTTAAAACGCTTTATTGACTACATTGCGCACACATAGCGACCAGCGATGAACAAAAAACAAGCACAACCAACTGTGGCATATAAGATAAACAGCGTGAAACGCCAACATTGAGATTCTGCAAATCTTGCATATGCAACACTCGGGCGTTGTCCAGATGTACAATTCGTCACTCTGCAATATACCAGCAAAGACTGGCTTAGCCGCACTATTGCACATAGAATGTGGCCCCTTTTCTTTCTACCATCGGCAAACATCCATGAGCGCTTCCATCTATCTCGTCAAAGGCCGCGAAAAATCCCTGCTGCGTCGCCACCCCTGGATCTTCTCCAAGGGGATTGAGCGGGTTCAGGGCAACCCCATTGACGGCGATACCGTCGAGATCTATGCCAACGATGGCAAGTGGCTCGCCCGTGGCGCCTGGTCAGGCAGCTCCCAGATCCGTGCCCGGGTCTGGACCTTCGACAAGGATGAGACCGTCGATCTCGACTTCTTTATCCGTCGTCTCAAATATGCGCAGGAGTCTCGCGATCCGCTGATCAAGCGTCAGGGCCTCACCGGCTATCGCCTCTGCGCCGCCGAATCCGACGGCCTGCCGGGTCTGACCATCGACCGTTATGCCGATTTTCTGGTGTGCCAGATCCTCTCTGCCGGCGCCGAGTTCCAGCGTGAGCTGATAACGCAAGCACTGCGTACCCTCTACCCCGTGTGCAGCATCTATGAGCGCTCCGATGTGGCAGTGCGCAAGAAGGAAGGGCTGAAAGAGCGCACCGGCGTCATCTATGGCGAGACCCCGAACGAACCGGTGGTCATCGAGGAGAATGGCGGCGTCAAGATCCTGGTAGACATTCGCAACGGCCACAAAACCGGTTTCTATCTGGATCAGCGGGACAACCGTCAGGCTGCCGCCAAGTACACCGAAGGCAAGCGGGTGCTCAACTGCTTCTGCTACACCGGCGGTTTTGGCGTTTATGCCCTCAAGGGCGGCGCCAAGGAAGTGGTCAACGTCGATCTCTCCCAGAATGCGCTGGATATCGCCCGCCAGAACGCCGAGCTGAACGGGCTGGATACCAGCAACACCAAGTTTGTCCGTCACGACGTGTTCAAGCTGCTGCGGGAATATCGCGAGAAGGGCGAGAAGTTCGATGTCATTGTGCTGGATCCGCCCAAGTTTGCCGAGAGCAAGGCCCAACTGCTGGGTGCCTGCCGCGGCTACAAGGACATCAACATGCTGGCGTTCCAGCTGCTGGCGCCGGGTGGCGTGCTGTTGACCTACTCCTGCTCCGGCCTGATGGAGCAGAGCCTGTTCCAGAAGATCGTTGCCGATGCAGCGCTCGATGCCGGTCGCGATGCCCAGATCCTGGAGCTGCTCTCCCAGGCCTCCGATCACCCCATCGGTACCGCCTATCCGGAAGGCTTCTACCTCAAGGGTCTGGTGGTACGCGCCCGCTGATCGGCAACCACCCTCCCCTTGTGATCAATCAGGCCCCTTGCGGGCCTGATTGTTTTGCATCGCGCCGTATAAACCTGAGCCTGACGCTCGCCCCGATGACCACCCTCTCTGCTTTATTCGCGTTCCTTCTCCTCCTCTTTTGCTGCCAGCGCCCCACTTCTTCTCTGTTTAAATTACTTTGCACAATAACTGCACATTTATGATTTAAATCACATCCGTATGACTCTCTTTTCCGTAGTGTGATCCCGCCTGCGGCAGCCGAGCCGGGGCAACCTCCCGTCAGGATTGATGGGCGGCACAACAACAAAATAGATGTCAGGCCAAGCTGAACATCACAAGGGATCCCGATATGAATCAATCATTGCCGCTGTTAACGCCGCTGCGGGGCATCGCTGCCCTGATGGTGGTACTGTTCCATGCCCGATTATTGCTCTTTCCCCAGTGGATGGAGCCGATCGCAGGCCACACCCAACTCATCGAGAACGGCTACCTCTGGGTCGACCTGTTCTTTATTTTGAGCGGCGTGGTGCTGGCCCATGTCTATGGGGAGGCCTTCACCCACACGCCCCGCACCGTGAGCTATGGCCGTTTTCTCTGGCTGCGGCTGACTCGTGTCTACCCCCTCTATCTGGTGACCCTGCTGTTGCTGGTTAGCTGGGAGCTTTACAAGGCGCGGCACGGGGTGGGCTTCTATGCCGGCCCCTTGTTCAAGATGTGGGAGTGGGAAGGGATGCCGCCTTTCGGCTCCCCCTTCACCCCGGCCGAGGCGTTGCCGAGCGCCTTCCTGCTGCTGCAGGTGGTGACCGATCACGGGTTGACCTGGAACTTCGCCGCCTGGTCGCTCAGCGTAGAGTGGATTAGCTACCTAGTGTTCCCGCTGCTGATTCCGCTGGCGGTGACCCGCAGTCGCTGGAGCCATCTCGCCCCCCTGCTGGCGTTGACGGTGCTGGCCTTTATCGTGCACAGTCGCGGCACCCTGGATGTCACCAGCGGGGCGCTGGCAGTGGGGCGCGGGGTAAGTGAATTTGTGCTCGGCCTCTGGCTGCTGCCAAGGGTCCAGGCCGCGAAAGACTTGCCCATGATGCAGCGTGATCTGCCGCTGCTGATCGCCTTTGTGCTGCCCTTCGCGCTGATGCAGTTCACCATGACGCCGCAGCTGACCCTGCTGCTGCTCAGCTCCTACGTGCTGCTGATCTGGATTGCCGCAGCTCAGGGGGAGCGCAAAAGTCCGCTACTGCGCCTTTTGGATAACCGCTTCACCAACTGGCTGGGGGATCTATCCTACTCCATCTACCTGCTCCACGCGCTGGTGCTGCTCACCGGCTGCGAACTCATCCACTATCTGGCGCCGGGGCTCACCGAGTGGTGGTATGGCCAGACCAACCCGCTGCTGGGGGCTGTGGCAACCTTGCTGATGCTGGCGGTGCTGATCGGGCTCTCGGCGCTGAGCTACAACCTGCTGGAGCGGCCACTGCAACGGCGCCTGCGCCGCTGGGGCAAGTCACAGCAACCGGCGCTGGAGCAAGCCGGATAAGTTAATCTCGCCCTGTCTGGATGAGTTGACGGGCTTATGCCAACTCATCCAGTACCAGTTCATCCAGACTGCTCATCACCCAGGCGCTCGGGTGCTGGCTAAATCCGAGCTTGGGGTAGTACGCCACCGCCTGCGGTGCAGCCAGCAGGATCAGCTTGCAGCCCGGCTGCAATTGCAAAAACGTCTCGCGAATAAGGGCTTTGCCAATCCCCTGCCCCTGCACAGACTCGGCCACCGCCAGATCCGAGAGGTAGCAGCAAAAATGAAAATCGGTCACCGCGCGGGCCACCCCGACCAAGGTCTCGCCCTGCCAAGCGGTGATCAGCAAATTGGCGTTATCCAGCATGCCCTGCAGAGTGGCCGGATGGTCCAACGGCCGTCTCGCCCCCAGCGAGGTCTGCGCCAACAACGCCGCAAACTGCGCCGTGGTGATGGGGTAGTTAACCAAAAATGTGGTGGTCACTAAGCTCTCCTGTTGTAGATCGGCAGTTGCGTGCTGTTGGTCTCTTTGGCGTTCTTTTTGCTGCATCTGTACTGCAATCAATCAGCCAGCGCCGGATCCAGACCGATGACAGGCAAGTGCGGGCAATTCCCTGCTGTTTATGTGAATTCCTGTTCGAACCCCAAGGGGCAAATGTGGCATAATGCCCCGTCCTGTGGCCCTTGGCGGGGCTGCGCTGGCGCACCTTGTCGCCCTTTTCTTCCCCGTCCGGCCTGGCGGTCTTTCATAACTGCCAGTCATCGCTGCCCCTGTTGGCACCGAGGCCACCCATATTTGCGGCTTCTTGTCATTCTCTCTACAAGACCGCCCATTGACCAAGACGGCTCCACAGAGCCTCTGCTCTGTTTGCAAATAAAAGGGGTAAGTATGTCTTCCATTCGTCTGACCCAATACAGCCACGGCGCTGGCTGCGGCTGCAAAATCTCTCCCAAGGTACTCGACACCATCCTCAAGAGCCAGATCCCGGGCTTCAACGACCCGACCCTGATCGTTGGCAACAGCAGCAAAGATGACGCGGCCGTGGTCGATATCGGCAACGGTCAGGGCATTGTCTCCACCACCGACTTCTTCATGCCCATCGTCGATGACCCCTTCACCTTTGGCCGCATCGCCGCCACCAACGCCATCAGCGATATCTACGCCATGGGCGGCAAGCCCATCGTTGCCATCGCCATCCTCGGCTGGCCCATCAATACCCTGCCCGCCGAAGTGGCCCAGCAGGTGATCGACGGCGGCCGTCAGGTGTGCCACGAAGCGGGGATTTCGCTGGCCGGTGGCCACAGCATCGATGCCCCCGAGCCCATCTTCGGCCTCGCGGTAACCGGTATCGTGCCCCTGGACGCCATCAAGCAGAACGACACCGCCAAGGTGGGTGACACCCTCTATCTGACCAAGCCCCTTGGTATCGGTATCCTCACCACCGCCCAGAAGAAGGGCAAGCTCAAGCCTGAACACGAGCAACTGGCACCCAACGCCATGTGCACTCTCAACAAGATTGGCCAGCGTTTTGCCGAGCTGCCGGGTGTGCACGCCATGACCGACGTCACCGGTTTTGGTCTGGCGGGCCATCTGCTGGAGATGTGTGAAGGATCTGGCGTCAGTGCCCGTCTCGACTTCAAGGCGCTGCCGCTGCTGGATGAGGTGGATTACTACCTCGCCGAGGGCTGCGTACCGGGCGGTACCCTGCGCAACCACGACTCCTACGGCCACAAGCTGGATGCCATGGACGATCGCACCCGCAACATCATGTGCGACCCGCAAACCAGCGGCGGCCTGCTGGTCGCCGTGGGTAAAGAGAGCGAAGCCGAGCTGCTCGCCATCGCGCAAGACGCTGGGCTAGAACTCTCGCCCATCGGTCAGATCAAGCCCCTTGAGGGCTCCCGCTTTATCGAGATTGTCCAATGAGTGAATTGCCACTGGCCACGGACTACGCCCAGATTTTTTTAGGCGATGTGCCGTTGATTGATGTGCGCGCCCCCATCGAGTTCAAGGAGGGGGCCTTCCCCTGCTCGACCAGCCTGCCCTTGATGACAGACGATGAGCGCGCCCAGGTGGGGACCTGCTTCAAGAAGCAGGGTCAGGCCGCCGCCATTGAGCTTGGACACAAGCTGGTGGGGGGAGCAGTACGTGCCGAACGACTCGAAGGCTGGCTGGCGCAGTTGCGCAAGCAGCCCGATGCCCTGCTCTACTGCTTTCGCGGCGGCCTGCGCTCGCAAACCGTACAACAGTGGCTGGCTGATGCCGGGGTGACTCGCCCCCGCGTCGCCGGTGGCTACAAGGAGCTGCGCCGTTTCCTAATCGACACCCAGGACAAGGCCTCTGCCGAGTGCCACTGGACTGTGCTGACCGGCATGACCGGCTCCGGCAAGACCCATATGCTGGACCACGTGGCCCAAGCGCTCGATCTGGAAGGACACGCCCATCACAGGGGCTCGTCATTTGGTCAGCTGCCTGGCGGCCAGCCCAGCAACATCAATTTTGAAAACAACATGGCCATCGAGCTGCTCAAGCGCCGCCATCAGGGCGAGCATGCCTTCGTGGTGGAAGATGAGAGTCGCCTGATCGGCCGCTGCTGCCTGCCCCTCTCCCTCCATGAGGCCATGAGTCAGGCACCGCTGGTGGTGGTGGATGTGCCGCAGTTCGATCGGGCCGAGCAGATCCGCGAAGATTACGTGCACGATCTCTGGCTGCGCTATCAAGCCATGTATGGCCAAGAAGAGGGATGGCCGCTGTTTGCCGCCTATCTCACCGATGCGTTGGCCCGCCTCAAGCGCCGTCTTGGCGATCAGGCCCACCGCGAGCTGGATGCCCTGATGCAGACCGCCCTCACCGAGCAGGAAAAGAGCGGTGATACCGGGCTGCATCTGGCCTGGATCACGTTGCTGCTGACCCGCTACTACGACCCCATGTATCTCTATCAGCTTGGCAACAAGCAGGAGCGCATCGTATTCCGCGGTGACAAACAGGCCTGTCTCGACTATTTCGCCGAGCAGCATGCCAGCGCGCTGCGCGGCTGACCCATCCCAAGAGAGGAACTCTATGTTGAAATTCGAGGTGATTCCGGTCACCCAGTTCGCCCAGAACTGCTCCCTCATCTGGTGTGACGAGACCCATCAGGCGGCCCTGATCGATCCGGGCGGCGAAGCGGCCAAACTGCTGGCCGCCATCGCCAAGCGCGGCCTGACCCTGACCCACATCCTGCTGACCCACGGTCATCTGGATCATGTGGGTGCCGCCGCCGAGCTGCGGGAAAAGACCGGCGTCGCCATTACCGGCCCCCACAAGGAGGACGCCTTCTGGCTCGACATGCTGCCCAAGCAGAGCCAGATGTTCGGCTTCGCTCATACCCCCGCCTTCACACCGGATCGCTGGCTTGAGCAGGGTGACAAGGTGCAGCTTGGCCAGTGCAAGCTGGATGTCTACTTCTGCCCCGGCCACACCCCGGGCCATATCGTGCTGCTCTCTCAAGCCGAGCAGCTCGCCTGGGTTGGCGATGTGCTGTTTGCCGGTAGTATCGGCCGTACCGACTTCCCCCGTGGGGATCATGGCACGCTTATCAAGTCGATCACCGAGACCCTGCTGCCGCTGGGTGACGAGATCGTCTTTATCCCGGGCCACGGCCCCAGCTCCACCTTCGGTCGCGAGAAGGTGAGCAACCCCTACCTGACCCAGCCTATCTGGTGATCAAAAAAGGCAGCGGTGTTAGCCGCTGCCTTTTCTTCTCTGCTCTCTTTTTCATTCTCGACTCCGGCCAGCCATGTCCTCTCTGCGTTCTCCAGTTCTGCATGCCTGTTTGTCTCTTTCGCCCAATAAAAATCCCCACCCGGGGGTGAGGATTGATTTATAGGTGCAACCGTCTGGTGGCTTATTGTGCCAGCAGGTGACCGACCAGCTCATGACGCCACCCTTGCAGCAGCATCGGCTTGTCGCTGCGGGCCCGCTCTTCGTCGTTCATCCGCCAGCTCCAGGTGAAGTACTGGTGAATGATCTTCTTGCTGGCAATCAGCTCGGGCGGAATATTGCTCGCCTTGGCCTTCTCTTCCACCATGGCCTTGATGCGCTTGAGCTCGGCCTTGTACTGAGGGAAATCCACCAACCGACGAATGGGCTCGGGCCAGCTGTCAGGATCGCTCTGCTGCGCGCGGGCGACGATATCGAGCATCCGCTTGCCGTGGATCTTGATCTCGATGGGCGAGAGGCCGAGCTCGTTGAGATCCCTCAAGGAGGCAGGACGACGCTCTGCCACCTTGAACAGGTGCAGCTCTTTGACCACGAAGTTGAGGGCCAGATCTCGGCGCACCGCCTCTTGCTGGCGCCAGGCGGCCAGCTCGCGCAGAATGGCGAGCTCGCGGCGACCCAGTTGCCAGGCGTTGACGATGTCAAGATATGCCTGACGGGGATCGCTGCCCTGGGTCTTGCGGGCGGAGTGGTTTTGGCACTCCTGCTCGAACCAGGCAAACTTGCCGCTTTCCCGCAGTTTGGCCATCACCTTCTCGTAGAGCGGCATCAGGTAGAAGACATCCGCTGCCGCGTATTCAAGCTGACGTGGCGTAAGCGGGCGGGCCAACCAATCGGTGCGCGCTTGATCTTTTTCCAGCTCAACCCCAAGGAATTCGTTCACCAGCGCACCAAAGCCGACCGAGACGCCGTAACCGAGAAAGGCGGTTGCCAGCTGGGTGTCGTGCATCTGGTTGGGCAGGTGGCCCGCCTGATGCTGGATAAGCTCCAGATCTTCGCCAGAGGCGTGCAGGATGGCGATCTGCCCTTCCCTGCCCAGTCGTTGCCAGAGGGCGGAGAGATCCAAGCTAAGCGGATCCAGCAGCGCCAGATGCTCGCCGTCATAGATCTGGAACAGGCCAAGCTGGGGATAGTAGGTACGGGTGCGAACGAATTCAGTATCGATAGCCAGGGGAACGTCGGCCAGAGAAGCGAGATACTGCTCAAGTTCGGCTTGCTGAGTGATAAGTTGATAGTGCATCTGTGCCTGCGCGGTTGATCAGGGCCAAAAAGAAAAAACCGTGGGATGACCCACGGTTTTGCATCACTGCGACACACCAGAAAGCCGGTGCAGCGCCTTACTGCTTGGCAATCTCCTCGTCACGCAGTACGCGGCGCAGGATCTTGCCCACATTGGTCTTGGGAAGTTCGTCACGAAATTCTACCAGTTTCGGCACCTTATAGGCAGTCAGATGTTTGCGGCAGTGGGCAATAATCTCGTCCTCCTGCAGCTTTGGATCTTTCTTGACCACAAAGATCTTCACCAACTCGCCGGAGACCTTGTGTGGCACACCGACAGCGGCCACTTCCAACACTTTCGGGTGCAGGGCAACGACATCTTCGATCTCGTTCGGATAGACGTTGAAACCGGAGACCAGGATCATGTCCTTCTTGCGGTCAACGATCTTGAAGAAGCCCTGCTCGTCGCACACGGCGATATCACCGGTACAGAGCCAGCCATCCTGCATCACTTCGGCGGTCGCCTCGGGACGCTGCCAGTAGCCCACCATCACCTGCGGGCCGCGCACCTGCATTTCGCCCGGGGTGCCGAGGGCGTGGATCACCTGACCGTTGTCATCCACCAGCCGGATCTCGGTAGAGCAGACCGGCAGACCGATGGAGCCGTTGTAATCGGTCAGATCGTAGGGGCAGACGCTCACCAGTGGCGAACACTCGGTCAGGCCATAGCCTTCCAGCAGCGGGGTGTCGGTCAGTGTCTTCCACTTCTCCGCAACCGCGCGCTGCACTGCCATGCCGCCGCCGATGGTGAGCTTGAGCTTGTCAAAGGCGATCCCCTGAAACTCTTCGTTGTTGACCAGCGCATTGAACAGGGTGTTAACCCCGGTAATGCAGGTGAAGGGATACTTCTTGATCTCTTTGACAAAACCCGGGATGTCGCGCGGGTTGCTGATCAGCAGGTTGTAACCGCCGATGCGCATAAAGAGCAGGCAGTTCACGGTCAGGGCGAAGACGTGATAAAGCGGCAGCGCGGTGACCACGAACTCCTTGCCGCGCTCCAGCATGGGGCCATAGACGCCGAGGCACTGCTCGACGTTGGCAATCATGTTGCGATGAGTCAGCATGGCCCCTTTGGAGAGGCCGGTGGTGCCACCGGTGTACTGCAGGAAGGCGAGATCGTCGTTGGTGATCTCCGGCTTGATGTACTGCAGGAAACGCCCCTTGGAGAGGGCCTGACGCATGGTAGTGGCGTGGGGCAGATTGTATTTCGGCACCAGCTTCTTGACGTACTTGACCACGAAGTTGACCAGGGTGCCCTTGGCCAGCCCCAGGTTGTCCCCCATCCGGGTCAGGATAACGTGCTTGATCGGGGTGTCGTAGACCACCTTTTCCAGGGTATGGGCGAAGTTGGAGACGATAACGATGGCTTTGGCACCGGAATCTTTGAGCTGGTGCTCCAGCTCACGCGGGGTATAGAGCGGGTTGACGTTGACCACTATCATGCCGGCGCGCAGGATGCCAAACACGGCGATGGGGTATTGCAGCAGGTTAGGCATCATCACCGCAACCCGATCACCTTTCTCCAATTTCAGCTCGTTTTGCAGGTAGGCAGCAAAGGCGCGGGACTGCTCTTCCAGTCGGCGGTAGGTGATGGTTTGGCCCATATTGACGAAGGCGGGCTGATCGGCAAACTGGGTCACCGAGGATTCGAACATCTCGACCAGGGAGCTGTATTGGTCTGGATTGATCTCGGCGGGGACCCCTTCCGGATAACGTTTCAGCCAGACTTTTTCCACAAACTTCTCCTGCATAACTAGCACCTGTGCGCTCACTGTGTTGCCTCCGTCCCGGTTCACATCCATTTAATCGGTTGTTTTAAGCTGATGCTCTAATGCCGCACATATTTACACAGCGCAACATCAATTAACAGCAAATTAACAACAGAAAAATGTGAGGGAGAAAACAAACCTGGAATTATTGAAAGCTGGCGATTCTACCGAACTTGACAAAACTTTACGATACAAACGGCCGTATCAACCGAATTTTCCATATGAAAATGGTGGTTTCCACCCAATATGACCCGTTCGATCTGCTGGAAGGCATCCTGACGGGCCTGCCATTGGGCTTCAAGCGCAGCAAAGCCCTGCTCCCCCTGAATCAACAGCACAGGACAGCGGATAGCCGCCATCAGCGCCCGGGCTTGCCCTTCGCTCATTCTCAGGGGTGAAAGATCACGCAAACGGGGATCGCTGCGCCAATGCCAGCGCCCTGCCCTCATCTCAAGCTGCCGCTCACAGATAAGACGCGCCGCCTGCGGCGTGATATCCGCCACTTTGCAACGGGCGGCGACAGCTTCATCGATGGAGACAAAGCCGTTGGCATTGCGCTCCCGGGTGCGACTGCGGTTTAAAATCGCACGTCGCAGCTGGGCAGCTACCTCCTCATCGGGTTGGCTCAGCGGCCCCAACCCCTCCAGCATGATCAACCGCTCCACCTGTTCGGGAAACACCCCGGCATAGGCGGAGGCGATCAACGCCCCGAGAGAGTGACCGAGCAGGGTGAAACGCGACCAGCCGGCCGCCCGCACGATCTGGTAGAGATCGTCGAGCCAGTCGACAAAGACATAAGGGGTGGTTTTGTGATCGGAGTGACCGTGCCCCGGCAGATCGACACAAATGAGGTGAAAATCCCCCAGATGCGGCGCGAGTGGCAAGAAGCTGGCACTGTTGTCGAGCCAGCCATGCAGGGCGATCAGCAGAGGTTTGCCCTGCTGATCATGCTCCGCAGACTGGTTATCCAGCAGGGCTACCCGCCGCCCATCTGCCAAGGTGAGCAGACGTTCGTGCAGAGTGCTTTTGATGCTCTTGATCATGGCAAGCCTTAACGACGCAGCGGCCGTCTCGGCCAGAAGGGATCGTAAAAGGGGTCGTAGAAGTAGGGGTCCATATAGCGCACCTCCACCTCCTTGACTGGCGGCCACAGCTTGCTGCCCGTCACATTGAGCACCGAGAAGCGGTACTTGTGCTCGCCAATCTGGCTATCCACCGGTTTGCCTATGGTGCCAAGCACCGTCAGACTGCGCCCCTTGGCGTAGAGGGTCGGATCGACAAAACCCTTCATGATAGCCAGAAAACGGCCCGGGCTCTGCTCGGTCTGCTCCGGCACACCGTTGGATTTAAGCGGCAGATAGACTACTTCAATAACACTCTGATCCGCCTTGTTGTGCACCGCCGAGATAACGCCGCTCCAGCGGGCCGGTTTGCCCTCCATGCCGCCAAGGGCTGGCTGATAGGCCACCAGCTGGTTTTCGGGCTCATAAGCCAGCTCTTTGGGGACCGAGCTGCAGGCCCCGAGCAGCAGAGCCAGCGCCCCGACCACCATAGTGCGTTTCATCATGTCGCTTCTGCTATTACGCATCATGTCACTCTCCTGTTGCCGGCGTGGCCCGTCGGGCCACCCGCTTTTATTGCAGCTGATGAGCGGCAAGAGCGACATGACGTCAGCGCTCCTGCCCTTATTCGCGACCCGGCAGTTTTTTCCAGGTCACCTTGTCACGCAAATAGACCGGTGTTGCTTGTTCAACCGGTACCGCCTCCCCCGCCAGCCAGGCGGCGCGGGCCAGCGGCAACATGTCTTCTGCAGCCGGGAAACGCACCTGGCTCACCGCCAGCTCATCGGCCAGACCACTCAGGGTCTCGCCATAGGTTTCAAAACCGGTGCCGACGCAGGTCACAAGGCCCGCAAGCTTGCCACGGACGTCAACAAGTGCCGCGGGTTCGCTCACCACCTCGTCCCCCACCAGCTGCATGCGGCCATCAATGAGCTCATAGCGGCCGAAATAGACCTCGTTCATCCGCGCATCGATGGCGGTCAGCACCTGCTCGGCGCCATCCAGTCGATAGGCGCCTTGCGCCATGGCGGCCAGGGTCGAGATGCCAATCAGCGGCACTCCCGCGCCAAACGCCAAACCTTGCGCCACACTGATGCCGATCCGCACGCCGGTAAAGGAGCCCGGGCCGCGGCCGAACGCGATGGCATCGAGGTCACTCAAACTTATCCCGGCATCCTCTAACACAGCCTGAACCATGGGCAGGATTTTTCGGGTGTGATCCCGTGGCGCCTCCTCCCAGCGGGAGAACAGCTTGTCACCCACCAGCAGGGCGGCGGAGCAGGCTTCGGTGGCGGTATCTACGGCCAGGATCTTCAACTCGTTCATGCTTTCCAATCTCTATAAAATCAGTCAATTACATAACCGGCAAGCGAGATATGCTCACCCGTTGTTCAAATCTGTTAGCTGGCGGCAAACTTATTCACCGCGATCGAAAAAGCTCCCCAGCGTCCCCAACTCCCGGGTGCGAGGAATGGCGGGCAGACTCTTGATAAAGGTGGCGCCGTAAGGTTTGTTGACCATCCGTGGATCACAGATCACCAGCACCCCGTGATCACTGCGATCACGAATGAGCCGCCCCACCCCCTGTTTGAGGGCGATCACCGCCTTGGGCAACTGCAGCTCAGCGAAGGGATCCCCCCCCTTGAGCTTGCAATCATCCACCCGCGCCTTGAGCAGCGGATCATCGGGGCTGGCAAACGGCAGCTTGTCGATGATAACACACGACAACGCCGCCCCTCGCACGTCGATCCCCTCCCAGAAACTGCTGGTCGCCACCAGCACGGCACGGCCATTCTCGACAAACTCCTTGAGCAGCCGCTGCTTGTTGTCCTCCCCCTGCAACAAGACGGTTCGGCCAATCTCCCGGCCACCGACAGCGGCGTCAGATTGAGGGTGAAATGAAGCCGTGAGCAATCGTACCAGTATGAGAAACCGGTCTGGTTGACCGCCAGCACTTCACCCAGGCGGGTGCGCAGTTCACTGATCCGTTCGAAGGCGTGATCCAGCTGCTCGCCCCGGCCGAGAGCGAGTTTCAGCACCTCGTAGCAGAGCCCGATGGCGTCGTTAAGACGAGCCAGAGCCTGCCCCCAGAGCGGCTGGCGCAGCATGTCGCGGGTATTACCGCGACCGCCATCCACCCCGAAGGCGAGCCGCAGATCCTGACTGGCGATAGCGAGCCGGTCCGCCGCCTTGCCGAGCTGGGCCATGTCGTGGGCCTCTGCCCGATAGGCCAGCTGGATATCCTGCGCCAGCTCCTGAATCGTTCGGCTACCCACCGACTTGCCGAAGTAGTTGGTGGCGATCTCCGGCAGCTGGTGCGCCTCGTCAAAGACATAGACTTGCGCCTGTGGCACCAACTCGCCAAATCCGGTGTCTTTCACCGCCATATCGGCGAAGAAGAGGTGATGGTTGATCACCACCACCTGGGCATCCATGGCGCGGCGTCGGGCCACCACCAGATGGCAGTCGTCGTAATAGGGGCAGTCGCGACCGAGACAGTTATCGTTGGTGCTGGTGACGTGGGCGAGGATCTCGGCGTTCTCCTGCAATCCCGGAATATCCCCCACATCGCCGTTATCGGTGGCGGTGGACCAGGATTTGACCTTCACCAGATCGTTCAAGATCTCAGGCTTTTGCAGATGGGATTCACTCAAGAGCCGGTTCATCCGCTCGATGCAGAGATAGTTGCTGCGACCCTTGAGCAGGGCCACCGGCGGGGTGTAGGAGAGCGCCCCTGTGATGGTCGGAAGATCCCGATAGAAGAGCTGCTCCTGCAGGTTCTTGGAGCCGGTGCTGATCACCACCCGCTTGCCGGATTCCAGCGCAGGCACCAGATAGGCGTAGGTCTTGCCGGTACCGGTTCCTGCCTCAACCAGCAGACGGCCACCACTCTTGATAGCGCGTGCGACCGCTTCGGCCATCTCCAGCTGGGGAGCGCGGGCTTTGAAACCGTCGATATGGCTGGCCAGAGGGCCATCTGGCTTGAACAGGGTCTGGATGGTCAAAAGGGCGTCCCGCAGCAAAAGCAGCCATTATGCCAAAAGCGCGGCAAAAGCGGGACAGATAATCTGCCTAGACGAACAGATCGATCTGATGCTCGGGGTCCGGCTTGTGATCGTCCTCCTCCGCCTTGGGCTGATCACGCTTGGCGGGCGTGTTATATGCCTGCTGGCGCTGCTGGGAGTCACTGTTGTCAGTGCTGGTCTTGCGCAGCTGGTGCTTTTTGCTGATCTGGTTCACTTCCCGCTTGATCTCTTCGCTGCCGGGCGCAGCGGGCGCCCGGGGCAAAATGGAGAACAACAGGTCCTGGCTGGGCATGATGGCGACTCCTGCAGGGGTTATTGTCTAGTTATCGACCAGAAAACCGTTTTCGCCACTTTAATCGATCAAATCACAATTTCGGGTTGCATTTTCTGTCAAGGCAGGTAGTTTAAATCAGGCGTCAATTACGACATCTTATTTTGTAAAGGATTGATTACATGAAGTTCACCACCCTGAAGACTCATCACCACCATCATCATCCCGACTAGTCTTTCAGGAGGTTGACTGCTGGAAGACACTTAACTGGTGACTTCCAAAAGGACCGCAAGATTCATAAACCCTCGGAAGCACACACTTCCGAGGGTTTTTTCGTTTTTGACTAGAAGGAAATCGAGTAATGGAAACACAACGTCTGCGTATCGCCATGCAAAAGTCCGGTCGTCTGAGCCAGGACTCCCAAGCCCTGTTCAAGAGCTGTGGCCTGAAAATCAACCTGCGCGAGCAGCGCCTTATCGCCCATGTCGAGAACATGCCCATCGATATCCTGCGGGTGCGTGATGACGACATCCCGGGTCTGGTGATGGAAGGGGTGGTCGACCTTGGCATCATCGGCGAGAACGTGCTGGAAGAGGTGCAGCTTATTCGCGCCTCCCAAGGCCTCCCCTTCGAGGTCAAAACCCTCAAGCAGCTGGACTTTGGTGGCTGCCGCCTCTCGCTGGCGGTACCGGAAGATGTGACCTACACAGGGCCACAGAGTCTGGCGGGCAAGCGCATTGCCACCTCCTACCCCGGGCTGCTCAAGCGCTTCTTCGACGAAAAAGGGCTCGGCTTCAAGAGCGTTATGCTGGGCGGCTCGGTGGAAGTGGCACCCCGAGCGGGCTTGGCTGATGCCATCTGCGATCTGGTCTCCACCGGCGCGACCCTGGAAGCCAATGGCCTCAAAGAGGTGGAAGTGATCTACCGTTCCAAGGCGGTACTGGTACAGGCCCCCAACCCCTTGTCCGATGCCAAGCAGAAGCTCATCGACAAACTGCTGCCCCGCATTCAGGGGATGCAGCAGGCCCGCGAGAGCAAGTACATCATGCTGCACGCCCCCAAAGACAAGCTCGATGCCATCACCGATCTGCTGCCGGGTGCCGAGCGCCCCACCATCATGCAACTGGCCGGTGACACCAATCAGGTGGCCCTGCACGTCGTATCCAGCGAGACCCTGTTCTGGGAGACCATGGAGCAGCTCAAGGCCCTCGGTGCCAGCTCCATTCTGGTGCTGCCCATCGAAAAAATGATGGAATAAGGAAGGGATATCATGCAGACCCTGATCTGGAAGACCCTCTCCCCCGCCCAGCAGGCCGACGTGCTGACCCGTCCGGCCCTCAATGACGAGGCCGATATCGGACTCGTGGTGCGAGATATCATCGCCGCGGTGCGCAGCCGTGGCGATGAGGCCCTGCGCGAGCTGAGCCAGCGCTTCGAGCGCGCCCCCCGTGAACAGCTGCGCGTTAGCGAAGATGAGATTGAAGCTGCCTGCGCGCGGCTGGATGACGACATCAAAAATGCCATCGAAGCAGCCATTGCCAACATTCGCACCTTCCATGCCGCACAAGTGCAGCCGGTGGTGCGGGTGGAAACCCAACCCGGTGTGGTGTGCGAGCTGCGCACCCAGCCCATCAGTCGGGTCGGCCTCTATGTGCCGGGGGGCAGCGCGCCGCTCCCCTCCACCGTGATGATGCTGGCCATTCCGGCGGCTATCGCCGGTTGCCGTGAAGTGGTGCTCTGCACCCCGTCTCCGGCGAGCGACGAGATCCTGTTTGCCGCCCGCGCCTGCGGGGTCGAGAAGGTGTTCGCCATCGGCGGCGCCCAGGCCATCGCCGCCATGGCGTACGGCACCGAGAGCATCCCCAAGGTGGACAAGATCTTCGGCCCGGGCAACGCCTATGTGACCGAAGCCAAGGGGCAGGTATCCCGCGACTGGCGCGGCGCCGCCATCGATATGCCCGCCGGCCCCTCCGAGGTGCTGGTGATTGCCGACGAGAGCGCCAATCCCGCCTTCGTGGCAGCGGATCTGCTCTCCCAGGCTGAGCATGGCCCAGACAGTCAGGTAGTGCTGGTCACCACCTCGCCGCTGCTGGCCGATGCCATCGCTGGGGAAATCAAGAGCCAGCTGGCCAAGTTGAGCCGCCGAGATATCGCCGCCCAGGCGCTCGGCAGCAGTCTGGTGATCCTCTGTGACGATCTGGCCGAGGCGTGTGCCATCTCCAACGCCTACGCGCCGGAGCACCTGATTGTGCAGACCCGCGCCCCGCGCGAGCTGCTGGACCAGCTTGAGAATGCCGGTTCCATCTTTCTGGGAGCATGGACCCCCGAGTCGGTCGGCGATTACGCCAGCGGCACCAATCACACCCTGCCAACTTATGGCTATGCCCGCACCTGCTCCAGCCTTGGCCTCGCCGATTATCAGCGCCGCTACACGGTGCAAGAGCTGAGCGCAGAAGGTATTCGCGGCCTTGGCCCTATCGTCGAGCGCATTGCTCAGGCCGAAGGGCTCGATGGCCACAAAAATGCCGTCACCCTCAGATTGAACGCCCTGGCCGCCGCGCCCCAACCAACAGCACAACAGAAGGATTTGTCATGAGCATTGCCAATCTGGCGCGCCGCGTGGTGCGGACCCTCACCCCTTATCAATCCGCCCGCCGCATCGGCGGCAAGGGCCACGTCTGGCTCAACGCCAACGAGGCGCCACAGGCCTATCCCTTCACCATCGAGGGAAGCCGCCTCAACCGCTACCCCGAGTGCCAACCGGCCGAGGTGGTGAACGGCTATGCCGCCTATGCCGGGGTTAATCCCGATCAGGTGCTGGTGAGCCGCGGCGCCGACGAGGCCATCGAGCTGCTTATTCGCACCTTCTGCGAAGCGGGTGAAGATCAGATCCTCATCTGCCCGCCCACCTACGGCATGTACGCCATCAGCGCCGAGACCTGTGGCGTCGGCATCGTCGAGCAGCCGCTAACCGCCAGCCGCCAGCCGGACTGGCCCGCCATTGCCGATCGCCTGTCCGACGTGAAACTGGTGTTTCTCTGCTCCCCCAACAACCCCACCGGGGATCTGGTGGGGCGCGACGGCCTAATCGCCCTGCTGGAGAAGGCCCGGGATCGCGCCATCGTGGTGGTGGACGAAGCCTATATCGAGTTCTGCCCGGAAGCATCCGTGGTGGACCTGCTGGCCCGCTTCCCCAATCTGGTGGTGACCCGCACCCTCTCCAAGGCTTTTGCCCTGGCGGGGATCCGCTGCGGCTTTACGCTGGCAAGCCCCGAGGTGATCGCCATGCTGGCCAAGGTGATCGCCCCCTACCCCATCCCCGAGCCCATCGCCCAGATCGCGGCGCAGGCCCTCTCCCCCATGGGGCTGGAGCTGATGCGCGAGCGAGTGATAGAGCTCAACAAGCAAAAAGCCGCCTTCAAGGCAGAGCTGGCAACGCTTGCCTGCGTGAATGAAGTATTCGAGGACAAGGGCAACTTCGTGCTAGTGCGCTTTGTTGATGGCGCCGCCGTCTTTGCCGCCATGAAGGCCGCTGGCATCATACTGCGGGATTTCTCGACCAAACCCGGCTTGGATAACAGCATTCGCGTCACCATCGGCTATCAGGGCGAGATGGATGCCGTGCTGGCGGTATTGCGTGATCTGCCCTCTCCCACTTTGTAAGACAAGGATGTAGCGATGAAGACCCCGTTTTTGTTTATCGACCGCGACGGCACCCTGATTGAAGAGCCAGTGACCGACAAGCAGGTGGATAGCCTCGCCAAGCTTCGCTTCGAGCCCATGGTCATTCCGGTGCTGCGCGAGTTGCAGGCCGCCGGTTACGTGCTGGTGATGGTGACCAACCAGGATGGGTTGGGCACCGCCAGCCTGCCGCTGGAGAACTTCCAGCCACCCCACGACCTGATGATGCACCTGTTTGAATCGCAAGGGGTGAAGTGGGAGCAGGTGCTGATCTGCCCGCACTTCCCCACCGACGGTTGCAGCTGCCGCAAGCCCCACCTCGGGCTGGTAAAGGAGTATCTCGCCTCGGGTCGCATCGACTTTGCCAACTCCTTCGTGATTGGCGATCGCCAGACCGATCTGCAGCTGGCCGAGAACATGGGCATTGGCGGTATTCGCTACCACCCGCAGGATCACGACTGGCTCGCCATCCGTGATCAGCTGTTATCTAAGGGGCGCGTAGCCTCGGTGGAACGCTATACCAAGGAGACCCGCATTCAGGTAGCTGTTGACTTGGACAAGAGCGGCGGCAACCAGATCGCCACCGGCATCGGTTTCTTTGATCACATGCTGGATCAAATTGCCACCCACGCCGGTTTCCAGCTCAAGCTGAACGTCAGCGGTGATCTGCATATCGACGATCACCACACGGTAGAAGATGTAGGGCTAGCGCTGGGTCAGGCGCTGCGTCAAGCCCTTGGCAACAAGCGCGGTATCGGCCGCTTCGGCTTTGTGCTGGCGATGGACGAGGTGCAAGCGGTGATCGATGCGCGTCCGCTGACCGAGCAGGAAGTGAGCACAGCGCTGGACTTGAGCGGTCGCCCCTACTTCGTGTTTGACTGCCCGAGCGGCTTTGGCCGCGACAACGTGGGCGAGATGGCCACCGAGATGGTGCCCCACTTCTTCCGCTCGCTGTCGGATGCCATGGCCATCACCTTACAGATGAAGGTGGGCAGCGGCAACACCCACCATCAGGTGGAGGCGCTGTTCAAAGGCTTTGGCCGCGCCCTGCGTCAGGCCATTCGGGTGGAAGGGAGCGAGCTTCCCTCCAGCAAGGGAGTGCTGTGATGGATGTGAGCAAGCAGAAGCTGGTCATTATCGATACTGGCTGCGCCAATCTGGCCTCGGTCAGAATGGCGTTCGAGCGCCTCGGCGTGCAGCCGCTGGTCTCAAGCGTGGCGGCCGATATCGAGCAGGCGGACAAGCTGATCCTGCCCGGTGTCGGCACCGCGGTGGCCGCTATGAAAAACCTCAACGAGCGCGGGCTGATACCGCTAATTCGCGCCGCCAAGCAGCCGCTACTGGGCTTTTGCCTCGGCATGCAGATGCTGGCGGAGGCCTCCGAAGAGAGCATGAGTGCCGATGCCAGTGAAGGCGATCTCATCGACTGTCTCGGCATAGTGCCGGGCAAGATCCGGCTGATGGAGGTGGGTAATCTGCGCCTGCCCCATATGGGCTGGAACCAGATTGAGCATGACGAGACCCATCCTCTGCTCACGGGGATCGCGAGCGGCAGCTACTTCTACTTCGTGCACTCCTATGCGCTGGAGGTGACCGAAGCGACGCTGGCGACCTGCGACTATGGCCAGCCGTTTACCGCCATCGTCGGTCGTGACAACTTCTTCGGCGCCCAATTCCACCCGGAGCGCTCAGGCGCAGCCGGTGCCCGTTTGCTGCAAAATTTTCTGGAGCTGTGACTAGCATGATCATTCCCGCAATTGACCTTATCAACGGTCAGGTGGTTCGCCTCTATCAGGGGGACTACCAGCAGAAGACCGAATACAGCAGCAGCCCGCAGGCCCGCTTCGATGAATATGTCTCCCAGGGGGCGGTGCAGCTCCATCTGGTGGATCTGGACGGTGCCAAGGATGCCAAGGCTCGCCAGCTCCCCCTGCTGACTCAACTGCTGTCGGCCACCGAAGCACCGGTTCAGGTCGGTGGCGGCGTGCGCACCGAACAGGATGTGGCGGATCTGCTGGCCGCCGGCGCCAGCCGGGTGGTGATTGGCTCCACCGCCGTCAAATCCCCGGATCTGGTGGCGAGCTGGATGGAGAAATATGGCCCCGAGCAGATCGTGCTGGCGCTGGACGTCAATATCGATGAGCAGGGCAATCGCCATATCGCTGTGGCAGGCTGGCAGGAGAACAGCGGTGTGACCATTGAAGCGCTGATCGAGCGCTTCCTCCCCGCCGGGCTCAAGCATGTGCTCTGTACCGACATCAGCCGTGACGGCACCCTGGCTGGCACCAACGTCGAGCTCTATCGGGATCTCTGCGCCCGCTACCCGAGCGTCGCCTTTCAGGCTTCCGGCGGCATTGGCGGCATCGCGGATATCGAGGCGCTCAAGGGCTCCGGCGTCAAGGGGATTATCCTTGGCCGCGCCCTGCTGGAGGGCAAGTTCTCGGTGGGTGACGCCATCGCCTGCTGGCAAGCCCCCGCGGCCGTTACCACAGGAGGCAACTGATGCTGGCAAGACGCATTATCCCCTGCCTCGACGTGAAAGATGGCGTGGTGGTCAAGGGGGTGCAATTTCGCAACCACGAGGTGATGGGCGGCATTGTCGAGTTGGCGCGCCGCTACGCCGAAGAGGGCGCTGACGAGCTGGTGTTCTATGACATCACCGCCTCCAGCGATGCGCGGGTGGTAGACAAGAGCTGGGTGAGCCGGGTAGCGGAGGTGATCGATATCCCCTTCTGCGTCGCCGGTGGCATCAAAAGCGTGGAGGATGCCCGCCAGATCCTCGAATTTGGCGCCGACAAGGTCTCCATCAACTCCCCTGCCCTTGCCGACCCGACGCTTATCAGCCGACTGGCCGAGCGCTTTGGCGTGCAGTGCGTGGTGGTGGGCATTGACTCCTACTTCGACGCCGACACGGGCCACTATCAGGTCAAACAGTTTACCGGTGACGAGAGCCGCACCCGCACCACCGCCTGGCACACTCTCGACTGGGTGCAGGAGGTGCAAAAACGCGGCGCGGGCGAAATCGTGCTGAACGTGATGAATCAGGACGGCATGCGTCAGGGTTATGATCTCGACCAGCTCAAGCTGGTGCGCAGCGTCTGCAAGGTGCCGCTGATCGCCTCCGGCGGCGCCGGTGCCATGGCGCACTTTCGCGATGCCTTCACCCTCGCCGATGTGGATGGGGCGCTGGCCGCCTCCGTGTTCCACAAGGGCCTTATCCCCATTCCCGAATTGAAACGCTGGCTGAAAACCGAAGGAGTCGCCATCCGTGAATAACTTCTCTGAAAATGCACAAACAACCGCCAGCGCGCGCCCCCTTGCCGAGCAGCTCGACTGGGAAAAATGCGATGGCATGATCCCCGCCATCGTCCAGCACGCCGCCAGCGGCGAGGTGCTGATGCAGGGCTTTATGACCCGCGAGGCGTTGGAAAAGACCCAGACCACAGGTCAGGTCACCTTCTTTAGCCGCAGCAAACAGCGGCTCTGGACCAAGGGTGAAAGCTCGGGCCATGTGCTCCAACTCGTGGCCATCAGCACCGACTGCGATCAGGATTCCCTGCTGATTGCCACCAACCCCGTCGGCCCCACCTGCCACAAAGGGACAACCTCCTGCTTCCATGGTCACCCGGTGCCACCACTCGGTTTTCTGGCAGAGCTGGAACAGATCCTGGCCGCCCGCAAAGGGGCCGATCCGGCCACCAGCTACACCGCCAGCCTCTACGGCAAAGGGACAAAGCGCATCGCCCAGAAGGTCGGTGAGGAAGGTGTCGAAGTGGCGCTGGCCGCCATGGCCAAGGATCGGGAGGAGCTCATCAACGAATCCGCCGATCTGCTCTACCACCTGACCGTACTGCTGCAAAACGAGGGGCTGGGATTACAGGATGTCGTTCAGCGGCTTTATGAGCGGCATAATAAATAAGTTTTAAATATAGCCGGGTTATCCCGGCTTTATTTAATCAAAATGAACAGACAACTCCACAAAATTTCTATATATCTCGAAACGATGTTCGAGCTGAGATAATTCAGGCCTAGCCAGTAAAGCTGCTTCGACGTGACTAAGTGGATTAATACTTACATGTAAAGACATTGCATTTTTCAATTCGGAGTCATTATTTAATTTGTATTTAGCATGATGGGCATGCAATATCATCATTTCATATGAATGGTATAACAATGAAATAAGTGAAATATTGTATTCACCATCCTTCCATATATCATTTACAGGTTTACCTAAAACTAGACTTGGTGATAAAGAAATCTGTATGGTTTTATCTTGCCGTTTTCTCAAGGCCACATCAAATGAATTTATATGCTGTTCACCAACTCCACGCCTTTCTACTCTGCCCTCTGAAATCAATCTATAATAAGAATAGTCTTTTTCATGCAAAGCAAAAAGATAAACAAGAAAGATGAAATCCAGCCTACCTATTTGCCCATCATCGTGTGAATTAATGTTCATAAGCGCAACAAATCTATCTACAAGTTGTTCTACTTGCCTCAAACTCATAGAAAAATAATCACATATGGCTGTTATCACATTTATAATCACATTCGGTGCCATAATGTCTGGCCACATTTTAATGCTTGATGTCAGAGGGATACGATTTTCTAGCTTTGTAGTAATGAAATCGCGTTTTGAAATGGCATTCAGTGTGAACTTTCGTTGAAAGAAACGCCCAAGATAATTTTGCGCATCAAAACCAGCCCCATAAATAACCTTAATAGCATGCTGCAACTGCTCGGTATCTGTTGCTAATACAAAAACCACACCGGGGATATCGAAAATATGCTTAATGGTTTCCAGCATCTCTACCGCATAAGAGGGGCGGCAACGATCCAGTTCATCAATCAGGATAAATGCGGGTGCCTGTTTCTTTTTCTTGCCAATAATTGCTTCAACCCACTGTTTTATTTCATGCTTGAGCAACTGTACTGCGTCTGTCTTTTTACGAGTATCTTGAAAAAGTGATTCAACCAGTTTGCCCGCGTCATCAGCTGTAATGACCTCCTGGACTTCATCGATATTGATGCCAGAGACTTTTTTAAACAAAGCCTTGGTCACTATCGGCGCAGTTGCTTTCAGTAATGAAGCCAGCTTGGTCGACAAATAGGGGGAAAGCTGAGGGCTACCCGCTTCTGCTTTCAGTTGTTCAATGATCGATGAAATCACCGTAAGCAAGGGATCATCGGAAAAGTCCTGCTGCCAGGCATCGATATAGACGGTGGGATAGTGCGCTTTCAGCTCCATATACCAGCGCTTGATAAACCAGGTTTTCCCTGCCCCCCATTCGGCATTGAGGTTAAGCACATAGTTGCGCTGCTTGCCTTCGGCGGCCAGGTAGTTGGTCAGAAACTCGGCATAGCGGGCGCGATCCAGCCGATCACCGGCCAACTTTTCCACCACTCCGTCAATAGTTCCCGGCCCATCCCATGTAATCGGTTCCTGCCAGTCAAATACTGTTCGCTCTGCCATCCTGCACTCCCCAAGCCAAATAGTGCGGCAATGGTATCAGGGGCACAGTGAAAATAGTTTGATTAAAGACCTGTTTGTTGCCCTTTCTGCCGCTCGGGCTGGCATATTTGACTGCCTGGCAATTTCTTTGCTGCTGGCCCATGAAGCTGGGCCGATATGAGTGGGACAGTTATCTGAACAGCCATGGACTCAGTTGATTTCCTTTGACCACACCAACGATGACAATCGTGTGACATGGCGCAGATCCTGCGGAAATAAACGCGAAATATGGCCTGTGAAGTGCTTAATTTAAACCGTTGGCACATATATTCGCGCTGTATACAACGACGCCCTTAACCAAGGATGGTTAACTCCATGAAGGATGACCCCTTCTCCATTCGATTACAGCATGAGCTGGATCACCTCAAAGCCATCTTCAACGAGACGGACGCCTACATGTTCACCAAGGATCTGGCGGGCCGTTACACCTATGCCAATCAGGCGGTGCTGGATCTCTTTGGCTGCACCCTCGCCGAGTTGCAGGGGCAGGATGATCGGGCTTTTTTTGATCTCGAATTCTCGGATGCGATTCAGCGCAACGACCAACTGGTACTGGAGCAGCAGCTCGCCCTCGCCCAGGAGGAGATCAACTACCTCAAAACCACCGGGGAAAAGCGTTGCTACTGGACCGTTAAAAAGCCCATGTATGACCGGGACGGCAACCTGATCGGCCTGTGCGGCATCTCCACCGATATCACCGAACACAAGCTGATTGAGGCCCGCATGGCGGAGCAGCATCAGCTGCTGGAAATCATCCTCGCCAACGTGGATGCCCATATCTATATGAAGGACAGCCTGCACCGCTTTCTCTACGTCAACCAAAAGGTCGCCGATCTGCTGGGCCTTCCTGCCGAGCAGATCATCAACCGGCGCGATGACGAGGTGATCCCCGCGGCCAGCGCCTGCCAGCTGTGGCGACTGGACAACCGGGTATTCGAAACCGGCGAGCTGCAAGCCGGGGAAGAGATGTTGACCGATCCCGAGGGAAATCAGCACTACTACTGGTCGGTCAAGGTGCCCTTTCTGTTGGGGGATGGCACTCCCACCCTGATCGGTATCTCCTCCGACATTACCGAACTGCACCAGCTCAAGGAGCAGCTGCACCAGCAGTCGGTGCGCGATGGCCTCACCGGTCTATACAACCGCCGTTTCTTTTTCGAAATGTGCGAGAAGAACCTCAGTCTGGACATGCGCCACCACCTCACCTCGGTGCTGATGGTGCTGGATGTGGATCAGTTCAAGTGCATCAACGATCGCTTCGGTCATCCCCTTGGGGATAGCGCGCTGGTGCATCTGGGCAGGGTGATGCAATCGGTGCTGCGCAGCGAAGATGTGCTGGCCCGCATCGGCGGTGACGAGTTTGCCATCTTGCTGCCCAACACCACCCTCTTGGCCGCCGCATCCCTGGCCGAGCGGCTGCGCCTGCAGGTGATGCAAAGCCCGCTGCCCCTGCCAGATGGAGATAAGCTGGTCATCACCATCAGCGCCGGACTGGTGGAAAATGGCGAGGGGGAGCTGATGGAGAGCCTCTACGCCCGCGCCGATCAGATGCTCTATCAGGCCAAACAGAGCGGCCGCAACTGCGTCGCCTGCAAGGCTTCCTAGCCATACAACGGGAGGGCCAGCAGCCCTCCAGCTCTCTCGAATCTCCCTCTTATGAATGGCTGTGCTGGCGCCTTACGACCAGGCCACTACCCCAGCTGTTTGCGCAGCACAAACTTTTGCACCTTGCCGGTAGAGGTTTTCGGCAGCGGGGTAAAGATGATGCGTTTAGGGGCCTTGAAGTGGGCCATCTGCTCCCGGCAAAAGGCGATCAACTCCGCCTGGGTGGCCTCTCGCCCCTCTTTCAGTTTGACGAAGGCGCAGGGCACCTCTCCCCACTTCTCATCGGGCATGGCGATCACCGCAGCTTCGTCCACATCGGGATGGCGATAGAGCACATCTTCCACCTCCAGACTGGAGATATTCTCCCCGCCGGAGATGATGATGTCCTTGGATCTGTCCTTGATCTCCACATAACCATCCGGGTGCCATACAGCCAGATCGCCACTGCGAAACCACCCCTCCGCCATCGCCTCAGCGCTGGCATCCGGGTTCTTGAGATAACCCTTCATCACCACATTGCCGCGCAGCACTATCTCCCCCATGGTTTTGCCATCTTTGGCCACCGGCTCGCCGCTGACCGGGTTGATGACCCGCATCTCTCCCTGCAGCGGGGATGCCACCCCCTGGCGCGCCTTGAGGCGGGAGAGCGTGGTGGCATCCTGACCTTGCCAGCTTCTTTGCGGCTCGCACAACACGCAGGGACCATAGGTTTCGGTCAGGCCATAGACGTGGGTCACGGCGATCCCCATCGCTTCCATACCGGCGATCACGGTGGCGGGGGGCGCAGCGCCAGCGGTCATCACCTTGATGGGGTGATCCAGCCCCTGCTTGAGTGCCGGATCGGCATTGTTGAGCATATTGAGCACGATGGGCGCCGCGCAAAAATGGCTCACCTTGTGCTCGTGCAGCGCCTCATAAATGGCGGCCGCCTGCACATGGCGCAGGCAGATGCTCACCCCGGCGGTGGCCGCCAGCGTCCAGGGGAAACACCAGCCATTGCAGTGAAACATCGGCAAGGTCCAGAGATAGACGGGGTGTTTGGGTAGCTCCCAGGAGAGCACATTGTTGATGGCATTGAGGTGGG
The DNA here is from genome assembly GCF_040907785.1 of Aeromonas sp. s8. Lineage (NCBI taxonomy): Bacteria > Pseudomonadati > Pseudomonadota > Gammaproteobacteria > Aeromonadales > Aeromonadaceae > Aeromonas > Aeromonas sp. s8. The sequence continues at coordinate 37,399 of NZ_JBFOCL010000049.1, forward strand.
CGCCACGATGGTGATAGACCACCCCCTTGGGATTGCCGGTAGTGCCGGAGGTGTAGTTAAGGGAGATGGCCTGCCACTCATCTTGCGGCAGCCAGCCAGGCTCATCCCCATTCCCCTCTGCAAGAAACGCCTCATAGTCGAGGTCACTGATCAGCGCACCCTCCCGGTAGAGGGGATCGTCGATGGCGATGACCAACGGTTGGCTCTTCAGCAGATCCAGCGCCTTGCGCACCACGGCGCCGAACTCCCTGTCCACCAGCACCACCTTGCTCTGGGCATGCTGGAAGATAAAGGCCATCGACTCGGCATCGAGCCGGGTATTGATGGTGTTGAGCACGGCGCCGCTCATGGGCACCCCGAAGTGGGCTTCAAACATCGCCGGGATATTGGGCGCAACGATGGAGACGGTATCCCCCTCCCCGATGCCGCTAAGCCGCAGGGCCGAGGCCAGCTGGCGGCAACGGCGGGCTGTTTCGCCCCAGCTCTGGCGCAGCGAGCCGTGGATCAGCGCCGGATAGTCGGGATAGACCCGCTCCGCCCGCCCCAAAAAGCTGATGGGGGTCAGGGCCTCAAAATTGGCGGCGGTTTTGGCAAGGTCGCGCTCATAGATGTTCTGCACTGTCATCGGATTCCTTCCTCACAGGTGGCACAAAACGGGCTGTTCCGGGATGATTCAGAGGCCAAGAAGCGACATGGGCATCCTGCCCGTCACAGGTCTCTTATGGGGATGACAGCCTAACAGCGAGCCTGTGGCGGCAGGTATTAGCAAAACGTCTTAGACAGGGGCAGCCTGCTGCCAACAGGGGCCCCCTGTTTTCGTTGCAAAAAAAATATTTCATTACGGGAAAGCGTGCCATTTTTTTCACAGGCTATTTTTGGAGAATAACTAAAAATGACGATAGTGGAATATTATTCCGTCAAAGCTGCTTTATATGCCACTCCATTCATCTCGGCGCGCACTATTTTCATAACATTTATTTAAGGCAAGCCACGTTAAACAAAAGCTGAAATAGTTATTGCATAACGCCATTTATTTCACCCCAGTCATTAAATTCATAACAAATAAATTCTGTGAGCCATCCCATAAAGCGAGCATGGCGCCATGTTCATCCAGCCGCGCACGGGTTACGGTTACAACGTGAAACAATCTACCGGATGTTCAATATCAGGCCAGATTTCTCGCCAATCACTACGCAATACACAGTGAGTTTGCGTACCTTGGATGTATGACGCAGAAACCCTATCGACCCGATATTCCGCCGAGCCCAAACCTGCTTTATCAAGGAGCATTTTATGTGTGCCGTGCCGAATACCACACCACGCAGACAATTCCCTACTGCATTTACCATTCTGTTTCTTATTATGTTACTGGCCATTGCGCTGACCTGGATAATTCCGGCGGGCGCCTATGCCAAGCTCTCTTATAATCCGGCCAGTGAAAGCCTGATGGTCAATAGCCCACAGGGGGAAATAAGCCGACTTCCCGCAACCCAGGATGCCCTGGCAAAACTCAATATCAATATTGCGGTGGAGCAATTTACCAACGGCACCATCCGCAAGCCCATTGCCATTCCCGGCTCCTATGCCCGATTGGAGCAAGCGCCCAAGGGGCTCGGTGACGTGGCAGTCAGCATGGTCAAGGGCACCATAGAGGGGGCGGATATCATCGTCTTTATTCTGGTGCTCGGGGGGCTGATCGGCGTCATCAACAAGACAGGCGCATTCAGTGCGGGGTTGGTGGCGCTATCGCGCAAGACCCGGGGCAACGAGTTCCTGTTTGTGGCGCTGGTCTGCTTCGTGATGGCGCTGGGAGGCACCACCTGCGGACTGGAGGAAGAGGCGGTCGCCTTCTACCCCATACTGGTGCCCATCTTTCTGGCGCTCGGCTATGACTCCATCGTCTGCGTAGGGGCCATCTTCCTCGCCGCCTCCATGGGCACCACCTTTTCCACCATCAATCCCTTCTCGGTGGTGATCGCCTCCAATGCCGCCGGCATTCCCTTTACCGAGGGGCTGATCTTTCGCGCCATTGGCTGTCTGGTGGGCACCCTGGTGGTGATCGGTTATCTCTACTGGTACTGCAAGAAGATCAAGGCCAATCCGGCCTTCTCCTACACCTATGAGGACAGAGAGAGTTTTCGCGCCCGATTTCTCAAAGAGGGCGCCATGGATGAAGGGGTGCCCTTCACCCTGCGCCGCAAGATCATTCTGACCCTGTTTATCCTCGCCTTCCCGCTGATGGTGTGGGGCGTATCCATGGCCGGTTGGTGGTTTCCGCAGATGGCAGCTTCCTTCCTGACCATCGCCATCATCATCATTTTTATCTCGGGTCTCAAAGAGAAAGAGGCGGTCGAGGCCTTCACTCAGGGGGCGTCGGAGCTGGTGGCCGTCTCCCTCATCATCGGGCTGGCGCGGGGGGTCAATCTGGTACTGGATCAGGGGATGATCTCGGACACTATTCTGGCCTACGCCTCCGATCTGGTCTCCGGCATGCATGGCGCCGTGTTCGCGGTGGCACAGATGCTGGTGTTCACCCTCTTGGGGCTGGTGGTACCCTCCTCCTCGGGGCTCGCAGTGCTCTCCATGCCCATCATGGCACCGCTGGCAGATACTGTGATGATCCCCCGCTATATCGTGGTGTCGGCCTACAACTGGGGGCAATACGCCATGCTGTTCCTGGCCCCCACCGGACTGGTGCTGGTCACTTTGCAGATGCTCGGCATCCAGTTCAACAAGTGGGTCAAGTTCGTGCTGCCCATGGTGGGCTTTGTGCTGGGATTTGGCGCCCTGATGCTGGTGGCGCAAGTGATGTTGGCCTGATGGGCCTGTGATACATGAGTGACAACACCCCGTGCCTGGCGCGGGGTGTTCTTTTGTCAGCCTTAGTGGCGCACCCGCCCCTGCTGGCGAAAGCAGTAGAGCTTGAGACTGATGTCGGCGATATCGGCGGGAAGCTCCTCTCCCTGCTCGGCCAGGGGTCGGTAGAGGGATGAGAGCAGACGTTCGGCCTGCTGCACCGTGATGATGTTGGCCTGGATGGCCGGGGTGATCCAGCTGGGTAACATTGACATATCTCCCCCTCGTTGATCCGGTGATCTCGGGTGAACGTCTTCATTTCAGGCCTTACGCCGTTGTCTGCCGACCCGTTCACCCTCTGCTTCACCCAAGCAAAGCAAAATGCTTGCCGTGATCTCTTATCGGCCAACATCCGATGGGGCTGGAGCCATTTATCAACCACTTGCGTGGCCATCTCAACGAATAATGCCCTTGTTCAAGACCTTCCTTGACCTGCCCCCGTCAGCACTTTGCCACTCTGGCATTCTGCTCACCTCGCGCCTTGCAAATTGCGACTCGAATTGCTCCTTATCACACTGACAAAGCTGGCCATGCGCCGGAAACCGGTCACTTTTAGTCCGTTGTCGCCAAAGCCAGACACTTTTTCATGGTGGCTGTCTTTTGACCTTGCCAGTGCCTGTCGCAGGCCCATCTCCCTCGCCTTGTCCGGCCAACCGGTTATGACAAGATGGCGCCAGATTGGAACAGCCCGTATGGGTATGCAGGAGAACCATAAAATGAACAGATCCATGATGGCAGGTATCGGTATTGGCGTCGCATCCGCACTGGCTCTGTCGGCAGCGGCCAGTGGCTCGCTCTTTACACCGACCCCCATCTTTGCCGAAGTGATTGCCAGCAAGCCGGTCACAGAGACCATCAAGACTCCCCGACAGGAGTGTCGCAACGTCACGCTCACCCACCGCAAACCGGTGCAGGATGAGAACAAGATCCTTGGCACCGTGGTTGGCGCCGCGCTGGGTGGTGTGCTCGGCCACCAGTTTGGCGGTGGCAGCGGCAAGAAGGTTGCGACTGCCGCCGGAGCGGTTGCGGGTGGCTACGCCGGCAATCAGGTGCAAGGCAATATGCAGGCGGGCGACACCTATACCACCACCGAGCAGCGCTGCAAGACGGTGCAGGATACGAGCGTCAACACCATTGGTTATGACGTGACCTATCGCCTCGCAGGTCAGGAGGGGGTGATCCGCATGAAGCAAGCCCCGGGCGCCACCATTCCGGTCAAAGATGGCAAATTGGTGATCGACCAGCCAAAAGTGTGATGTCTCCTGACCACACTCAGCAGCAGGCCCGCCTCTTTCGAGGCGGGCCTGTGTTTTTGGGCGGCTTGATTTCCTTTTTTCAAACAACGGCACGCACCACTCACGGCACCCGAACTATCACCCTTTGCAGCACCTCTTCACCGCCCGCACCACGTTCTGATAACCGGTACAGCGGCAGAGGTTGCCTGACAGCCCGCGACGGATCTCCGCATCGGTCAGCGGACGGCGCTCGGTCTTGTCGAGCAAGGCCGCACTCGCCATCACGAGACCCGGGGTGCAAAAACCGCACTGCACCGCCCCCTCGTCGATAAAGGCCTGCTGCACGTCGGAGAGCTCATTGCCTTTGCGCTCCCCCTCTACGGTACGAATGGATTTGCCATCAGCCCACACTGCCAGATAGAGGCAGCTGTCGATAGCCGTGCCATTCACCCGCACGGTACAGGCGCCGCACTCACCGACACTGCACCCCTCTTTCACACTGATAAGCCCCTGCCCGCGCAGGAAATGAAGCAGCGACATGGTGGGCGACACAGCGTAGGAGTAGGGTTTGCCGTTGATCTCGCACTGGATCTCCACTGCAGGACAGCTTTGCGGTTGCATCATAGGATCTTGCCTCCGGCACGTTCGACTGCGCAGGCGACCACCCGCTGCGCCAGGGTTTTGATGAGGTGTAGGCGAAACTCCTTCTCCGCCCGCCAGGAGGAGCGCGGCGCCACATCGGCCACCACCGCCTCGGCAATGGCGGCCAGTGTGGCGCGAGTCAGCGGTTGCCCCTCGGCCGCAGCTTCTGCGTGAGGCGTGCGCACCGGCGTTGGGGCCGCCACCCCGTAGGCCAGCCGTAGACGCTTGAAGTGACCATCCTCAATCTGACAGTAGGCGGCGCAGCCGATGGTGGCGATATCCATGGCATCGCGCATGGCGTATTTGAAGTAGTGGGAGCCCACATGGGGGTGAGAATCCGGGGCGAAATGAAACGCCACCAGGATTTCCGCCGGTTGCAGCGCCACCTTGCCGGGGCCGGTGTGAAAACCGGCGATGGGGATGCGGCGTGTGCCATCGGGCCCCGCAATTTCAAGCTCTGCTTCCAGCGCGACAGTCGGCGCTGCCGAGTCAGCACTGGTAGCGCCGTTGCAGATATTGCCGCCATAGGTGGCGACGTTGCGGATCTGCGGCCCGGCGATGGTGGCGGCCGCCTCGGCCAGCATCGGCAGGCGGCGCTGCACCAGTTCGTTCTCGATGATCTCGGTAAAGGTGGTGCCGGAGCCGATGCGGATCGACCCATCAGGCAACTCGCACACCCCTTTGAGTTCGGGCAAGTCGTGAATATCAACGATATGGCGATAGGCGGTGTTGAGGTGATGCAGCTGGATCATCACATCGGTGCCGCCTGCCAGCAAACGCGCCTCGGGGTCAGCCTGACGCAGGGCGACCGCCTCGGCCACACTGTGCGCCTTGTAGTAACGGGCAATATCAAACATGGTGTTGCTCCTCCCCTGATCCCTCGCCAATCAAACCCGCCGCGACAAACTCCCGGAACAGGGTCTTGGGGGTGATGGGCAGCTCGTTGATGGCGACGCCGGTCGCCATGCTGATAGCATTACGGATCGCCGGGCCCGGCGAGATAATGGGCGGTTCCCCCAGGGATTTGTGGCCATAGACCGACTGGGGCTCGTAGGTCTGCACGAAGTCGCATTCCAGCTCGGGCAAATCCAGCATGGTGGGGAACTTGTAGTCGAGCAGGTTGGGGTTGCGCACCACACCGGTCTTGGCGTCGATGATCATCTCCTCGAACAGGGACCAGCCGATCCCCATCCCCATGCCGCCATGCACCTGTCCCTCCGCCAGTTGCGGGTTGAGGATCTTGCCTGCATCGTGCAGGTTGATAATGCGATTGATGGTCACCTTGCAGAGATCGATATCAACGCTGAGATCGACAAAGGTACAGCCGAAACTGGGCGGGTTGGTGGTGGTCTTGTGGGAGACCTCGGAGGTGATCTGGCCGCCGATAGTGAGGTGGTAGTAGGCGTTGACCGACACCTCGGCAACGCTGATAAGTACTTTCTCCGGCGCACCGGCCAACACCACGTAGCCATCGATCAGAGTCAGCGACCCTACATCCTGATGGCAGAGCTGGGCCGCCAGCGAGAGGATGCGGGCCCGCAACTGCAGCGCCGCCTGATGGATGGCAGGGGCCGCCACATAACTCTGGCGCGAGGCGAACGAGCCCGGATCGTAGGCGGTGATGTCGGTATCCTGAGTCGAGACCACCCGGATCTGCTCAAACGGAATGCCCAACGTCTGGGCCGCCATCTGGGCAAAGACGGTATCCGACCCCTGCCCTATCTCGGTGGCACCGATCTGCAGATTGACGGTGCCATCCTGATTGAGCAGCATGCGGGCGCCAGCAATTTCAACCCCCACCGGGTAGGTGTTGGAGCCGTAGCTGAAACAGGCCACCCCGATGCCACGCCGCACCCGGCTTGCCGGATCCTGCGCCAAGCACTCGGACTTGAGCCGATCCCACTCGAACATCTCGCGACCACGCAGCAGGCAGTCCGGCAACCCGGCGCTGTAGATGGTCTTCTGGTTGACCTGATTGACATCCCCCTCGCGCGCCACGTTGGCGATCCGCACATCGAGCGGGTCTAACCCGAGTTCAGCGCAGGCATCGTCCAGCATGCACTCGAGGGCAAAAATCGCCTGCGGCGCGCCGTAACCGCGCATGGCACCGGCGGTGGGCAGGTTGCTGTAGAAGGTCTTGGCGTCATAACCGAAGGCGCTGCGCGGATAGAGGTAGCTGATCTTGTTGCCACCGGCGCTGGCGATGGAGTGGCCGTGAGAGGCATAGCCGCCGGTGTTGGAGAGCACGTCGAGCTGATAGCCCTTGAGGATGCCATCGCGGTTGAGGCCCATCTTGCCATCGATGGCAAAGCCGTGGCGTGTGCGGGAGGCAAAAAAGCACTCCTCCCGGCTCAAGGTCACCTTGACCGGCACGCCGCCGAGCTTGTAGCTCAAAAACGCCGCCATCGGCTCTTCCAGCACATCCTGCTTGTTGCCAAAACCGCCACCCATATAGGGCTTGATCACCCGCACGCTCGACCAGGGCAGGCCGAGGGACTTGGCCACCCGGCTGCGCACTATCTGGGGGATCTGGGTGCTGCTGACCACTATGATGTGGTCCGGTTGATCCATATAGGCGTAGCAGGTCACCGTCTCCAGATGGCAGTGCTGCACCACCGGGGTCCGGTAGTACCCCTGAAACTGCAGATCTGCCGCCGCAATGGCCTGCTCCGGGTCATTGGCGCGAAGCTGGCTTTGGCGTAGCAGATTGCCGCTCGGGTGGATGGGATAGGCACCGTCGGCCAGCGCGCTTTGGGCATCCGTCATCACCGGCAGCGGTTCGTAAGTCACCTTGACCAGGGCGGCCGCTTTTTCCGCCACCAGCGGATCGCGGGCCACTACGATTGCCACCCCATCGCCGAAGTGGCGCACATGGTCGGTGAGCAGGCGCCTGTCTTTCACGTCCCGTTTCGCCTCATCGAGGGACCAGGCGTGACCGGCGGTGCGAAAACAGGTGGTGGGCACATCCTCATGGGTAAATACGGCTTCGACCCCGTGCAGCGCCAGCGCCTCGGTCGCATCGATGGCAAGCACCTTGCCGTGGGCAATATTGCTTCGCACGTACTTGGCGTGGCGCATCCCGAGCATGATGTTGTCATCGGTATAGCGGGCGCTGCCGGTCACCTTGGCCTCGGCATCCACCCGCTTGAGCGGTAATCCTATGGACATATGCAAGTCCTTTTTCGAATGGAAAAATCTGGAACCGGCATAAAAAACAGCAAGATATGCGCCTGTTTCCCGCCATCGTCAGGACAATGGGGAGAAGTGTGAAGGGGATCCCATCTAGCCCGCTTTTGTTGGCCCGAAGCGACAAGCCAAGGGCAGCCCCTGAGCAAACGGGGCACATCAGCGGTGAAAAAAGCGGCAGAGCGAGGAGAGCAAGGGTGGGAGCCTATCAATCTGGTAGGAGGATTTATCAAAATGGTATCGCGATGCCCCCCAACTGCGGAGACAGCCTAGGCGTGATGCCTGCGTGGCGAGCTAAAAATAACAGGCATAAAAATGGGGCCGCCAGTGCGGCCCCAAACGGGCGGGTTATCCCTAAATAGCCCACCCCCCAGCATAAAAGAGCACCAGCGCCAGGGCGATGACCACGGTGCCGACGTTGAGCTTGTGCCACTCCTTCGAGCAGATGCGACCGATCACCAGCGAGCTGAAGCCAAGCATGATGCCAGTGACGATGTTGCAGGTGAGCACAATAAAGACGGCGCACACCAACCCGGACATAGCACCGACCGAATCGTTGAAATCGAGCTTGGTGACGTTGCTCAGCATCAAGAGCCCTACATACATCAGGGCTGGTGCGGTGGCATAGGCGGGCACCAGATAGGAGAGCGGCGAGAGGAACAGCATCAGCAGGAACAGGCCGCCGACCACGGTCGCGGTCAGGCCGGTTTTGCCCCCCGCCGCCGTGCCCGCAGCCGATTCGATATAGACGGCAGCCGGGGCCGCCCCCACCAGACTGGAGAAGATGCTGCTGACCGAGTCGGCACTGAGCGCCTTGCCGCTGTTGATGATGTGACCATCCTTATCCAGCAGGTTGGCCTGCCCCGCCACGGCCCGGATGGTGCCGGTGGCATCGAATACCGCTGTCATCACCAGCGCCAGCACGCTGGGCAGCACCAGCGGCGAGAGGGCCCCCATGATATCCAGACTGAAGATGAGGGACTTACCCTGATCGTCCGAGAGGCTAGGCAGGGCGAACAGCCCCTGATACTTCACCGCCGGATCGAAAATCAGGCCGAAGATGGAGATGGCGATGATCACCAGCAGGATCCCCCCCGGTACTCTCAGCTTCTCCAGCCCGAAGATCACCGCAAGGCCGATCAGGGACATGATGACCGGCATCGAGGTGAAGGCCCCCAGCGCCACCGGCAACCCCTCGAGCGGGTTCTTGATCACCAGCCCCACCCCGTTGGCGGCGATAAGCAGCAGAAAGAGACCGATCCCGATGCCGGTGCCGTGGGCAATCCCCATCGGCAGGTTGTCGAGGATCCAGCTACGCACCCCGGTCACCGAAATGGCAGTAAACAGCACCCCCATCAGGAAGACGGCCCCCAGCGCCACCGGAATGGGGATCTGCTGCCCCAGCACCAGACTGAAGGCGGTAAACGCCGTGAGGGAAATAGCGCAACCGATGGCCATCGGCAGCTTGGCCCAGAGCCCCATCAAGAGCGAACCGAACCCCGCCACCAGACAGGTGGCGACAAACACGGCGCCGGGGGGAAAGCCCGCCTTGCCGAGCATGCTCGGCACCACGATCACCGAGTAGACCATGGCAAGGAAGGTGGTGAGGCCCGCCAGCACCTCCTGTCTGACGTTGCTGCCCCGCTCGCTGATCATAAAGTAGCGATCAAGAGCCGTGAGCGGCTGTTGCTTTGCTGCGCTCTGGCTGGCGTCATCATTGGCCAGCTGTTCCACGCTGTTTGTCCTGCTGTTTGCTTGGGTCATACCCAACTCCTTCACACGCGCCTGAATGTTCCATGACGAAATGGCGACAGGATCTGCGGGTCTGCCTAGCGCCAGTTTGATAACAAACAGGCGATGGTGGCAGAGGATGCGACAGACAGACCAGGGCAGGCAGCCTTGACTCAAACGTTTGCCTTGCTGGTCAAAAAAACCGGGCCATTTCACGTTCTATGCGGGGAGATCCCCTGTCGTGCGGCAAGACTGGCGCCCCTGTGGGGCACGCCAGCCGCCGTATTCGTTGGGGCTGCGCCGCGGCAGCCCACTCCAGCCCCTACCCCCGTTCATGCACCAGTTGGCCATCCACATAGGTGCGGTAGATGGATCTGTCATCCCCCAGGGTCAACAGCACAAAGAGCTTGTCGCGCAGGGTGGTGGAGTTGTCGTATCGCAGCTGCTGCAGCGGGGTGGCGACCGGGTCGAGCACCACAAAATCCGCCTCCTTGCCCACCGCAAAGCTGCCGATCTTCTCGTCAAGCCCCAGCGAATGGGCGCCGCCCAGGGTGGCCAGATAGAAGGCCTGATAGGCCGATAGCCGCTCGCCCTGCAACTGCATCACCTTGTAGGCCTCGTTGAGGGTCTGCAGCATGTTGAAGGTGGTGCCAGCGCCGATGTCGGTGCCCATCCCCACCTTCACCTGCTTGCGCCACGCCTTGTGCAACTTGAAGAGACCACTGCCGAGATAAAGATTCGAGGTGGGACAAAACGCGATGGTGGAGCCGGTCTCCTTCAGGCAATCCCACTCCTGCTCTTCCAGATGGACGCAGTGGGCAAAGACGCAGTTGTGGCCGGTGAGGCCGTGCTGGTGATAGACATCGAGATAACCCTTGTGCGCCGGGAAGAGGGATTTTACCCAGGTGATCTCATCCTTGTTCTCGCACAGATGGGTGTGCAGATAGGTAGTCGGAAACTCTTCGCGCAGTCGCCGCGCCATCGCCAGCTGCTCGGGTGTCGAGGTGGGTGCAAATCGTGGTGTGATGGCATAGAGCAGTCGACCATTGCCGTGCCAGCGCTCGATAAGCTGCTTGCTCTGCACATAGCTGCTCTCGGCGGTATCGAGCAGATAATCGGGCGCATTGCGATCCATCATCACCTTGCCGGCGATCATCCGCATATTAATTCGACTAGCCGCCTCGAACAGGGCGTCTACCGACTCGGGGTGCACTGTGCCGAACACCAGCGCCGTGGTAGTGCCGTTACGCAGCAACTGCTTGATAAAGAAGGTGGACATCTCACGGGCATACTCGAGATCGTTGTAGCGCCGCTCGGCCGGGAAGGTGTGGCGGTTGAGCCACTCCAGCAGCTGCTCGCCATAGGCCCCCACCATTTCACTTTGGGGATAGTGAATGTGGGTATCGACAAAGCCCGGCACTATCATCTTGCCGCGATAATCGCGCACCCGCACTTCGGCCGGAATGCGATCTTTCCCCTCCTCCCACTCACCGAACCAGTCGATGCAACCGTTGCGAATGATCAGCAGACCATCCTCGATAAGACGGGCGTTGGACTCAATCTCCTCGGGCTGATCCACCACCCGGGTGATATCGAAGAAGCTGCCGCGTACCGCTTTGACAGAGTTGTCGTTTTTCATAACCGTTTCCCTGTTTTTCTTGTTCTGTTGACGTTTTTTGCCGGTTTAACCGTCAGATCCGTTCCACTTGTGGCGCCACCGCCTCCCCGGGTACTGGCTCTGGTGAACCCTCACCCTTGCTGGCCGATGGCTGGCCCGCACTGCGGGCGGTAAAGATCACATCCGGCTTGTCGCTCAGCTGGATCACCTCCACCGCCTCGGCATCCCTGACGGCTGCCTTGCGCTTGCGGCTTTGCGGCAGCACCAGATTCATGATGATGGCGGTGATGCCGCCGGCGCAGATGGGGTTCTCCACCAGCATGTAGATACCCGCCGGCAGCACCTTGAAGACGTTCGGGTCATAGGAGACCCCAAGCCCAAGACCCAGCGAGGTGGCGACAATCAGGGTCTCCCGCCGATCGAAACCGTGGCTGATGATGATGCGACCACCGGCGATGGCGATCATGGAGAACATGATGACCATGGCGCCCCCCATCACAGGTGACGGGATAGTAGTGAAGAAGCGCCCTACTACGGGGAAAAGCCCCAGCAGCACCAGAATGACGGCAATAAACTTGCCCACATGGCGTGACGCCACCCCGGTCATCTGGATGACGCCGTTGTTCTGGGCAAAGGTGGTGAGCGGCAAAGAGCCGAGTGCCGAGGCAATGACCGAGACCAGACCGTCCGCCAGTACGCCGCCGGAGAGCCGTTTTTGAAACTCGGGGCCCTGAATATCCCGGTGGGAGACCATGGCGGTGGCGGTGATGTCCCCCACCGCCTCCAGCACGCTCAACAGATAGATGGTGCCCGCCAACATAAAGGCGTGAAAGTCGAAGGAAAAACCGTACTTGAACGGGATAGGCACCGTAATAAGCGGCAGGTTCTCAAGGGCGGAGAAATCCACCATACCAAGCATCAGGGCCACCGCATAACCCACCATCAGGCCGATGGCAATGCCGCTCATCCGCAGCAGTGGGCTTCGACTGCAGTTGAAGGCGACGATGACGCAGAGCACCAAAAGCCCCAGCCCGATGTGCTCGTATTTGCCAAAGGTGCCGCTGCTCATGGCGGAGAAGCCGCCGCCAAAGTCGATGATCCCTACCTTGATAAGGCTCAGACCAATCATCAACACCACGACCCCGCTCACGGTCGGGGTGATCACCCGCTTGAGATAGGGCAGCACGAAGGAGGAGCCCATCACCAGAAAGGCACCGACAAAGGAGACCCCGAGCAGAGTCGAGACGATCAGCTCCTCGTGGATGCCATCTTTTTTCATGGCGCCGCCGAGCGCGATCATCACGGTGACGAAGGAGAAGTTGACCGACTGGATGGAGAGCAGCCCAGACCCGATAGGGCCATAACGGTTTACCTGCAGCCAGGTGCCGATACCGGAGGCGATCATCGCCATGGAGACCAGATAGGCGGTGGTCTCGGTGGAGAGACCCAGGGCGCCGCCGACGATCAGCGCCGGGGTTACCATAGGAACAAAAATGGCCAGCAGATGGGTCACTGCACCCATCAGGGTTTGATAAAACGGGGGTTTGTCTTCCAGCTCGTAAATGAGATCCGAGTGCTTGCGTGTTGTTTTAGACATCGTGTTTGTCCCATCACACAGAATGTAGGCGGAGTACTCATTCCGCCGTCAGGCGCTGGGGGCGAGCTGGCGCCCGCCCCTCACCTTTTCTTTTGTTATGCCGACACTTTTTGCTCCAGCTTGCCCAGTTCACGCAGGATCTGCTCCGGCGTGAAGTGCCACTTGCGCAGCCAGACACCGCAGGCGTCGTGGATGGCGGTGGCGATGGCGGGCGCCGCGCCGTTGACCCCAATCTCCGAGATGGACTTGGCGCCGTAAGGGCCGACCTTGTCATCACTCGGTACCAGGAAAGCCCGGAAGTCGCGCGGAATGTCGCCAATCTTGGGCGCGCCATAGCTCTTCAGATCCCGGGTGAGCGGGATGCCCTTGCTGTCATAGCAGATCTCCTCGCTCATGGTGTGGCCGATGGCCCGCATAGTCGCCCCGTAGATCTGGCCGAGGGCCAGCTCCGGGTTTATGGGGGTACCGCAGTCGAGCAGGGCGTAGAACTTGTCGAGGCGGATCTCGCCGGTTCTGACGTTGACCGCCACCTCGGCGAAGTTGGCCCCGTACGGGAAGGCAAGCTCAGAGGTGATGTAGCTGGCGGTGCCCACCAGAATGCCGAAGCCGGTACCTGTCTCGGCCTTGTGGGCCAGCTTGGCGAGGCTCACCTCCCCCAGCTTGCCGCGCACCACACCCGGAAACGCCAGCTCAACATCTGCTACCGGTTCGCCCAGCATGGCGGCGCCGTGGAACAGGATCTTCTCCTTGAGGTTCTCGGCCGCCTTCTTGGCCGCGTTGCCGGAGAAGCAGGTGCCTGACGAGGCGTAGGCCCCCTTGTCGAACAGGGCATGGTCGGTGTCGCCAGAGATCACATGCACATCGCTGAGCGGGCAACCGAGCACCTCGGCGGTCAGCTTGGCCACCACGGTATCGAGGCCGGTGCCGATATCGGCGCCACCGGAGTGGACGATAAAGGTGCCGTCAGATTCCAGCTTGACCATGCAGTTGGCCTGATCGATATCGGGGATCCCCGATTTTTGCATGATGATGGCGACACCACGGCCGATGCGCCAATCCCCGTCAGCGGGTTTGGGGCTATCCCAGGCAATCAGTTCGCGACCCTGTTTGAGGATGGGCTCGAGGGCGCAGCTGGCGGCGTGGGGCACAGAAGTGGGCATCTTGCCCTCGCCGATGGCACCGAGCACCTTGAGGATGTCCCCTTCGTGCACCCGGTTGTGCTCCACCATGTCGAGCTGATCGATGCCCAGTTTCTCGGCAAGTTCGGCAATGGCCATAGTCAGGGCGAAGTTGCCCTTGGGCGCGCCGTAACCCTGATAGGCCCCGGTCGGACAGATGTTGCTGTAGTAGGTGTTGACGGTAAAGCGCACGTTGTCGCACGGATAGAGCGGCAGGGAGAGCGCCGGGCCGTTGCTTGGCACCGTCAATGAGTGGTTGCCGTAAGGGCCGGTGTTGGCGCGAAAATCCATGTCGATGGCGGTAATGGTGCCATCTTTTTTGGCCCCTATTTTGACCTTCACCTTGGCCACGTGGCGGGAGGTGTTGCTGATGAACTCCTCTTCACGGGTATAGCGGAAGGTGACCGGACGGCCGGTGACTTTCGTGGCCCAGGCGCATACCTCTTCCAGCAGGATATCCTGCTTGGAGCCAAAGCCGCCCCCTACCCGCTCCTTGATCACATGCACTTGGTGCTGCTTCATGCCGACAATGCGCGCCACCTGACGGCGCACGTGCCACGGCACCTGAGTGGATGCGTGAATAACCAGACGCTCCCCATCCATGTAGGTGAAGCAGATGTGCGGCTCGGTCGGGCACTGCTGGGCCTGGGTCGATTCGTAAGTGCGTTCGACTATCTCGTCCGCCTCGGCAAAGCCTTTGGCCACATCACCGATCTGGCCATGGACGCTGGCGGCCAGGTTCTCGTGCGGGCGGGAGCCGATGGGGAAGTTGATGATCATGTGCTCGTCGCCGCGACGCACCGAGCAGGCGTTCTGCTGCTCGAGATCCGCCGGCGCACCGGCCATGTAGACGATGGGCTCGTCGTGCACGAGAGGAGCATTGGGGGCCATCGCCTCATCGATATTCATGACCGCTGGCAGCACCTGATACTCGACATCGATGAGTTTCAGGGCTGCCAATGCGATGGCTTCGCTCTCGGCTACCACAGCGGCAACACGATCACCGACATGGCGCACCTTGCGGCTGAACATGCGGCGATCGAGCGGTGATGGCTCGGGAGCACTCTGGCCACCCGGGGTGTAAAACACATCCGGGCAGTTGAGGTGGGTGATGACATGCACGACGCCCGGCAGCGCTTGTGCGCGGCTCACGTCGAGTTTGGTGATCACCGCATGAGGATGGGGACTGCGCAGCATCTTGATGATCAGCGCATCCTCGGTGACCCGATCCTCCACATAGCAGGGCTTGGCCTGCACCATTTTGGCGGCGTCCACTTTCGGGCAGCTCTTGCCGATATGGCGCAGATCGTCGCGAAATTCCGGGGCGATCTGGCACAGATAATCGGGATCCTTCATCCGTGAACAGGCAAGCTCGATGGCCTGATAAAACTGCTGATAACCGCCATCGCGGTGAAACAGGCCCGAGAGGGCATCGTCGATTTGATCACGGGTGGGCTCGGGATGGCGATCAAGCAGGTCGGTGACGATGAGCGCGGCAGCCGGATCGTTGTAGCCGGACTGCACCACCCCCACGTCCACCATCGCCTGCTGTACCAGACTGAGCTGGTTCCAGCTGCCGAGGGACTCTGCAGTGCGCACCTCTGATCCATCCAGCTGGGCGGCGATCAGCAGGGAGCCGTTGATCACCTTGCCATTGAAGAGAATGGCGTCGGAGCCGGCGAAGCCGAAGCCGTCGTCGCTGTTGCGCACCGAGTGCATCCGGCACTGGTTGAACAGCACCCGCTGGACATTCTCGCCAGCCGGGGTGATGACGGTGCGCAGGGCACCGTTCAGTGTGAAGTTGAGTTCCATCATGCCTGTACCTCCTGCTGCTGGCAGTCCACCAGCAGATCCGCCACCACTACACCGGTGATATACCGCTTGTAACTCACGCTTCCCGCCAGATCCTCACGGGGCGAGATCAGCTCGCTCACGGCGGCCTCCAGCGCGGCATCGTGCAGTTCACGGCGCTCCAGATCCCGCAGGCGCATCGGCTGCGGGGTGACGCCAGCGACGGCTACCCGCATTTCGCCAATGCTGTCGAGGGCTACCGCGGCGGTCATTACCGCCAAGCCATCGGCGTTGCGGCTGATGCGGCGGGTGGCGCAGCGCAGTTCAGGCTCCGGCAGCACAATCCCCAGCACCAAGGCATTGCGCTGCCCCGCCAGATAGGCGTCGATGGGTTGCAGCAGGTTGTTCTCCAGCACTACCACGGCTTCGAGTACCAGCAGTACCGGCAGCAAAGGGGAATCCTGTTGCTGGCAGGCAAGTTCGCCGCCAATGGTGGCCTGATTGCGCAGATGGCGGGAGTAGACAAACCCCAGCGCCTCGCACAGGGCGGCCGGAGTACGGGGATCATCTTTCAGGGTCTGCAGGGTGACGGTGGCGCCGATATGGAGCTGGCCATGCTGTTGCTCAATCTGGTTCAGTCCCAGCTTGTCCAGTGAGATAGCGACCTTCTTGTCGGTGCGAGTCGGAGCGGCGTTAAGCTTGCTGCCGCCTCCCATGTAGACGGCGTCGTTGCCGAAACTGGCCTTGAGTTCCAAAGCCTGACCCAGTTGCTCGGGTCGGAAGAATTGCTCAATCATGTGTCGTCCTTACTCTTGCTGCCCGCCGCCGGGGTGATCCACAGGGCGGGCAATCCGGTCCAAAACTGTGGAAGGTGGCCTTAGGCCAGCTGATCCATCCGTTGCCACAGGCGGCTCGCCACCTTGCTGGCCTGCTCGTAAATGGGCGCGACATCGAACGGGAACTCGCGATCCTGATAGACCATGCGCCCCTCCACCATCACGCTGTTGACGCTGTTCGATCCCATACCAAAGGCGAGATGGCCGCCGAGGTTGCGCGGCGCCAGCGGGGTCGGTGCGTCGTAGTCGCAAATGGTGAGGTCGGCCTTGTAACCCGGCTCCAGGCGGCCAAATTTGGCGCCGAAGTTGCGCTCCAGCAGGGTGTTGCCGTTCCAGAGGAAGCGGGCAAAGCTGTCGGGCCACAGCGCCCCGCCGGCATCCTTGTGCTTGAAGTAGGCGAACTTGAGCTCTTCGAGCATGTCGGAGCCGATGCCGTCGGTGCCAAGCGCCAGATTGCGATACTCCGGCAGGTGCATGTTGTAGCCCACATGGTTGTTCATGTTGGAGCGGGCGTTGTGCACCAGGAAGGCATCGCGGCTGTTGAGCAGCTCGATGTCGGACGGGCTCAGGTAGATGCCGTGGGCGATCAGCGTCTTGCTGTCGATCAGGCCAAACGCGTCCAGCCGGGCGATGGGCTCCTTGCCATAGTGGTGGTGGCCGTGGGCCATGTCGTAGCGGTCTTCCGCCACATGGATATGCAGACCGCGACCGGTGACCTGCACCGCTTCGCGCAGCATGGCCAGCCCCTCGTCGGACACGGTGAAGAGGGCGTGGGCGCCAATATGGGCCTCCACCAGATAGGGTTCGTTCCCCTTGGCCTTGGCCGCATCGATCTGTTGGGCGAACAGGATGTTCTCCTCCACCCCGGCCTGCAGCTCGGCGAGGCCGCCGTTGCGATCCGTGGTTTCGAAGCAGGTCATGCCGCGCAGACCCGCCTCCACAAACCCTTTGCGCAATACATTCAACGAGCCCTTGATGAAGTTGGGCGAAGCGTGGTGGTCGATCACCGTACTGCAGCCACTCTTGATCGCCTCCAGCGAGCAGATGAGACCGCTGTAGTAGAGCGACTCCTCATCGAGCGCCCGATCGAGCCGCCACCAGAGGTTTTTCAGGGTGGAGATAAAGTCCGGGCAGGGGGCGATGTTGGCCATGATCCCCCGCGACAGGCCGGAGTAGAAGTGGTTGTGGGCACAGACGATGCCCGGCATCACCAGCTTGCCACCCATCTCCCGATAGTTGGCCTCCGGGTAGAGGGCCCGCAGATTGGGCCCCACCGCTTTGATAAGGGTGCCTTCGATGGCGATATCCACCCCTTCCAGCACCCGGGTCGGCTCAAGCTGGACGGCGGTGACGTTCTTCAGAATAAACATGGTGTGCTCCTTCGCTTATTCGTGGTTCGCTCAGGCCTCGACGGCCCCCAGCAGGTAGTGGTGATGAGCGTGGACATGGCTGATGATGCGGCACATGTCGCCAAGGGCCGCTGGCGCATCCTTGATCCGGCTCTGGGCGTCGATGGTCAGGCGATAGGTCTCGCCATCCTGACGCACCCGCAGTTCGCCACCGTCAGCCAGATAGAACCCGGGGTTGCGGCTGTTGTCGAAGTCCTCGGGCAGGCTGAAGATGGTGACCTTGTCCTGATAGGGCTTGCCCTGCCACGGGCAGAACTGGGCGCAGTTGCCACATTCGTTGCAGTAGGCATCCAGGTGCAGGGTCTGGAACTGGTCTTTGAAGCCCGGCACCGCGATGGCGACGTTGGCCCGGTTGGGGCAGACATCCACGCACTTGCTGCAGAGGTAGTTGCACTCGAGGCAACGGTGCGCCTCTTGCGCCACGAAGGCATCGCGCTCGCTCTTGTCAACCATGGTGACGGCGATGCTCCCCTTGCGACGGTAGATCTCATCCTTGCCCGACGGCTGGATGGTCACTTCACTCTGCTGGCTGGCGATATGCTCACGAGAGAGCACCAGATCCGCGGCGCGGCGGGCACCACCGATGGCACCGACGATGGAGGACGGGCCGCTCTGCACGTCACCGATCAGGAAGACGTTGCGACGGCTGGTTTCGCCGGTCTGGCCATCCACCTCGGGCCAGCCATCGCGGCCAAGAGGAATGCCCATCGCTTTGAGCACCTCGCAGTCAGGCTGCTCGCCAATGGCGGTGATCAGGGCATCCATCTGCATCACTTCAGTCTGCTCGGTGGGCACCGGACGGCGGCGGCCCTGCTCGTCAGGATCCCCCAGCGCCATCATCCGCACGGTGAGCTTGCCATCTTTCTCAAAACGCTCCGGATTGGTGAGGAAGCAGAAACGCACCCCATCCTCCACCGCTTCCAGAACCTCCTCGCGATAGGCGGGCATCTCTTTTTCGCTGCGGCGGTAGATCACGGTCACATCGCTGACACCCGGCACCTTGAGAGCGGCGCGGGCGCAGTCCATGGCGGTGTTGCCGGCACCGATCACCGCCACATGGCGACCCAGCGGCAGCGGTTTGCCCTGATTGAAGCTGCGCAGGAAGTGGAAGGATTTGTAAATCCGCTCGTGTCCCCCCTCGAGGCGCATGCCGCCATTCTTGTCGGCGCCAATGCCGACGAAGACATAGCTAAAGCCCTGGGCATGCAGCTTGTCGACGGTGAGCGCCGGATCGCAGCCAAACTCGAACTTGACCCCGTGGGCGGCAACAAAGTCGATGTCGTGCTGGATAAGTTCGGCCGGAATGCGGAACTCGGGGATGATGTGCTTGACCACGCCACCGGCATCCGCTTCGCGCTCGAACACGGTGACCGGGTGACCGGCACGGGCCAGGAAGTAGCCGGCGGAGAGACCGGCCGGACCGGCGCCAATCACCGCCACCGGATGCTTGTCTCCACTGCCTGCCGGTTTGTGCCAGCGGGCCTTGTACCCTTCCCAGCCGCGCTCCAGCGCCACTTTTTTCAGCTCGCGGATATTGAGCGCGCTATCGTAGTCGAGACGGGTGCAGTTGTATTGGCACTGGTGATCGCAGATGTGGCTGGTGATGGCAGGCAAGGCGTTGCGCTGATAAATCAGCTCAAGGGCTGCCACATACTCCCCCTCGCCCATCAGGCGAATGTACTCGGGGATATCCTGATGCACGGCGCACGCAGTGACGCAGGGCGCCACGTAGCAGTCGGTCAGCGGCAGGCCGCCCCCCACTTCGATGCGATCCTCGGACTTCCACTCCTTCTGGGTGTAATCCATGGTGAGCGCCTTGGCAGCAAGCGCCTCCAGCTTGGCCACGTCCACCTGACTCATGCCCCAGCTGTCCGACGCATCTATCTCTTTGAGGCACTCGATCTGGCGCAGATAGCCACCTGGTTTCAGCAAGTCGGTGGCCATGGTGATGGGGCGGATACCGGTCTCGAAGATCTCCGCGATATTGAACTTGCTGGCACCACCGGAGTAGGAGATAGGCAGTTTGCCCTCGAAGGCGCGAGACAGCACGGCGGCCACGTTGATGGAGAGGGGGAACAGCGCCCGGCCGGACATATACATCTCATCCCCCGGCAGCGCCCCTTTGCGGTTGATGGTGCCAAGGGTATTGGTGAGTTTCACCCCGAAGGTGAGCCCCTTCTCGGCCCCCAGCGCCATCAGACGGGTCAGCATCGCCTTGGCCTGATCCAGCTTGAGGTCATGATCGAACGACTCTTCGCTCAGACCAATGTAATCAAAGCCGCAGGTATCGAGGATCTCGCGCACCCGCGGGTAGCCCAGCAGGGTCGGGTTCAATTTGACGAAGGTGTTGAGCCCCTTCTCTTCCAGCATGTAGCGGCAGATGGCCTCAATTTCGTTCGGCGGGCAGCCGTGCATGGTAGAGAGGGTGACGCCGTGCACCAGATTGGCCGGGATACGATCCACCAGCTGTTGCAGGCGAGCGCGGCGCGCCCCCAGTCCCAGCTCGGCGATAAACTGCTCGTCGGCCACCAGCTCGCGCAGCACCTGCTGGTACTCGGCAAATTTCGGATTGCTACTGGCATCCATCAGGCTGTGGATGAACTGCTGCATCGGTGGCTGTTTGATGCCATCGAGGTTGTAACCCACGCTCATGTTGAAGATGAAGGACTTGGCTTCTCCGTCGAGACGGGGGTCGAACACCTCTTCCAGCAGGTAGAGGGCAAACCAGGCTTTCAGATACTCGTCAAACGCCTTGGGCAGGGTGAACTCGGTAGACCACTCGGTGTTGAAGCACTCGTCTTCGGCGTCGATGCAGGGCTTTTCCAGTTCGAGACGGTCCAGGATCTGCACCGTCTTGAGCTCGATAAAGCGCCCGCCGGTCAGCCAGGAGGTGACGATGTTCTGGGCCAACTGGGTATGGGGGCCAGCTGCCGGGCCAATGGGGGTCTCGCAGGTTTCACCGAACACCTTGATCTTGCGCTCGTCCTGCTTGCGATAGAATTGCGCGGCGGGAATACCGAAAATGCTCTGACTCTCTTTATATTCCGCAAAAATACGGGTCAGCAGGTTCTTGAACGGAACGGGTCGCATAATATCGCCCATGGCTATCTCCTTGCAGCTGTTCTGCCCATTGGCAGCATGAATAAATGGGGTATCCCGCACGGGTGTTCCCCCTTGGCAAGGAGAAGAGCAACAATCAGGCCACTACAGTTACAAAACTATTTTTTACGGTAAAAGCGTGAGACAGCTCGAATTAATGGAGAAAATTTACGATGCCACCATTATGGGTATTGCGAGTAGTTATCAATCACTCTGGAATTTACTTAATGAGCAGTTCAAAAAGAACTCGCCCTATCAGATCAAGTGCGAGAAATATCACTTTGATACGCCATTTATCTCCCCGTTATCTTTTTAAACTGGGTTATTTCGTGGGCTCGCTCTCATTTTCAAGAATGCCACCCAGCAGCGCCTGATAGCGCTCCGGGGTATCCACATCAAACAGGATAGCGGGGCTGTCAACTGGCACCATACGGTGCGGATGCTCTTGCAACCAGCGGCGCACCGACTGCTGTACCGGCGCGGTAGCCAGCTCCCTTGCGATGGATTTTGGCAGCAACACCGGATGGCCCGCCTCCCCCTGCCAGGTGGGGAAAAGAGCCTCACAGCCCCGTGCCAGCCAGAGCTGTTGATAGACCTCGCGCGGGATACAGGGGAGATCCCCGTGGCTGATAAAGAGGTAGTCAGCATCGCTGGCCGCCAGGGCGCAGCGGATGGAGCTGCCCAGCCCCTGCCGATAGTCGGGGTTGTGGACGACAACAATATCCGGCCGTGATCCGTAGCGGGCTTCAAGCTCCTCGCTACGATGGCCCACCACCAGAATAACCCGCTGACAAAAGGCCAGGGCATTTTTGAGACTTGCATCAAGCATTGTCCCCTGGCAATAAGGTAGCATCATTTTCCAGGTACCCATTCGGGAAGATAAACCCGCCGCCGTTATTATACAGTCACACTGCACTTGTTCCTGGCAACGTTGTTTCCCACTCCCTTCGATATTTATTTTGGTCGTCATTATGTCGCTACCACACGTTGTTGCTGTCGCATTTCCAGATATAGATCTGCTATTAAACCCGCTCACCAAAAATATTGATAGTCATACCACCTTAATTAGCCTCTGCGGGGCCGGTGGAAAAACCAGCACCCTGTTCTGGCTGGCGGAATATTTTTATCAACAGGGTAAAAGGGTGCTAATTACCACCACCACCCGGATGTTTCTGCCAGCCCCGTCACACTATCGGGAATTGATTATCGAGACGGATCCCGTTCGTCAACTTACCCGCTGTCAGGCGCTGCCGGATGGCCCGACCCTGGTCGCCCTGTTCAGCCATCTCGACGAGCGCACCGGCAAGGTTGCAGGGCCGGATCTGCGCCAAATCGACCTGCTCAAAGGACAGCAGCGCTTCGATCTGATCCTGGTCGAAGCGGATGGCGCCCATCACAAGTTATTGAAAGTGCCCGCTTTGCACGAACCTTGCATTCCCCAGAGCAGTGATTGGGTGATCGCCCTGACAGGCGGCGCCATGGTGGGGGCCAAGGCCGACCCGCAGCAGATCCACCGCTGGGCAGAGCTTCAGGCCCTGTGCGGGATAGAGGCCGGTGACCCCCTCGACTGGGCCCTGTTTCACCAGCTGCTCTCCCACCCCGAGGGGCTGTTCAAGGGCACCCCGGCCAGGGCGCGCCGGATCTGGTTTATCAATGGGGATTATCAAAATGAGGCGTCGTGGCTCGATGAATTGATAACGCTGCATAGCCGCCACCCCGAGATCCACGCCATCTGGCAGGGGGCGGTTCGCGAACCACAACCCATTCGCCTCGCACTCGGTTACTTCGCTCAGGATGAGGCACAGCCGCCTCGCCCATGATGGTTTAAGGATAAGAAGAGGTACCTTATGAATCTGTTTGCACACGCAGCCCGACTGGAACAGGAGAACACGCCGTTTGCCATGGCCCAGATCATCGAGAGCCGGGGCTCCACCCCGCGCCATCAGGCCCAGATGCTGGTGATGGCCGATGGCCAGATCCTCGGCACCATCGGCGGCGGCATGATCGAGCGGCTGGTGATCGAAGAGGCCGTGGCGGCCATTGCCGAGCGCAAGCCCCGCATCTTCCACGGCCGGATGGCCCGCAACGGCGAGCATGCGGTCGGGTCGGACTGTGGTGGCGCCATGTCGGTCTATATCGATGTCTATGGCCTGCGGCCACGGCTGGTGCTCATTGGTGCCGGCCACGTCAACCGGGCTGTGGCCCATGCTGCTGCGCCGCTCGGCTTTGATGTCCATGTAGGGGATTGCTTCGAGGGGAGCCTCAACCCTGACCTCTTCCCCGCCGGTACCCATCTGGTGCAGGCCGATACCATCAGCGCGGTGATCGATAAACTGGCCATCGAGCCCGCCAACTTCGTCATCATCGCCACCAACCATCAGGACAAGGAGGCGCTGGAGCGGCTCATCAGCCGTCCCCTCGCCTATCTGGGGCTGCTCGCCAGCAAGCGCAAGGTACAGACCTTCACCCAGGCGCTGCACCAGCAAGGGGTGAGCCAGACCCAACTGCAGCAGCTGCACGCCCCCATCGGTTACAACATAGGTGCCGAAACCCCCGAGGAGATCGCCATCAGCATTCTCGCCGAGCTGCTGCAGGTGAAAAACGGCAAATCGGGTGGGCTGATGCAGGATGACGTGCGCCTCAAGCGGGATCAGCTGGTGGTGATGCGCGGCTCCGGCGATATCGCTACCGGCGTGGCGCTGCGCCTGCACAATGCGGGCTTCAAGGTGGTGATGCTGGATCTCGACAAACCCACGGTGATCCGCCGCACCGTCGCCTTCGCGCAAGGGATGTTTGATGGTGAAACCAGCGTCGAGGGTGTGCGCGCCAAGCGGGTCGAGAGCGTCGAGCAGGCGTTCGAGCAGCTGGATCGGGACATCATTCCGCTGCTGGTTGACCCCGACTGCGCCACCCTCACCGAGCTCAAGCCCCGCTATCTGGTGGATGCCATCCTCGCCAAGCAGAACCTCGGCACCCACAAGGAGATGGCCCCCATCACGGTGGCCCTCGGCCCGGGATTTGAGGCGGGACGCGACTGCGATGCGGTGATCGAAACCAACCGCGGTCACCATCTGGGGCGGGTCATCTATCAGGGCCCCGCCCAGCCCAATACCGGCATTCCTGGGGTGATCGAGGGGCACTCCGCACGCCGGGTGGTGCGCGCCCCCGCCCCCGGGGTGATGAAGAGCCTGATCAAGCTCGGCGATCTGGTGCAGGAAGGGGATGTGATCGCCCATGTAGGGGATGCCCCCATTATCGCGCCGCTCTCTGGCATGGTGCGGGGGCTGCTCAGCGATGGCATCGAGGTGCCAGTCGGCTTCAAGATTGGCGATATCGACCCGCGTGGCGAGCGCGCCGATGCCACCACCGTCTCTGACAAGGCCCGCGCCATCGGCGGCGCCGTATTGGAAGCCATGATGCATCTGGCCCAGCGCAGATAAGGCTGTGTGCCAACACAAAGGGCCCGCCATGATGGCGGGCCCTTTTTATTTCGTTGCCGACAATCGACTCAGCCGTGCTTGACGCGGGTCTCCCCCGCCACCGACACCACGGAACGCTTGCCCTTGCGGCTGATGACGATAAGCGCCAGCACGATAAGGGCGATGCCGCTCCCTTCCACCGGCCCCGGGTTTTCCCCGAGCAGCCACCATGAGAGCAGCACGCCGCTCACCG
This sequence comes from Aeromonas sp. s8, assembly GCF_040907785.1. NCBI lineage: Bacteria > Pseudomonadati > Pseudomonadota > Gammaproteobacteria > Aeromonadales > Aeromonadaceae > Aeromonas > Aeromonas sp. s8. The sequence continues at coordinate 62,249 of NZ_JBFOCL010000049.1, forward strand.
GCACCGCCAAGGTACTGAGGCTGGCGATCCCGGCCGGCAGCTTTTTCAGCACGAACAACCAGAGGCTCCAGGCCAGCGCCGTGGCGAAGATTGCGCTGTAGGCGAGCGCGCCAAACACATAGGGTTGCCAGTCGATGGGTCGCTCCGGCACCAGCGCCGCCACCAGCGCCATCACCATGGTGGCATAGATCATCTGCCAGGTGGTGAGGGACATCAGATCCACCGCGGGATGGCGGGCATACATCCGCTTGGCGATGATGGCGCTGATCCCCCAGCAGATGCCGGAGGCAATCCCCAGCAGCGCACTCTTCATGGAATCGAGATGCAGCTGCCAGGGCTCGATCACCAGCAGCAGCCCGCATGCGGCCACCCCGACCGCCAGATAGTGGAGCTTGCGCATCCGCTCGCCGAGAAAGAGCGCCGCGAAGATCACCACCCAGAACGGCATGGTGTAGCTCAGAACGGCCACCTTGCCCGCCCCGCCGCTGATCAGCGCCCACTGGGCCAACCCCACCATGCCGCAGGTCTGGAACAATGCGATGGCGAGGGTATAGCGAAACGGGGTGGGTTTGAGATAACGGCGCCCGCGCAGGGCCAATACCAGCAACAACACCAATGAACCGCACAGGCAGCGCAGGGCAGTGAACTCGAAGGCCCCCGCGTAGAGCATCACCTGCTTCATCACGATCCAGCTGTAACTCCAGATGGCGGTGAGCAGGACCAGTCCCCCCAGCGCCGCCATATTGATCTTTGTGCTCATTACTCTGCCTTTTTGGCGCCTGTGCGCCTGCATGCCGGGCTAACCAGCCCCGAAATGAACCATCTTACTCTTGTGGGGGCCGACAGCCCAAACCTACCCTCCCCCCTGAAGAGCGGCGTTGGCGAAGAACCTTGCCAAGGTGGGCCTCGAACGACCAACACGCTATATACCTCCCTTATGTGACCCCTGGTAAAATCGATTGCCATCATTAAACGCAAATGCTAATACTTCTCACCCCAAAATCCGTTCAAGGTTTTCACAAGATGTTTCGTCACCCCCTGGCAAAGTTGCTGCTGCTCGGTCAGCTCACCCTGATGAGCTGGATGGCGCAGGCAAATCCCCTGGTTGAAGTAGAAGATGTGATGGGCCGCAAGGTCTCCCTCAGCCTTCCGGCCAGCCGTATCGTGCTCGGTTTCTATCCCGAGGATTATCTGGCCGTGGCCGGTGAAGGCGGCGCCGATCGGCTGGTGGGCATGTCCCGTGGCTGGTTCGTCAAGTCCCGCCCCGCCATCTGGTCGCTCTATGTCGCCAGCCTGCCGCAACTGGCCAAGGTGCCTGACCTTGGCAATGTGCAGGATCAGAGCTTCTCCATCGAGAAGACCCTGGCGGTCAAGCCCGATCTGCTGATCCTGGCGAAGTGGCAATATGAGGCCCTCGGCCCGGATCTGCCACGCTTCGAACAGGCCGGGATCCCGGTGGTGGTCATCGACTACAACGCCCAGACCCTGGAGCGCCACATGGCGAGCACCTTGCTGCTGGGCAAGGTGACAGGCCAGGAAGCTCGTGCCCAACAGATGGCCGACGAATACAAGACCAAGATTGACATCATCACCTCCCGCGTTGCCAACGCGAAGCGCCAGCCACCCCGGGTCTATATCGAGCTGGGCGACAAGGGACCTGCAGAATACAGCTACACCTATGGCAAGGACATGTGGGGCGCCATGGCCCTGCTGGCCGGGGGTGACAACGTCGCGGCGCCCTTCGTCGAGCGCTGGGGCCCCATCCATCCTGAGCAACTGCTGGCGAGCAAACCCGAGGTCATCCTGATGGCGGGCTACGAGAGCGTGAGCAGCGCTGAGGCGATGCAGGTCGGCCAGGATGTGTCGGCAGAGACGGTGCGCCAGCGTCTGCAAGGCTTTGCCGCCCGTCCGGGCTGGAGCGAGCTGCCCGCGGTGCAGCAGGAGCGCCTCTATGCGGTCTATCACGGCGCAACCCGCAGCATCATGGATGCAGCTCTCATCGAGTTCATGGCCAAGGCCCTCTACCCGGATCTGTTCCAGGATCTCGATCCCCTGGCCACCTATCAGGGCTTTTACCAGCGCTATCTGCCCATCCGTCCCCAGGGCACCTTTATGCTGGGCATCAAGCCGGGTAAGGCAAACTGAATCTGGTTGTTCGGGCTCTGCCAGTCTAGGCAGAGCCCTCTTCATCCCTCTTTAACCCTTGTGGGCGCCTCTCATGGCGCCCGTTTCAGGATTGTCATCATGAATGATTTGGCTGCCCTGCAGCAGACCCTCGCCCGCCAGCGGCAACGGGAGCGCCGTCGCGGGCACTGGCTCCTGCTGCTCACCCTGGTGCTGTGCATTACCCTGGTGCTCGACATCGCCACCGGCCCCTCCCTGCTGCCACTGAGCGAAGTGGTCGATGCCCTGCTCGCCCCCGCCCAGGCCGATCCCATGACCCGCACCATAGTCCATGACATGCGCCTGCCCATCGCCCTGATGGCGCTGGTTGTCGGTGCGGCGCTGGGCCTTGGCGGCGTCCAGATGCAGACCCTGCTGGACAATCCGCTGGCCAGCCCCTACACCCTGGGACTCGCGGCGGCAGCGGGGCTCGGTGCCGCACTGGCGCTCTATACCGGCGGTCTTGGACTCCCTCCTCTTGTGGCCATTCCGGCTGGCGCCTTCATCCTCTGCATGTTTGCTGCGAGCCTTTTATTTGGCCTTGCCATGATGCGCCATGTCAGCAGCCAGACCCTGATCCTGGCGGGCATCGCCCTGCTGTTCCTGTTCCAGTCCCTGCTCTCCCTGCTGCAGTTTCTCTCCTCCCCCGAGCTCAACCAGCAGATCCTGTTCTGGCTGTTTGGCAGCCTGATGCGCACCACCTGGGACTCCCTGATCATCACCGCCGCCGTCACCCTGATCTGCACCCTGTTCATCTACCGGGATGCCTGGGCCCTCACCAGCCTGCGTTTGGGGGAAGCCCGCGCCCGCAGCCTCGGGGTCAACGTGGACAGGTTGCGCATGAAGACTCTGGTACTGGTCGCCCTGCTCACCGCCACCGCCACCAGTTTCGTCGGTGTCATCGGCTTCGTTGGCCTGGTGGCGCCCCATATCGCTCGCATGCTGGTGGGGGAAGATCAGCGCTTTTTGATCCCGCTCTCGGCCCTGTGCGGCGCCTGCATGCTCTCAGCGGCCTCGGTGCTCTCCAAGTCCATCATTCCGGGGGCCCTCTTTCCCATCGGCATTGTCACCGCTCTGATTGGCGTGCCCTTCTTCATCTGGTTAATCCTCGGCAGGGGGCGTAAACGTGCTTGAAATATCCCGACTCTCCCTCTCCCTCGGCCAGCAGACCCTGCTGCGAGAGCTCAGCCTCACCCTGCATCCGGGTCAGGTCCACGTGATCATCGGTCCGAACGGGACCGGCAAGACCTCATTGATGCGCGCCCTGTTTGGTGAACTGACCCCGGATGGCGGCGATATCCGCCTGGGGGGCCAGAGTGCCCGCCAGATGACGCAGGCCAAGTGGCGCCAGCAGTTTGGCTACATGCCCCAGAACATCCAGCTGGAGCTGGACTTGAGCGTCATCGAAGTGGTGGTACTCGGTCGCCTCGACAGCCTCTCCATGCGTCTGGCGGACGAGGACATCCTGGCGGCGGGTCGCGCCTTGCAGGCCCTTGGTATCGCCCATCTGGCGGATCGCCCCCTCTACTCCTTAAGCGGCGGCCAGCGGCAGATGGTGCTGTTTGCCCAGGTGCTGCTGCGCGATCCCCGCATCATGATGCTGGACGAGCCGGTCAGCGCCCTGGATCTGCACCACCAGATGCAACTGATGGAGCATCTGTGTCAGCAGACCCGCGAGCAGCAGTGGATCACCCTGGTGGTGTTGCACGATCTCAACCTCGCCGCCCAGTTTGCCGATCAGCTGATCGTGCTGGCAGGGGGCGATCTGCAGGCCTTCGGCCCCCCCGCCCGGGTGCTCGACGCGGCCCTCATAGAGCGCCTTTACCACGTACCGGTGGAGATAAGCCATGATCAGAGCGGCATCCCCTTCCTCAGAACCGTGCGAAAGGCCTCATGACTGAGCGCAGCACAACCCCGGCGGCCCCCTCCCGACATGCTAGTGGGAGGCGAAGATGAACGGCGCCTCTTACTGGCGGGACTGGCAGGGCATGAGCCCGGCTGCCCGCCTGCTTATCACCAACGGGCTGGCCTTCAACCTCGGCTTCTACATGATGATGCCCTTCCTCGCCCAGCACATGGGTAGCGGGCTGGGTCTCGCCGGTTGGGCCTGTGGCCTGGTCATGGGGATGCGGGTCTTCAGCCAGCAGGGGCTCTTTCTCTTGGGGGGCACCCTTGGGGATCGCATCGGCTATCACCCCGCCATCGTCTGGGGCTGCCTGGTGCGCTCCATAGGCTTCGTGTTGCTCGGCTGGGCCGAGTCCCTGCCCATCCTGCTGCTGGCCGCCGCCCTCACCGGCTTTGCGGGGGCCCTGTTCACCCCTTGCGCCCAGGCGTATCTTGCCAGCGAATGCCACAACCCGAGCCAGCGTCAGCGCGCCTTTGCCCTGCACAATCTCGCCAGCGAGGCGGGCATGCTGCTCGGGCCCCTGGTTGGACTGACACTGACCCAGCAGAGCTATACCCTGACCGGCTTGTTGGCGGCGAGTCTGTTCGCCCTGCTCGGGGTGCTGCAATACCGGGTGCTGCCCAAACGCCCGGTGAGCCACCAGAGTCCGCGTGGCGCCATTTTACGCCAATGGAGAGAGATAGTGCGCCAGCGCCCTTTTATCGTGTTTACCCTGTTGGCGGGCAGCTACCAGATCCTGTTCCACCAGCTCTATCTCGCCCTGCCCGCCCATATCCAGAGCCTCCCGGACGCCACCCACCTGCTCGGAGGCGTCTTTACCCTCTCGGCGGTGATCGGCGTCCTGCTCCAGCTACCTGCCTCCCGTCTGGTAGAGAGGCGCCTGGGAGTGCCGCTCGCCATGGGGTTGGGTATCGGGATGATGGGCTTGAGCTATCTGGCTCTACCGCTGCTGGCACCTTGGCCGACGGCAGGCGTGTTGACGCAGGTAGCCCTGCTATCGCTAGGATCCATTCTCTGCTTCCCGCTTTTTGCCGCCCAACTGCCCCGCTACGCCCCTCCCGAGCAGCTCGGCAGCTACTACGGCTTTTATGCCAGCGCTGGCGGCTGCATGGCGCTCTTTGGCAACCTGCTCATCGGTTTTATGTTGGGGGATGCGGGCAGCCGCCCCGCCACAGTCATCTGGCTGCTGCTGGCGATGATTGGTTTGCTCGCCGGTATCGGCCTCTACAAGTTTCTGCCATCCATAAAACCCGGCTGCCACTCCAACTAGTCCTATTGCCACTCCCACAGAGCGGTTCATCTGGCCTGCAGAACACGACCGACAGTGATGATCCGTCACCGCCATCCCAATAAAACAGAGTGTGGAGCCAAGGCTCCACACTCTGTCAGGGGCGGGATGCCCCTGTGGATCAGTACGCATGATTACAGGCTGATCACGGTCCCGGTCTTGCCAGCGATCCCCTCGGCTGCCTTTTCCAGCAAGGTGATCAGGGATTTGCGCCCCGGCAAGGAGGTGGCGAACGAGAGCGCAGCCTCCACCTTGGGCAGCATGGAGCCCTTGGCAAACTGCTCCTGGGCGATAAAGCTGTTGGCATCGGCGACGCTCAGCTGATCGAGCCACTGCACATCGGGCTTGCCGAAGTTGATGGCAACCTTCTCCACCGCGGTGAGGATGATCAGCATGTCGGCGTCGATAAGCTCCGCCAGCTTGGCACTGGCCCAATCCTTGTCGATCACCGCACTGGCACCGCGCAGGTGATTGCCCTCCCGCAGCACCGGAATGCCGCCGCCACCGACGGTGATCACCACCTGACCGGCGGCCAGCATGGCAGAGACTGTCTCTTTCTCGATGATATCTACGGGTTTGGGAGATGCGACCACTCTGCGATAGCCACGGCCGGCATCCTCTTTGAGCCGCTCGCCCCTGGCCATCAATGCCTCGGCCTCCTCCTTGCTGAAGAAGCCGCCGATGGGCTTGCTCGGGTCAAGGAAGGCGGGATCGTTTTTATCCACCTCAACCTGGGTCACCAGCGTGGCGACCGGCTTGTGGATGCCGCGTTCCAGCAGGGCTTCACGCAGGGCATTTTGCAGGTCATAACCGATGTAGCCCTGACTCAGGGCCACACAGACCGACATGGGCAGATGGGGTGATTTTGGCTCGTGGCGGGCCGCCACTTCGAACGCCTGCTGGATCATCCCCACCTGCGGCCCGTTGCCGTGGGTGACCACCACCTCGTGCCCCTGGGCGATCAGGTCGGCGATAGTGTGCGCCGTGCTCTGCACCGCCTTCATCTGCTCGGGCAGGTTGTTGCCCAGCGCATTGCCACCAAGGGCCAGTACGATTCTCTGTTTCATCTTGTTATCTCCAGTGATGGGACAAGCCGGCGCAATACCGGCCCACCTTTCGTTGTTCACATAACCTTGCTGCTCTGTCTGTTTCGAACGGATTGTCAGCCAGCAACAGCGGGGCAAGGCGAGTGCAGATCAGGCGCCAACGCCGGATCAAAGGGCGCTCTGGCCAAAAAGCGGCCATGCCCCCGTTGTCCGGTAAATTCGCCGTCGCGAGCGACTATCTCGCCGCGACTGAGGGTCATCCTGATCTGGCCGGGACAATGCATCCCCTCGTAGGGGCTGTAGTCACCGTTGTCATGCAGGGCGGCGTGACGGATCTGGGTCTCGCCACAGGGATCCATCAGCACCAGATCGGCATCAGACCCCGCTTGCAAGTTGCCCTTGCACGGCCAGAGACCGAACAACTTGGCCGAATTGGCGCTGGTGAGGGCCACGAAGCGGGACGGCGAGATGCGCCCGCCGAGCACCCCGTGGGCAAACAGCAGCAGCATCCGGTTCTCGACGCCCGGCAAGCCGTTGGGGCAGCGGCTGAAATCGCCGCCCGAGAGGGTCATGCGCTGGGCGTGGGAGAAATTGCAGTGATCGGTCGCTACCGTATCGATGTCACCCGCAGCGATACCGACCCACAGCTTGTCCTGCTCGCGGCGTGAGCGCAGCGGCGGGCTGAGCAGATAGTCGACTCCGTTCTCCCGGTAGTAGCAGGAATCATCCAAAAGCAGATATTGCGGGCAGGTCTCCACCCAGACTGGCTGGCCCTGACGGCGCGCCAGCTTCAGATACTCCAGCCCCAGTCCATTTGAAAGGTGGACGATATAGAGCGGCGCATTGCCAGCGAGCCCCGCCAGATTGATCATCCGGGCCACCGCCTCGGCTTCGCACTCCAGCGGGCGACTCTGCGGGTGATACCAGGGTTCATGGTGACCCGCGGCCAGCAGAGCCGCCCGGCGCGCCGCGATGGCGGCGTCGTTCTCGGGATGGACGGTGGCAAGCGCCCCCACCTCCTTGAGGCGGGCCAGGGCGCGCAGCACGTCGTGATCACCCAGCTTGTACTGGTAGGTGAGATAGAGCTTGAAGCTGCTGATCCCCTCCTCCTGCACCATGGCGGCCATTTCGTGGAGGATGGCGTCATCCACATGCTGGACAACGCCGTGAAAGCTGTAATCGACCACCGCCTGATCGGCGGCATAGTCGTGATAGCGGGCCAGCTGGTGATGCAGATTGCACCCCGCCGGGCCAAATCCCATGTGATCGACGATAGTGGTGGTGCCACCACAGGCGGCGGCACGGGTACCACTGAAAAAATCATCGCAACTGCGGGCAATGCCCACATCGATGTTGAAGTGGGTATGGACGTCGATGCCACCCGGCATCACATAGCAGCCGCTGGCATCGATCACTTCGGTCTCGCCATCGGGCTGGATAGCGGCGGCGCGCGCGCGGATCACCCCGTTCTCGATCAGCAGATCCTGACGATATTCCCCCTGTGCATCGACCAGCACACCGTTTTTGATCAGCCGTTTCATTCCCACCACCTCGAACATCACTTCAAACAGCAAAGCCCCGCCTCAATGGAGACGGGGCACTTGCCACACTTGCGACAGCCGGGCGGTGATGAGAGTCACCGCCCGGCAGCCCCCTTACTTGTCCAGCTCGGCCAGATAGAGCATGGGGATCACGGCGTACATGGCGGCGCACTTGACCAGATGCTCTTTCCAGGTCTTCTCGTTCGGGGCGTGGGCCTCCGGCTCTTTACCCGGGCCAAAACCGATGACCGGAATACCGTGGCGACCCATGATGGAGACCCCGTTGGTCGAGAAGGTCCACTTGTCCACCACCGGCTCCTTGTTGAACAGCTCACGATAAGCCTTGGAGAGGGTTTTGACGGTGATGTGATCCTCTTCCACCTTCCAGGTCGGGAAGTAGCACTCGGTCGGATAGACCAGACCGGTGTAGGCCGGACGATCGTACTGGTACATGGAGACCTCGGCACCGGCGGCTTTTACCGCAGGCAGGGCGCGGATCTCGTCGAGCGCCCCTTGCCAGGTTTCGCCCCAGGTGAGGCGGCGGTCGATGGAGACGGCGCAGCTGTCTGCCACGGCGCAGCGGCTTGGGGAGGTGAAGAAGATCTCGGAGACGGTCAGGGTACCCTTGCCGAGGAAGTCGTCATGACCGAGGTTGTGGCTCAGCTCCTGCAATTCGCCGAGGATGGGGCCCATCTTGAAGATGGCGTTGTCACCGCGCTCCGGCGCAGAGCCGTGGCAACTGACCCCCTGCACTTCCACACGGATCTCCATGCGGCCACGCTGGCCACGGTAGATCTGGCAGTCGGTCGGCTCGGTACTGACCACGAACTCGGGGCGGATCTTGCTCTGCTCGATGATGTACTGCCAGCAGAGGCCATCGCAATCCTCCTCCTGCACGGTACCGGTCACCAGCAGGGTGTACTGATCTTCCAGCCCGAGATCCTTGATGATCTTGCCCGCATAGACCATGGAGGCCATGCCGCCTTCTTGGTCAGATGCACCACGACCACCGATGATCTCGTGATCTTCCATCCCCTCATAGGGGTCGAACGTCCAGTTGGCCATGTTGCCGACACCCACGGTATCGATGTGGGCATCCATGGCGATCAGGTGCGGGCCGTGGCCGATATAGCCCAGCACGTTGCCCATGGGGTCGATCTCGACCTTGTCAAAGCCAACCTTCTCCATCTCCTGCTTGATGCGCAGCACGACGCGCTCTTCATCGCAGCTCTCGCTCGGGATAGCGATCATGTCGCGCAGGAACTGACTCATCTCGGCCTTGTACTGGTAGGCCTTCTCCAACACCATTTCAAACGGAATTTGCTTGCTCATTGTGATTCTCCATAACAACTGAGAGTGCGCGGCCTGTTCGTCGACAGCGCCCTGTGCCCGTTACCGCGCCCCGTTGACGAGGCGCGACCAATGCTTCAATTCGTGTCTCTGCTCTCGCAGGGATCACTCACAGCCGGGGTTAATCGCAGGCAGGATGTTTGCCTTCCCACACCACTTCCCGGTAGTGGGTCACATCGGTGTCCCCTTCGGTGTTGATGATGAGTACGACCGAGTTGCTATCCAGCCCGAGGCGCGCCATCAGCGCCGCGCGATCCGGGTGGTGACGCACTGCCGCCAACACACCGGTACCGACCGAGCCGGATTCGCCGGAGATGATTCGGGGATCATTGCCAAGGGGGTTGCCAAGCACCCGCATGCCCAGCGCCGACACCTTGTCGTGACAGGAGATGAACTGGGTGGTGCAGCTTCTGAGCAATGGCCAACCGAGCGGATTGGGTTCACCGCAGGCAAGACCGGCCATGATGGTGCGCATATCGCCTCCCACGTTGACCATCTCCCCAGCCACACCGGAGCGGTAGATGCAGTCGGCCTGATCCGGCTCGACCACGATACTGTGCAGGTTTTTCGCCCCGAAGCAGTCCACCAGATAACCGAGTACTCCGCCCGCCAGCGCCCCGACCCCGGCCTGCAGCAGCACATGGGTCGGCTGCTTGATGCCCATATCCTGCATCTGCTCGACCGCTTCGTCGGCCAGAGTGGAGTAACCCTGCATGATCCAGGTCGGGATCTTGGTATAGCCCTCCCAGGCGGTGTCTTGCACTATGTGCCAGCCGCGCTCTTCGGCCATCTTCATGGTCAGACGCACGGTGTCGTCGTAATTCATGTCGGTGACGATGCACTCGGCACCGAGATTGAGGATGTGGTCAACCCGCTCCTGGGCCGAGCCCTTGGGCATGTAGACCACCGCATGCTGACCTACCTGCTTGGCGGCCCAGGCGACGCCGCGACCGTGGTTGCCATCCGTGGTGGTGGCGAAGGTCATCGGCTCCTTGATGGTGCGTTTGATGAGATCGAAGGAGAAATCCTCGATGGCCACCCCGTACTTTTCACAGAGCAGGTTGGCGATGGCATAAACGCCACCCAGCATCTTGAAGGCATTGAGACCAAAGCGCTTTGACTCGTCTTTGACCAATATATTTTTCACCCCGATATAGGCGGCCAGATCTTTCAGGTCGCACAAGGGGGTCGGCTCATAACCGGCCAGTTTTTTATGAAAAGCGCGAGCTTTTTGTGCTTCGGCGCGAGAAAACAGCGGAGATGACTCAGCGGTAAAAAAGCGGTTATCGGCAATATCCATCTTCAGCGAAAATTGGGACATGCTTACCTCACTAGGCGTTACCTGACAAAGAGCTGCCTCGCCGGGAGATCCGTTATTCAGATACCACGGGGAGAAAACTCAAAATAATGATTTCGACAGCGTGGGCAGGATGAATATTCACCCTGCCCTGCCGTTATTTATTTCACCCGCTTTTGCGCCTCTTTAATCAGATTTTCCAGGGTTTCTGCCGGGGCGGAGAATTTACGGGCCATGATCATGGCGGCGATAATATAGGGCTTCCAGCTCGCCTCTTTGTAAGTGGCGATACGGTATTTCTCAAATACCCCTTCGGTTACTTCGCCCTCTTTGCAGGATACGCCGGAAATATCGGCCGGCAGGCAGTGCATATAGAGCGCTTCGCCCCCCTTGGTGAGCTTCATCATCTCCTCGGTGCAGTGCCAATCCTTGTGCTTGGCGTTCTGCTCAAGGCAGTGTTTCTCCAGATCTTTCAGGCCAGCGTGGTCATTGGCACGCAGCAACTCGGTGCGCTGCTCCATCACCTTGTAGGGGGCCCAGGACTTGGGATAGACGATATCGGCATCCTTGAACGCCTCTTCCATGGAGGTGACCTGACGGAAGCTGCCGCCGGAAGCCTTGGCATTCTCTTTGGCCACTTCGATCACATCCGGGATCAGGTCATACCCCTCCGGGTGGGCCAGGGTCACGTCCATACCGAAACGGGTCATCAGACCTATGATGCCCTGCGGCACGGAGAGCGGCTTGCCGTAGCTCGGAGAGTAAGCCCAGGTCATCGCAATCTTCTTGCCCTTGAGGTTTTCCAGGCTGCCGAAGTGCTCCTGCAACCAGGCGAGATCAGCCATGGACTGGGTCGGGTGATCAATGTCGCACTGCAGGTTGACCAGCGCCGGACGCTGGGGCAGCACTCCCTTCTCGAACCCTTCATCCAGTGCGGCGCCCACTTCGCGCATATAGGCGTTACCGGCACCGAGGAACATGTCGTCACGGATGCCGATGGCATCGGCGCAGAAGGAGATCATATTGGCCGTTTCACGGACGGTTTCGCCGTGGGCGATCTGGGATTTACCCTCGTCCAGATCCTGCTGGGCCAGACCGAGCAGGTTCAAGGCTGAGGCGTAAGAGAAGCGGGTTCGGGTGGAGTTATCGCGGAAAACCGAGATACCGAGCCCGCTGTTAAACAGTTTGGTAGCAATATTTTCGGCACGCAGGGTCTTGAGGGATTCGGCCAGTTTCAATACCAGCTCCAGCTCCTGAGGGGTTTGCTCCCAGGTCAGCAGAAAATCTTTTTCATGCAGGTTGGATTTGAGTGCTCTGATCTCTTTGATTAATTCGTTAACTGCTTTCATCGTTCGCCCCAATCATTGGATGAGATATGGATAGCTCCCCTTTCACTCACGATGTCACCAGCATCCCGGTTGTGGGTGAGCGCGTCGGTTAGCGTCGATATGAGGCAATCAATAAGCGTGCCAAACCAATAAAATGCAGGCAGATATTAATAAATGGCGAAAGTATGTGATGCCACCCACAAAATCAGCGGCTATTTCAGCGGTTTATTCCATAAAAGGATGGATAGGGTGGCCAAGCCATAAAATAGCCGAGTGATAATAATCAGAGGCAATATCCCTTTGTCGGTGAGAATTATCATCAAAGGTCAGTTTCAGGGGCTGAAATGATATCGGCGGGGCTGTCGTTATCATTATGATAATGCCCGCAACACCTTTTCTCTTGGAAGGATCTCTCCAGCGTTGACACTGCTGCTATCTCGTCTCCCCTTCGCTCCCCGCCCGTATCACCTCTCGCCTTATCTTCCGGCCACATCGCTGGGCGCGGTTGGCCCAAGGTGCTAACGTGAATACGCCAGCTGCGTATCTGTCTCGGATGCTCAGAAGGGCCGACGTTCACTGCCGCAACTGCGCGGAAGAACCTGCATGACTTACATCTTCGAGGGATTATCTATGTCTAGGAATGCTGCTCTGCTCATCACCCTGACCCTGCTCGGGATCGCCCCTGCCCACGCCATCAGTGCCAAATATGCCGAGCAACTGGAGCACTCCGGCTGCACCCAGGTCACCGAGGCGCAAGGCTGTGACATTCACAAAACCAAAGCGGAAAATGCCAAGGCGGGATTTGGCGCGGCCGCCCCGGCCGCGGAGGGCGGTCTGAATCTGAGCTATGAGCAGAAGCTGGAGCGCTCGGGCTGCACTCAGGTGAGCGAGCTCAATGGCTGCGATATCAACAAAACCAAGGCTGAGAACGCGGCTGCCGGTGTTGGCAATGCTCCGGCCGCGGCAACCAGCGCCAGCCCCTATGCGGGCAACTGGATCGCCACCTTCCCCCAAACCGGCGCCACCGTGGCCAATATCCGCATCGATGACAAGGATCAGGTGTGGGTCAACGACAAGAAGGTCAATGCCAAGAAATCTGATGGCGCGCTGGTGTTCAAGGATGGCATGGTCATCTACACCATTCAGGGGGATCGCCGCATCAAGGGTGAAGATGGCTGGGTCGATAATGATGCCGGCACCAAGGGGCCCATCAACGCCAAGTAAACAGCTGACCACGAAATGACGGGGAGCGCGGGCTCCCCGTTTCACACCTGATTGCCCATCTCTTCCAATGACCAGCTCCGCCAGTGAGAGGCCAGAATCAATACCTCCTGCTCCAGCCAAGTCCCGTCTGTGATCAGTTTATCGAGCCAGGGAACGCCTGCCGACGCGCCATGACCATCAACCTGATCAGCCTGCTTCGTCACACGCCAGGGCACCTTGCCACTGTCCGTCGCAAAGGTGCGCACCGGACGGGCGTAGTGCTCCAGATAAGGTTGCAGCTCACAGGGAAGCCAGAGCATGGCCGGTCGATTTAGCTCACGCGCCAGCTCGATGGCAATATCGATACCCCGTTGATCGAGATCGCCAAAATGGGCCCACTGCACGCCCACAGGCAGCAGCGGGATCAGCTGTTTGGCCAGGGTGGTATTGCGACCGGGGGCAAAGAGCAGCAGTTGCCCGGGTTGCAGCGGGTAGTCGACAAAGGCCCCCTTGTTCTCCACCGTAATGACCCGATCCCCTTGCCAGCCGATGGCCGCCAGCGTGCCCAGAGTCCGCTCCGGCAACGCCAATTCCCCCAGCAGCGCCATCATTGCCGTCATATCGTGCTGCTGACCTTGCCGATCGACCAGTGAGAGCTGTTCGAGGGTACGGATGCGGATCACCTCATCTTGAGTTAGCGACAAGTTCGCAAGCTGTGGCGCGGCAAGGGATGCTGATCGCGGATGCTTGCTATCCCCATGCCAGAGAGCATAAAAGCAGGCCTGATTGAGCCGTGCAGGCAAACTCACTCCCAGACGTTGCAGCTGCTCCCCCTTGTCCGGTTCGGGGGGCGCAGCCCGTGCCAGTTGTCCGGTCAGAAAAGTCCGCCCCGCGTCGGTCAATATATGACGGGAACTGCGCCCAACTGACTCGACTCCGCCCACAGCCTGCAGCAACTCCTTCAACTCGCGGCCATGCCGACTCTCAAGGGAGCAGCCCTTCTCGTTCTGGCTATCGAGCAACCGTGCACACAAATCCTGTACCCGCACCTCATTAAACAGCGACATCCTCACCTCTCCATGTGGCTTCATATGACGAAGTAGAGGTGATTTTCCCTGTCATTACCGTGACCGGCTTCGCAAGCGGTTCTTATCAGCCCCGCCATGCATGGCCCGTTACTGGTAAACCCGCCACAAAGGGCGCAAGCTGGTTTGATATAGAGATACGCTGCGCTCTTCGCGGCACGACAACGCGATACCCGCTTTCACAAGGGCTTGCCATGACCGACGCCACAGACCCCTCGCCATCCTCTTCCTGGCATCTTTCGGATATCCGCGAGCTGGCGCAACTGCTGACTCTGGCGCTGCCCGCCGCGGTAGAGATCACCGAAGCGGTACATCAGGCGGTACTGAGCGGTATGGGGCTCAAGGGACGGGATGAGGGAAAAACAGCCGGGATCACCGGGCTGGTCTACAAGGGGGTACATGGCGCCGCCAACAACCTAAGCAGCGGCATCAACCAACTGCTCAGCCGCCTGCCAGCCACTCCGCCGCCCCACCAGATCCCCGAGACCCCGAAACGTGCGGCCCTGATCGCCACACTCAACGGCGTGTTGGGGGACAAGCTGGTCGAACACCACAATGCCCTCGCCACCCCCATGACCCTGCGCTATCAGGGCAAGCCCCTCGATTGGCAGGCGATGCCAAAGGATCTACCCCGCGAGGGACGGGTGCTGCTGATGCTCCATGGCCTCTGCATGAACGATCTGCAGTGGCAGACCGAGCACCAAGGCAAGCCGGTCAATCACGGAGAGCAACTTGCCAACGCGCTTGGCTATCAGCCTCTTTACCTGCGCTACAACTCGGGCCTGCCCATCGCACAGAACGGGCAGGCGCTGGCCCTGTTGCTGGAACAGCTGTTCGCCCACTGGCCGGGAGAGCTCAAAGAGATAACGATAATGGGCTATAGCATGGGGGGACTGGTTGCACGCAGCGCCTGCCACCATGCCGGCATGGCCGGGCTCACCTGGCCTGCGCACCTTGCCAACCTGATATTTCTCGGCACACCACACCACGGCGCTCCGCTCGAACATGCCGGTCACTGGCTGGAGCAGTTGTTGCCCGCTACCGCCTACAGCGAACCCTTCGTCAGACTGGCGCGGCTGCGCAGTGCTGGCATCAAGGATCTGCGCCACGGCAAGGTGATCGATGAAGTGGCCCAACCCGACCCCACCGTGCCCTTGCGCGATCCCCGCGTCCCACTCCCCTTGCCCTGTGGCGTCAACTGCTATGCCATTGCCGCGACCACGGCCGCCAAGCGCAGCCTGCTGGCCGACCGGCTGATTGGCGATGGACTGGTGCCGCTACGCAGCGCCCTCGGTCAGCACAGCGAGGCGCGTCATCAGCTTGCCTTCCTCCCCGCCCATACCCTGATCGTCTATCGCACCAGCCATATGGCCCTGCTCGCCAGCCCGCAAGTGGGCCAGCAACTGCTGCGCTGGCTCGACCCCTTGCAGTTATAGCGAGCTGGCGATTAAAGCAACAGAGTGCTGGTTCACAAAGGAGCCCTGTGGCACTCTGGGACGTCAAAGGGAAGACCCACACTGACACCTCATGTGTCCCCACTGCAAAGGAGCGCCACCGATGGCCAAAGTATGCAAGAAAGAGATCAAGAAGAAGATCGCCGCTCGTCTTGAGAAAATTGCCAAGCATGAAGGCAAGATCAAGAAGCTGAAGAAGGCCCTGAAGTAGGACCCACAGCATAAGAGAAACCGCCAGCTGGCGGTTTTTTCATCCCCTTTTCGCCCCTTTACCATCGTTTTGATACCGATGGCCTTAATGTAAACGCCTCAAGCACACCTCAGCAAAACAGCCCGACTGAAACCACGCGCTTTCCCATCTCAGCTATTTGGTCTAACAGCGCCAATCGGGCGCCGCGCGTGCCCATGCCAGCAACTACCTTCAACGGAGTGTTTGATATGAGCCAGCAGTGGAGCGCCATATGTTCTCTTACACCCTCACCTTCAAGGAAGATGTCGATCGCCTGACTTCCCCCGAGCAGGAGATCACCTTGCAGAGCCCCGCCCAGGCGGGGGATTTCATTATCCTCTCCGACGGCAGCCGCCATCAGGTGATGTTTGTCACCCACCGCGCCCACTACAGCAGCCTCTATCTCGATAAAGGGGTCAGGGTGCCGCAGAGTTAGTGACTATCGCCTTCAATTGATGGGGCTGAGTGAAATATTCACGCCGTTGACATAATAATCATCGCATCATGTCAAAGTACCTTTCTCGCTACCACGATATATCTGAGGAAGCGCGATGAAAAAATACAATATTGTCTTATATCAAATTCAATTTATTTAGCCCCGAAAAAACAAATCATAACTCACAAAAACTAACCACCATCACTCAATATCATTGACCACATCCTTGGTCCGTTATAACAATTACTTTGCTGAACATATTTATTCGCAAGTCATTATTAGTGATGGAGTTATCACAATGAATAAAGTTATCTTACCCATAGCATTAATTACCTGTGCCACGCTCGCTCACGCAGAGTCCAGCACTATTATCAACGGTCTGGATTTTGGTCCATTAGCTCAGTTGGCTGGCACATGGAAAAGCACCGATGCTGGTGGTGTAGATGTAGCACCCGGCCAGGAGGGCAGCAAAGTTGGCAAAGGGGGGCCAGCAGTGGAACCCTATTACGAAGTCATTACCTTTGAACCGGCGGCCGATGCAAAAAATGCCAGCGAACAATATCTGGTAGCCATGTATTACAAGCAGGAAGTATTCAGAAAGAGTGATAATGGGAAATTTCATGACCAACGCGGTTATCTGATTTATGACAAGACTAATCAGCTTGTTTACAACTCATACTGTATACCCCGTGCAGTCTGTGTGGTCACTGAAGGCAAAGCGGGTAACAAAATCGAGTTCAAGACGGGCAAGCGCGGTATTGCGGAAAGCAATTATATGACCATTAATGATTCCACCACGGATTTCTCGATGACTCTGGACTTCTCAGAGAAAGATCTCCTCAAATACAGTCAAACCACCAACCTGATGGTGTATGGCAAGCCATTCGCACACTCCGATAGTGCATCCCTGACCAAAACCAATTGATGTTTCATGGCCAAGGTATTCATTACCTTGGCTTTTTTATATTCGTCGATAATCTATCCTGATGGCATCCCTATCCCACTCGGGATTGAGCACACCGGCATACCAAAGTGTCAGAATGACATCCATCTGATTGTTATGCTTTACAACCTTGCCGCTCTTACAGGCCGAGATCACTTCCAGCCATAACTGCTCGGGATTGATCGGTTTGGTAATATCCTTGTGTGACAATAAATCAATGGCAGCCAACACATATGCTCTGGTTTTGGTCGCAGCTACATAATGAACTGGCATGATGCAACTGATACAACCAAGACTGCAAAGAGTCAAAAAAGTTACCTTTGGATTATTTTTGAATTTTCCTGTACTGATATCACCACCAAATGCTTCAGCAATAGCCATATCCCAGGCGGTGGCATGCCCATAATTATTCTGCACCATCAGATGAACAGCTCTCAGCGCTGCACCACCATATTTACCATAGATAATCATCACTAATCCCTCCGTTTGCCCCATAGTAAGGCCGAACAGGCGAGATAAGCTAAAATAAATATCAATCACGATCATCGATTTTTTCCATTGATAACAAATCCATTTTTAGCTGAATTAAATATTGATCCATATCAATGTTATATCTTTATCTACCGAAAGGCTGACTGGTCGATGTCAGCCTTCCAATATCATTCATCAACATCCATTTTCGTGTATAAACAGGTTCACCCAGCCTAGAGCACCTCTATTTTTACTTTGATAATCCCGTCGCGAATATTGCCGATGGCACTAAACGCAGATTTGGAGAGATCGATAATACGCCCGCTTTTAAAGGCGCCACGGTCATTGACCTTGACCACTACGCTCTTGCCGTTGGCGAGGTTGGTAACCCTCACCATGGAGCCAAAGGGCAATTCCATATGGGCGGCGCTATTGAGGTTGTTGCGATAGCGCTCGCCGCTGGCGGTCTTTTTGCCGTGATAGCGGTCAGCATAATAGCTGGCATAGCCGGTTTCGCTATAGCCGCGCCAGCTGCCGCCGTGGCTCTCGTCATAACGGCTGCTACAGGCGGCCAACAGCAGGCAAAGAGATAACAGCAGCCCTTTCTGGATATGTTGCACCTTTCCCCTCTCCTCTCTTCTTCTTTTCGCTATGCGCAATTTTTCTTCTTCGATGCGGCCGGTGACACTGGCGGCATGTTCGCAAGTAACTTCTCGCCTTATTGTCAGGCAGCAGCGACAGTGCGGCTACTTTGCCATATCTTACATGTAAAAAGGGAGGCAAATGCCTCCCTTTCAACTAGTTACCAGTCATCCCGTGTCAGGATGGGCCAGAGACATCTCAGGCAATCAGCTTGTCATCGCTAAAGCCGAAGCCGCGCAGACCCACCACATGCACGTGCTCGTGCTTGCCCTGCACCTTGCGGATGAGCTTGTAGGTGGTGCCCTTCTCGGGACTGATGTTCTCCGGCGCGGCGATAAGCAGCTGCATATCCTGCCGCTCGCACAGCTCGAACAGGGTGGCGATGGATTTGCCATCCAGACGGGCCGCTTCGTCGAGGAACAACAGGCGGCAGGGGGCGATATCCTTGCCGCGCAGACGGCGGGACTCCTCCTCCCAGCTGATCAGCACCATCAAGAGGATGGCCTGACCGGTACCGATCGCCTCGCCGGTGGAGAGCGCGCCGCTCTCGGCACGCAGCCAGCCATCGGCCCCGCGCTGCACCTCGATCTCCAGCTCCAGATAGTTGCGATAGTCGAGCAGCACGTCGCCCATCACCTGATAGCTGCGATCCCCCTGCTCGATCTGCGGGTTCAGACGCTGGAACAGCTTGGCCATCGCCTCGGAGAAGCTGAGCTCCTTGTCGGCGAACAAATCGTTGTGCATGGCGGTTTGATCGGCCAGCGCCGTCAGCAGACGGGTGTGGGCCTCGCGGATATTGACGTTGAGGCGCACCCCCCGCACCAGACCGAAGGCGATATTCTGCAAGCCTTGGTTGAGCACCCGGATGCGGTTCTGCTCGCGGCGGATGATGTTGGTGATCTTGGCCGCCACCTCGTGAGAGGAGAGCGACAGATGGGTTTCCCGCTGCTTGAGCTCGTCAGCCAGACGCGCCAGCTCGATCTCCATCTCCTCGATCGCCTCGACCGGATCATCGGAGCGGATGATGTCGTTGCGGATGCGATCCTTGAGGTAACGGTAGACCTGCACGTAGAAGGCGACCTTCTGCTCGGTGCTGCGGTTGCCCTCGGAGAGACGCAGCGCATCGCGCAGAGCCTCGTCGTGGGCCACCGCCACCCGCAGGGCGCCGAGGGCCTTGTCCGACATGGAGCGCAACTCGTCGCTGTCGAGGTACGCCAGTTCACGCTTGTTGAGGCGCTTCTCGACGTCGGTCTCCCGTGCCAGCCGCACCACCCGCGACCAGCTCGCCTTGTGACCCACCAGAGATTTACGGGCGCTGTAGTAATCCTTCCCTTCCAGCTTGAGACGACCGCCAAGGGATTCGATCTCCCGCTTGGTGACCTGCAACTGGGCCTCGGCGCTGGTGCGACGGGAACGGGTGCGGATCAGCAGCTCTTCAATCTCTTTCTTGTGGGCACGCGCCTTCTCTTCCATATCGTCAGAGAGGGTCAGCCCCATGGCCGCCAGCTCCTGCTCGAACTCGGTCAGGGTCTGGCGCTTGGCCTCGACGCTGGAGTTGAGGGCGGTGCGCAGTTGTAGCGCCTCGGTGTGACGCTGGGCAATCTGCTTGTGCTGCTCGCCGGCGGTGCGGGCGGCAAGCTCCGCCGCTTTCAGCTTCTCTTTGAGTCGCTCGCTCATCTCGGAGGCCTTGCCCAGCAGGTCTTGCGCATCCTGATAGGCAAAGTGCGGCAGACGCGCCACCAGCTGATCGAGGGCGTAGCAACGGCGCTTCTGCTCGGCCAGCAGGTCGCTCACCTCATCATAGGCAGCCTGCAGCGCCGCAAGATCCTGCGGATCCTGACGCAGCACCTGCACCATGGTTTCCAGTTTTTCCAGCGCCTTGCCGTGTTTGGCGATAAAAGCTTCGGCTGTTTTAAGGGCCTCAACGTCGGCGTGAGCCGCCTCGAGGCGGGCGGCCAGGTCTGTCTCGGCAAACAGGTGGGCAAAGGGCAGCATCCCCTGCACCAGCTGGATATGGCGAGTCAGCTGGGCGGCGGCCGCTTTGGCATCACTCAGCTGCTTGTCGCACTCGCCGATGGCTCCTTGCAGCGCGCGCAGCTCGGCCTGCTTGGCCTGCACTTCGGCTTCGGGGTCGGGGCGGAAGGCGATATCCAGATGCTGACCGATAAAGTCGCGGAAGTGACCGTAGAGACGGTGGTACTTCTGCTGCTCGAAGGCGGCCTTGGCGTAACCCTCGATAAGCCCTTCGCGCTCAAGGTCGAGCTGCTCGATCCGCTTTTCCCGGGCGGCGCGACCAAACAGCGGCAGCTCGGGGTAGCGGGAGAAGCGCACCTGACGCTTGCTGGTGCGCACCAGCACGGCGTCCCCCAGCTCATCCGCTTCCACCAGATCCTCGTCAAAGGAGTCGGGGTTGCCCTGAATCAGGTAGATATCTTCCGGGCAATCTTCCAGCTTTTTCAGCCGCTCGATGGCACCTTCAAGGTCAAGCACCACCAGGGCGCTGCGAGCCGGGCCGTAGAGCGCGGAGTAGTAAGGGGCATCGTCGATGGAGATGTCGTCGTAGACATCGGAGAGCAGCACGCCCCCCACCTGCTCGGCGATGCGGGCAAGGCGGGGATCCGCCTCGCCAGCACCCAGCTGCAGGTTGCGAATTTGCAGCTCCAGCGCCTGTTTCTGCGCCGCGATGCGGTTGCTCTCCTGTTCGAACTCGCGCTCCTTGTCGAGCACTGTTTGCATGCCGGCCGAAAGCTCTTCAGCGGTCGTCAGCGGCAGACCGCTCTGCTCGCGCAGCTGCTCGAGTTTTTCAAAGGATTTGAGCCAGCGCGGCGCCAGCTTGGTGAGCTCCGCAATATCGCGACCCAGCTGGGTGCCCTGATGCTCGAGGCTGGCGCGGCGTTGGTTCACCTCTGCCTGCTGCTCGGAGAGCTCCTCCTGACGGGTGCGTTGGGCTTCGAGGAAGATCTCCAGCTCGTCGCTGCTGGCAATAAGCTGGCCAGAGGCCTGCTGCAGCTCGTCACGCAGCTTGAAGAGACTCTTCTGGCTTTCGCTCTCTTTCTCGAGGCGAGCCAGCGCGGCGCGCAGCCCCTGCCCCTGGGCAATGCGAGCCTTGTCTTCGATGTGACGCTTGAGCAGCGCCTGCGCAGTGGGCCAGGCGGCCTCGCGCACTGTCTCCGGAGCGATGCTGAGCAGCAGCGCCAGCGCCGCTTCGTGCTCGGCCACTGCCGCCTTGGCCAGTGCCAATTGTTGCTCGGCCCCCAGCACCCGGCTGGTGAGGCTCTGCTCGGCGCTACGGAACTGGTGCAGGGTGTCGCTCGCCTGTTCGGCGGTCAGCCCCGGCAGCTCGCACTGCTCGCGGGCAGCATCGAGGGCCTGCACCGCCTGACGGTACTGGATGGCGCGGGTCTGCTGGATATCGAGCGCCTGCTGGTAGTCGGCCAGCTGGGTCTTGAGGCTGTCTACCTCGGCCTGTGCCAGCTCCTTGCGCTCTTCCACTTCCAGCAGTTGGCCGTGGATCTCCTCCACCACCGCTTGCTGCTGCTCGAGTTTGTCGGAGAGATCCGCCAGATCGGTGCGGTACATCTCGATCTTCTTCTGCAAGCTGACAGCCGCCATCACCTTGGCCAGATGCTCGGAGGCAGACTCCAGCTCGTCGGTCAGCAATTTTTCGCGGTTGGTGAGCTGCTCCACCTCGTCGGCCAGATAGATGGCGCGCTGCTTCTCTTCGGCCAGAATGCGGCGCTTGTCGGCCAGCTCCTGGCGCGCCTTGAGGGCCAACTCGGAGAGGCGGCTCTTCTCGGCGGCGTTGCGCACATAGTCAGCGGCCACATAGTGGGTGGTTTCGGTGATCAGGTTCTTGAACAGATCCCGCTGCCCTTGCGTCTCCTTGATGGCCTCCAGCGTGCGGCGGTTTTCATAGATGGCCGCCTCCATGTCTGCAAACGCCTTGCGCACCCCAGAGTTCTCCGGCAGCAGGTATTCGCGCAGGGAACGGCTGATGGACGAGGAGATGCCGCCGTAGAGGGAGGCTTCGATCAGGCGATAGAACTTGCCGCGATCCTTCTGGTCACGCAACTTCTTCGGGGTGATGCCGAACTCGAACATGAAGTTGTGATAGTCGGTCACCGTATTGAACTTGGCGACTTTCAGCGCCCCCAGCTCGGCGGCCGCCCCTTTCAGATCGGTAAATGCGCGTACCCGCCCCTTGCCGCCATCAAGCTTCTCCAGCAGCAGATCGGTCGGAGCCAGATTTTCCGGCACATCCACCAGCGCAAACGGGGTGATGTTGACCTTGTTGTCACGGTTGGCCACCTGCTCGAGGTGGACGCCAACCCAGATCCGCTGTTCGCGGCTGTTCATCACTTCCAGCAGGGAATAGCAGTGGCCGCGCTGCAGTTTGCCGTAGAGCCCCTTGTCACGGGAGGCGCTGCTGGAACCCGCTTCCGTGGTATTGCGGAAGTGAAGCAGTGACTGGTCTGGGATGAGCGCCGCGATAAAGGCCGCCATGGTGGTGGACTTGCCCGCGCCGTTGCCGCCGGAAAGGGTAGTGACCAGCTGGTCGAGATCGAAGGTCCGGGCAAAGAAGCCGTTCCAGTTGACCATGGTCAGGGATTTGAACTTGCCTCGCACCGGTTATACCTCCAGATCCAGTTGTTCTTCATCGAGATCCGCCTCGATGTCATCAAAGAGCGAGTCGCTGCTCGGCATTTCGTCGTCGTGGAAGATGGCTTCACCCTCCTGGATCATCCGCAGCTGAACGGCGCGCGGATCTTCATCGGAACGCACATCGGCGGCGAAACGGAACACCGATTCGTTGACCCGGAATTTATCCCCGTTGCCAAGGGCGGTGATCATGCCAAGGCGGCGCAGACGGCGCATGGAGGTACGGATTTTTTCGAGCAACTTCTTCTTGTCGAGATCGGTACCGCCGGAGCGGCTGTTGACCATCCGCAGCAGCTGCTTCTCGTCGGCGAGGCTCAGCACCTCTTCTTGCAGCTCGGCCATGGCGAATACCCCTTCCGAAGCCAGACGATCCGGGCTCAGATAGAGGTAGCAGAGCACCTTGCCCACCAGCATATCGAGCTCGGAGAGCACAGTGGTGCCGATGTCGGAGCTCGGGCGCGGACGCAGGTAGAAGAAGCCTTCCGGCGCCTTGATCAGCTCCACCTGATAGCGGCCGTAGAAAATCTCCAGCTCGCTGTGATATTCGACCAGCGCCGAATGCTGCTCGAACTCGTCGGCACTGATGTGGCGGCCGGAGCGCAAGGCGGTGTCGATGCGCGGAAACAAGGGGTTGGCAATCGCCTCTGCGAGGCGCAGAGGCAAGGGAAACTCAGTATTGATCAATGACATAGGCCTGAACCTTGGATCCAGCTTGGTTAATGGGTTTCCATGCGGGTTGGCGATGCAGTTCGCGCTCGCCGCTGGCATGGCCCAGGCGCACGGCCTGGTCGATCAGAAGACGCGCCACATCGAAGTGGGCATGAGCCGGGTAGTCCAGCAGGTATTCCCGCAGCACATCGGCCAAGTCCAGCTGCTGCCCCTGCTCGGGGTAGCGGGCCAGATAGCGCTCGATGCGCTCGGCCAGCTCCTGGTTGATATCCACCATCTCGACGTACTCCATCTCGAGGGGCACCTCGCCGGTCACCTCCTCGTCGTGGATGGCGATGGTTTCGTCGCGCAGCTCCAGCAGACGGGGCTCTTCGGCCACCCGCAACTGCCAGTTGTGCTGCTCGAAGTTGCGGATAGACTCGCGCAGCCGCTGGCTGAAGGCGCGGTTCTTGTCCATGTCGATGGCGTTGCGGATAAATTTGTGGACGTGTCTGTCGTAGCGGGACCAGAGCTCGATGCACTGCTGACCCCAGCTGGTGATGACATCAAGACGACCTTGCAAGGCGTGGGTGAGCTCCTCGACGTGGAACAGATCGTCGCGCCCCTGCGCCGCCTCCTGAATGTTGAGCAGCCCCGCCTGCAAGCGGTGGCCGGCAGCGTCCAGGGTATCCTGCAGCTCGCGCAGGGTCTGGCCGGTCTCGTGCAGCAGCTTTTCGCAGCTGTGAATGGCATCGACCCAGTTCTGGGTCAGCAGGGCCGCAATTTCGCTTTTGACCTGATTCTGCTGCTCATCCATGGCGCGCTGGGTGAGATCGATCCGTCCCAGGGTCTCTTCCAGCGAGAAGGTGAGGCGCGGCAGCACCTCGGCGTCCCACTGCTCGCGGGTGTTGGTCTCGAGCGCCGCCTTGCGGGCGGTGTCGAGCTCGGCCGCCAAATGCTCGAGCAAGATGGAGAGCTTGATGGAGTCAACCTGACGCTGATCCATAAAGAAGTCGACGATGCTCACACCCAGGCGAGACAGGCGGTAGAGGCTCTCCCCCGCCACCATGTCGGTATTGAAGCGCGACAGCAGCTGCTGGCGAATGAGATCGTTGATGGCGTTGTTGGCGCGACCAGTGAGGGTCTCGTCCATCTGGCCGAAGGCGCTGCTGACATAGCCGAAGGCATCGTGCAGCGCCGCTTCCGACAGGTCCGACTCATCTTCGGACAGGGTCTTGATTGCAATCAGAAAGGCCAGCCGGTCGGTCGGCAGGCTCAACGCCAACCCCTCCTGCCTGACCCACCCTACTAGCTCCGGCAAAGAACGCTCTGGCAGGGTACGGGATGTACTCATCATGATGTTGTCATCTCGTTGTTGTATTGGGCGCAAAATCGTGCGCGCGGCTACATCCGGTAGCATCGAAAACATGGTTCACATCGACGTGAACAGCGAGCAATCAGCTGGCCGGCTTCTGGGCCATTACATGGATATAGCGGCCGAGGGAAACAAAAGGCTCCTGACGGCAATATTGCTGCTCCATGGCCAGCAGATCGTCGAACTTCTCCACCTGATCCTGCTTGTGACGCATATAGTCGTGGATCACCCGCACTCCGGTCTTGCCGATGATGCGCAGCCCCCCGCGACCAATCCAGTCATAGACCTGCTCCGGCAATTGGGGATTGGTGGGCGTAAGCGCAGTCTGGCGCTTCTTGCGAAGACCAAGGCGCACATAGTCAAAATTGCCCACCACCAGGCTCTGGAACAGCAAACCATGACGGTTGTAGAAAAGCAGCGACAGTATGCCCCCGGCATTGACGAAAGGGAACAGACCCAGCAAGGTCTGGCGCGGCTCGGCAAGCCACTCCAGCACCGCATGGCAGAGCACCAGATCAAAGGTACCGGTCACGTGTTGCTTCAGATCCTGAATGGGGCAATGGATGAGACGGATTTTGTCTTCCAGCCCCTTCTCGGCGATCTGGCTGCGGGCCAGTTCCAGCATTTCTGCTGACAGATCGCACAGCTCCACCTGATGGCCCATGGCCGCCAGCTTCTGGGCGAAATAGCCAAAACCGCCCCCCGCATCGAGGATGCGCAGCGGACGGTTGCCAAGGCGGGCCAGGCAGGCTTCGATGTCGCTCCAGACAATGGTGGTGCGGATGCGCCCCTTGGTGGAGTCGTAAATGTTGCGGGCGAACTTGTCGGCGCGCCCGTCAAAACTCTGATCGTGCTTCAAGGAGAAACTCAACATTAGCGCCACAGGGTTGTGGCCATCCCAAAAAAGAGAGGTATTCTGTCACATCCCGAATTTGCTGAAAACTCAAGGAAGTGTCTGTCGTGTTTGTGCTCAAAAAGTGGCTGGGTCAGCTGTTGATGCCGCTCCCCTTCTCCCTCTCCCTGCTGCTGGTCGCCCTGCTGCTGCTCTGGTTCACCCGTTTTCAGAAAACCGGCAAACTGCTGGCCACTCTCTCGCTGCTCATTGTGGCCCTGATGGGGATGCGGCCGGTGAGCTATGAACTGGCCCGCGGGCTGGAGCAGACCTTCCCGCCGTTTGAGGTGAGCCAGCATCCCAACATCGATGCCATAGTGGTGCTCGGCAATGGTCATGTCAGCGACCCGGCGGTGCCCGAGCGCTCCTGGCAAAACAATATTGCCCTGGCCCGCACTCTCGAAGGGGTGCGCCTCGCCCAGGCCTATCCCGACGCCGAGCTGGTTTTCTCCGGCTATGTATCGGGGGATCCCCTCTCCAATGCCGAGGTCAATGCCCGGATGGCCGAGAGCCTTGGCATTCCCCGTTCGCGGATGACGTTGTTTGAAAACAACAAAGACACTCATGATGAAGCGGTCAGTATCAGCCGCCATCTGAAAGGAAAAGAGGTGGCGCTGGTCAGTTCGGCCACTCATTTGCCACGTGCCATGGCCCTCTATCAGGGTCAGGGACTCAAGGCAGTGCCGGCCCCCACCGACTACACCGCCAAGCAGAGCCAGGTGGCCCAGCCCCTCTACAGTTATTTACCTAAAGGGCGTTATCTGATGTATTCCGAAGCTGCCATCCACGAATGGATTGGGGTATGGTGGGCTCGCTTGCGGGGGCAGGTTAACGAATGAGCGATCAAGCGTTTCATTCCTGATTTGGATCAGGAAAGCGAAAAAAAATTACGTCATTTGCCGCCGGGTCAGCTATCTTGGGCTCGGTTCAATTCATATAATGTCGCGCAATCAAATGCCTAGGAGATATACAAGATGAGACAGCACCTGGTAATGGGTAACTGGAAACTGAACGGCACCAAAGCTTCTGTAGAAGCTCTGATCAAAGGACTGACCCCGGCTGCTGCCGCTCATCCTTCTGTGCAAGTCGCCGTCTGCCCGCCGGTTATCTTTTTGGGTCTGGTTGAGCAACTGACCGCTGGCAGCAAGATTGCCTACGGTGCCCAGAACGCTGACGTTCACGAGTCTGGTGCCTTCACCGGCGAAAACGCCCCCTCCATGCTGAAAGCCTTTGGTTGCACCTACTCTCTGGTCGGCCACAGCGAGCGTCGTACCCTGCACGCAGAGACCGACGACGTGGTTGCTGCCAAGTATGAAGCGATCCAGAAAGGCGGCCTGGTGCCGGTTCTGTGCATCGGTGAAACTCTGGAGCAGTTCGAAGCCGGCGTGACCAAGAACGTGGTTGAGACCCAGCTGAAAGCCGTTATCGACCGTTGCGGCATCGCCTCCTTCAACAACGCCGTTATCGCTTACGAGCCGGTATGGGCCATCGGTACCGGTAAGACTGCCACTCCGGAGATCGCTCAGTCCGTTCACGCTCACATCCGTCAGTACCTGGCCGGTTTTGATGCCGCCGTTGCTGCCAAAGTACAGATCCTGTACGGCGGTTCCGTCACTGGCGCCACTGCTGCCGACCTGTTCGGTCAGCCGGACATCGACGGTGGCCTGGTCGGTGGTGCGTCCCTGAAAGTGGACGACTTCTCCCAGATCATCGCTGGCGCAGCCAAGTAATCGCTGATTACGGCAAAGAGAGGGGCTCGTCCCCTCTCTTGTATCGCTTTTCCTATGGTGGCCCCCGCATCCCATATGAAAGCCGATATAGTAAAAGTGGCTTGTCTATTTAAACATTCGTATTTGACAACTCAGATCCAGAGGCACTCATGACCAAACAAATCAAACGTATTGGTGTTTTGACCAGTGGTGGCGACGCACCGGGTATGAACGCAGCCATTCGCGCCGTGGTTCGCGCCGGTTTGCATCATGGCCTGGAAGTTTATGGTATTTATGATGGCTACCTCGGCCTGCACCAGGATCGCATCGTCAAGCTGGAGCGTCACAGCGTCTCCGACGTGGTGAACCGTGGTGGTACTTTCCTCGGCTCCGCCCGTTTCCCTGCCTTCAAAGACCCCGCAGTGCGCGCCGAAGCGATCGAAAACCTGAAAAAGCACGGTATCGATGCGCTGGTCGTCATCGGTGGTGACGGCTCCTACATGGGTGCCAAGAAGCTGACCGAAGAGGGTTTCCCCTGCATCGGCCTGCCGGGCACCATCGACAACGACATCGCCGGTACCGACTTCACCATCGGCTTTGATACTGCCCTGAACGTGGTGGTTGACGCCATCGACCGCCTGCGCGACACCTGCAGCTCCCACCACCGTATCTCAGTGGTCGAGATCATGGGCCGCCACTGTGGCGATCTGGCCATGTCTGCAGCCGTTGCCGGTGGTGCCGAGTATGTGATCGTGCCGGAAGTAGCCTTCGACAAAGAGAAGCTGCTCAAGCAGATCAAGGAAGGCGAAGCCAAGGGCAAGAAGCACGCCATCATCACCATCTGCGAGCATGTGACCGACGTGAACGCGCTGGCCAAGGACATCGAAGCCCTGACCGGTCGTGAAACCCGCGCCACCATCCTGGGCCACATCCAGCGTGGCGGAGCACCGACTGCTCGTGACCGCATCATGTCCAGCCGTATGGGGGCTTACGCCGTTGAGCAGCTGCTGGCTGGCCACGGTGGTCGCTGCGTCGGTATCCAGCGCAACGAGCTGGTACACCACGACATCATCGACTGTATCGAGAACATGAAGCGTCCGTTCGATCAGGAGCTGTACAACCTCTCCACCACCCTGTTCTAAGCCTCGCGGTTTTTAACCGGCTGTTGATGACAAAAACCCTCCATCGGAGGGTTTTTTTATATCTTACAAAAACGGGGGCATCGGCACGCTGTGTGGCCCTCACCATAAGGGTTGCCTGATTCTCAACCCTTGCGCCATCTGACTGATCACCAGCCTTCCTCTCCTCACAGCAACCGGCTTCAACCTACGAACAGAGTTCTGGTATTGTCGTGGATGTTTTATCACTGCGAACCGGATTGCGTTGACCTGTGCTCTGTCGCCCCTGAAACCAGCTTGTTCAGCCTCCTCTTCATACGCCGCTTTTTATATCTCAATCTTGTAGAGGGGATTCAGATATCTTCCCCAACCATGCTCCGGCGCAGCTCTCGTATTGCACTCACATGACTCACGCAGATGCACCGGCTACGCGGATCGCTACTCGCGCCCAGCCCAGCCCAGCCCAGCCCAGCCAGAGAATACGCCTCTGGCCTATTGCGCACCTCACTCTTGCTGTGGCCATGTCTATTCCGAGGCCGACGGGAAAATTGGCGGTGATAAAACAGCCAGTTGCCACTCTGTATCCCCCCGATGTACGGCTCTCATCCCTATGAACCCCGTGTATTGCTGTAAAAATGCGGAGACTCTGGACTGATAAAGTGATGGTGTGACAAGGGCTGGCAACCAGATTGTCTCCATAGACTTCTTTTGGATGGGCTATCTACGTCAGGTATCGTCAAATCATTGCCTCGCACACTTTTCATGGCCTTAATGACGCCATTATGAGGGTGAAAACTTATAAACCCCCATTGAAGCCCCATGCAAAACCCATTACCAAGCCAACCAGCAGCTCACCAACCAATTGAATTTAAATGAAATAATCATAAGGACAGAGTCTTGAATGCCTCCCCTGCCAGATAAGGTGATAAAATCAGCTCAATATGACAAAAATAGACATCTCAACCAACCACGCACACAAAGAAGCTATTTTATCAATTTACACCTTGTTTTACCCCCTTGTTATGGTATCTTGACTACATCAACCAACAACTTAGGGAGAGAAAAATGAAAGAGTTTGTCGTCACTGCCGTTTTCACGGTGTTTTTCACCCTGGTTGCTGTCTCTCTGCCCTCACTGTCACAGTTCTGAGCCGGATAGAGAGGCATCAATCCGGACCGACCCTCTTTGCCATGTCTGTTTAATCGCCACCAACTGGCGCTTTTCAGTAATAATTCCGAGATGGTCAACATAGATATGATTTCATCACGTTGACGCTGTTTCTTTCGCCACAAGGGTGTAACCAGGATGGTTTAACCATATGGCCTGATGGAGTAGAACCAGCAGCAGATCATATCCGAGGGGAGCAAGGCTCCCCTTTTTGTTACCCGCCGTTTGACAATCCCCTCCCCCGGCATCTACAACAGGCCGGTTGACGCCATACGGCCCATGCCCACAACTGATGTTTTCCCTCCCGTGCTCTCCATTCAACACAGCTACATCCGTCAGCAATCTCTTGTGCACACCTTTGCTCTGATACTTGTCCGGCAGATATAAAAAAGCCCCCGCCATCATGGCAGGGGCTCGCGTTTCTCAGTGTCAGCTTAGGGCTGTTATATCCCAGTCCAGCTCAAAGCAGTTATGCCTTGTTCCAACGCTGCGGGTCATATTCCGGGCTGAAGCGGTCAACAATGACAGCACAGGCCGCATCGCCGGTGATATTGAGGGAGGTGCGGATCATGTCGAACAGACGATCCAGCGCGAACAGCAGCGGCAACCCTTCAATGGGGATCCCGGCCGCCAGCAGCACGGCAACCACCAGGAAGCTTGGGCCCGGCACACCGGCCTGACCGATCGCCCCCAGAGTGGAGGTCACAATGATGGCCGCCCAGGCACCGACGCTCAGATCGATGTTGTAAACCTGCGCGAAGAAGATGGCGACCAGACCGTAATAGATGGCGTTGCCGCTCATATTGATGGTGGCTCCCAGCGGCAGCACGAAGGAAGCGGTCGCGTTGGTCACTTTCAGATCATGCTCGCAGGTCTCCATATTGACCGGCAGGGTCGCCATGGAAGAGGCGGTGGAGAAGGCCACGATCTGCGGCTTCTTCATGGCAGAGAGGTACTTCATCACCGGCGTGTTGGAGAACATCATCACCAGCAGCGGATAGACCACAAAACCGAAGATGAGGATGGCAGCCACATAGACCACGAACAGCTTGAGTACCAGGGTCAGCACGTCGAAGCCATAAGTACCGATGGCTTCCGCCATCAGACCGAACACCCCGAGTGGTGCGATGATCATCACCTTGTTGATCATCCAGACGAAGGCATCCACCAGGGTATTGAGCCCATCGACCAGTGGCTTGGCCCGCTCGCGCGGCTGTTTGGCCAGCGCAATGCCGAGGAACATGCAGAACACCAGGATCTGCAGGATGTTCGCTTCGTTGAGGGAGTTGAAGACGTTGGTGGGGATCATGCCAAGCAGGGTGGCGACTGCATCCGGCAGCGCCCCTTTATCGGCGTAGTCACCGCCAAACATGGAGGCGACGGAAGCGAAATCGACCCCGACACCCGGTTTGAAGATCTGCCCCATTACCAGTGCCAGCAACACGGCCAACGCTGATGTACCAAGGAAGAAGGCCAGCGTCGCTGCCCCGATCTTGCCCGCAGCCGGGCTGGCGCCCAGATTGGCGGCGCCGGAGAGGATGGCTACCGCCACCAGCGGGATCACCAGCATCTTGATCAGCTGGATAAACAGGGTACCGAGCGGTGCAAACACGGTGGCTTGTTCACCCATGAACGCGCCGACCACTGCGCCCAGTACCATGGCGACCACAACCTGGAAGCCGATGTTTTTAATGAGTCCTTTAGTTAACACAATATGTTCCTTTATGTAGCAAAATTCACACTTTTCCCAGTGCAATTAACCAAACAGGGGAATGAGCGGCTGCCCATTCCCCTGTTTGCGCGTGTTATCTCACATTTAATTGCTGTTTTAAATCAGCAAATCATTAACCTTGGCTATTAATAAGTTTGCGAAAAAGTGAAGATTCAAAGCGGTCTCGGCGATTTTTACCTCATCCCCCATGACAACTGGCAAAAGATTGTGCTAGTTTGGCTGCACAAACGTACATACAGGGATGTAAAGATGCTGAAAGTTAACGAGTATTTCGACGGAAATGTAAAATCCATCGGTTTCGAACAAAAAGGCGATAAATCAACCGTCGGGGTGATGAACGCCGGTGACTACCTGTTCAACACCGCCGCCCCCGAACGGATGACAGTGATCAAGGGCGCCCTCACCATCCAGCTGGCTGATGAAGATGAGTGGCACACCTACAGCCAGGGTGAATCCTTCCTGGTGGCCGGTCACTCTTCCTTCAAACTGGAAGTGAAAACCCCCACTGCCTATCTGTGCGAATTTCTCGACTGATCAGGCCGGTTGAAGGGGATCAGCCCCTTCAACTTTCTTGGTCCCCCCAGCCCCATTATCTGTGTCCATGTCACAGCACCGCACATCCTCGCTTCCTATCCATGGCAAAAATCCTAGAATAAACAGACATAAACCATCACCGGATTGATGTCATGATCAGCGTGTTTGACCTGTTTTCCATCGGAATTGGCCCCTCCTCTTCCCATACCGTCGGCCCCATGCGTGCCTCCTATGCCTTCGTCCAGCAGCTCAAGTTGCAAGGGCATCTGCCACAGGTCACGCGGGTCGAAGTGGAGTGTTACGGCTCGCTGGGCCAGACCGGCAAAGGGCACGGTACCGGCAAGGCAATCATTCTGGGGTTATCGGGTTTTGAACCGGAATCGGTCGATATCGATGCGATTCCTGCCATTCTGGCTCGAGTGGAAAAGGAACAGAGCCTGCCGCTGGCAGGCGAGCAACCAAGCCATTTTCCGCGCACCGGTGCCATCATCTTCAACCGCCGCAAGACCCTGCCGGCCCACACCAACGGCATGACTCTGCGGGCCTTTGATAAAGAGGAAAACCTGCGCTTCAGCCAGACCTACTACTCCATCGGGGGCGGCTTCATCATTGAAGAGAGCCACTTTGTCACCGCCAAGGAGGAGGCCGCCAAGTCCGATGCCGAACACCCTGTCCCCTACCCGTTCGACAGCGGCGCTCAACTGCTGGCCCATTGTCAGGAGAGCGGCCTCTCCATCTCGGGGCTTATCCTCGCCAATGAGCGGGTCTTTCGCAGCGATGAGCAGATAAAAGCGGGGCTGCGCAAGATCTGGCAGGCGATGCAGGGCTGCGTCGAGCGAGGCTGCAAAAGCGAAGGGGTGCTGCCGGGCGGCCTCAAGGTTCGGCGCCGCGCCCCGGGGCTGTTCCGCCAGCTAAGCTGCGAGACCAACTTCAACAAGGACCCGCTGATGGTGATGGAGTGGGTCGACCTGTTTGCGCTGGCCGTCAATGAAGAGAACGCCGCCGGTGGCCGGGTGGTGACCGCCCCCACCAATGGCGCTGCGGGCATCATCCCCGCCGTGCTGCACTACTACGATCGCTTCGTGCACAAGGTGGATGACGAGACGCTGATCCGCTACTTCCTCACCGCGGCTGCCATCGGCATCTTATATAAGAAGAACGCCTCCCTCTCCGGCGCCGAAGTGGGCTGTCAGGGGGAAGTGGGTGTCGCCTGCTCCATGGCGGCTGGCGCGCTGACCGAACTGCTGGGGGGCAGCCCGGCCATGGTGGAGAACGCCGCCGAAATAGGCATGGAGCACAATCTCGGCCTCACCTGCGATCCCATCGGCGGACTGGTGCAGGTGCCCTGCATCGAGCGCAACGCCATGGGGGCGGTCAAGGCGATCAATGCCGCCCGCCTCGCCCTGCGCGGCACCGGTGAGCACAAGGTGTCGCTCGACAAAGTGATCAAGACCATGTGGGAGACCGGCAACGACATGAAGACCAAATACAAGGAGACGGCCCGTGGCGGCCTCGCCGTTAACATTACCGAATGTTAAAAAACGGCAAATGACTCCATTTGGTTCCTAAATGCCCGGCATCGCCGGGTATTTTTATGGGCAAACGCTTAACAAAATGGATAAGCACAAAAATAAATTTTATACTCGCGCCTCAGATTCAACAAAAATAGATCTATTTCAACTTTTTTTAGGTCTGGAGCCGTTACACTACGGTTATCTGGTTCTGTGACCTGCGCTGACAAGCGCGTTCCATGGATCTCCCAAATTTCTGTGAGTGGGCATGCCGCCCCCTTCTACCCTGAGGTAATAGTGACATGATCAGCGTTTTTGATATCTTCAAAATCGGTGTAGGCCCCTCTTCTTCCCACACTGTTGGCCCGATGAAAGCGGCCAAACAGTTTGTTGACGAGCTGCGCGCGGGCGGCAAGATCCGCGATGTAACCCGGATCAATGTCGACGTCTACGGCTCCCTCTCCTGGACTGGCAAAGGCCACCATACCGACACCGCCATCATCATGGGCCTGGCTGGCAACCTGCCGGAAAATGTCGATATCGATGCCATCCCCGAGTTTATCTCCCGTGTTGAGCAGACCGAGCGCCTGCCGATCGGCCTGCACTGCCACACCGTCAGCTTCCCGCGTGACGCCATGGTATTCCACGACGAAGCCCTGCCGCTGCACGAAAACGGCATGAAGCTGACTGCCCTGATTGAAGATGAAGTGGTTTACAGCAAGACCTACTACTCCATCGGTGGCGGTTTCATCGTTGACGAAGAGAACTTCGGCAAGGCTGACAGCGGCGACATGTCCGTACGCTATCCGTTCAAGAGCGCCGCTGAGCTGGTTGCCCACTGCAGCCAGACCGGTCTCTCCATCTCTGCCCTGATGATGGAAAACGAGAAGTGCTTCAACACTCCGGAAGAGATCTACAAGAAGTTCGGCAAGATCTGGAACACCATGCGCGAAGGTATCGAGCGCGGCTGCCGTACCGAAGGCGTTCTCTCCGGCCCGCTGCGCGTACCCCGTCGTGCCGCACCGCTCTACCGTCAGCTCAACACCAACGAGAACCTCTCGAGCGATCCGATGAACATCGTTGACTGGGTCAACATGTTCGCTCTGGCCGTGAGTGAAGAGAACGCTGCCGGTGGCCGCGTGGTCACTGCACCGACCAACGGCGCTGCCGGTATCATCCCGGCCGTACTGGCCTACTACGACAAGTTCATCCAGCCGGTTGGCCGCGACGAGTACACCCGTTTCTATCTGGCTGCCGGTGCCGTCGGCATCCTCTATAAGATGAACGCCTCCATCTCCGGCGCCGAAGTGGGCTGTCAGGGTGAAGTGGGTGTCTCCTGCTCCATGGCCGCTGCCGGTCTGACCGAGCTGATGGGCGGTAGCCCGGAGCACGTTTGCGAAGCCGCTGAAATCGGTATGGAACACAACCTGGGTCTGACCTGTGATCCGGTTGCCGGTCAGGTACAGGTGCCTTGCATCGAGCGTAACGCCATCGCCGCCATGAAGGCAGTCAACGCCTCCCGTATGGCCCTGCGTCGTACCTCCAAGCCGCGCGTCTCCCTGGACAAGGTGATCGAGACCATGTACATCACCGGCAAGGACATGGACTCCAAGTACCGTGAAACCTCCCGTGGTGGTCTGGCCATCAAGGTGATGCAGGTTGCTTGCGAATAAATAAGGGTTGCGACCCTCATCTGAACAAAGGCGGGATATCCCGCCTTTTTTATTGCCCGAATGGGATGCCGGGCACTTATACCGGCATACCGACCATTTCACTGTAGGGCGTCGCTGATATACCCTGCTACGCCACGATTGCCTTGTCTGCATACCTATCTAATTACATACCTTGATTAACTCTTCTCAATGCATTGAGAGGGACATTACGCCCCTACATGAAACCTGTACCTGCTATCTTGCCCCGGTCACGATTCCACAACTAATCGATATCGAGATGCCCCCTCAGCTCAATATCCCCCTTTGGTCATACCCTTGTTTGGCAAGACGCGGTTACCACTCCCCCTGCGGATTATCACGCCGCCACATTGATTGCCTCCTATGTGGCACTTTCGTGATCAGGGCAAACAATCAAGTACACAAACAGGGGGTTAGCTCATCATTTTGGCCACAGCGCATCACGCAAACTGGTTTTAGCACCGTTATCACCGCCCTCTTTACGCCCTGTTTGATGTAAAACGCATCGAGCAGTGGAGGCCAAAAAAGCACCCAAAGAAGGGGCTAAAAATAATCGATGAATGGGCCAATAGTCGTTCAAATGGAGGATATGAGTACGCGCCACTCGCTATTTTTGTGAGCGCCAGCAAAGGTTGAAGATATGGTGTTGGGAGTAGATTGACTTTCTATTTAAACAGCGAAAAGTGAATATCACCAAAGGGAGGGTTTAATTTGGCCAGATCCTGTCACGGGATTATCGCAAGCTACCTCTCCGGAGCCGGAATGCGTCATGCAGAGTCACAAAGAATTAGCCCCGCTGGGCAGATCACACAACGGGGCTGGATATTCAGGATGGTTTTTTCAGGCTGGCCTTGTGCTGCTCCAGCAAATTCTCGGGGGGCGGCGGCACCTGCAGGTAGAACCCCTGGTTGGTCAGCGCGGCCATCACCTTGCCAACATCAGCCAGCCCCAAGGGCTTGGCCGGATCCAGCTTGGTCATCAGCACCAGCTCGGGACGCCCGAATGCGCTCAGCAGTGGCTCGGGAACGCGGGAGAAATCCTCTCTTTTTTCAACAAAAAGGTAGGTCTCGGCTTTTTTGCGACTTTTATAGACTGCACACAACATGGAAATTGATATAATCCGACGAGTTTATTGCCTCTGATGGGGGCAAACTATAACATCAGGAATTGAATAACAATAACGGATTAGCATCTCTGCCTCGGGGAAGATTCATGGTTGAGCGCGATAACGAATTGAAAGGGACCACCTTCACTATTTCTGTGTTGCATATCAGCGATGGCGAGCCTGAGCGGATACGTCAGTTGTTGGCCGAAAAAGTGGCCCAGGCACCCTACTTTTTTAATTGCGCACCGTTGGTGATCAATGTTTCCCGACTGGAACATATTCCCGATTTCGAACAGCTCAAGGAGCTGGTGGAGTCCGAAGAATTTGTGCTGGTCGGCATCACGGGGGCGCGCAGTGAAGAGATGAAGACAGCCGCCAAGGCGGTGGGACTGGCCGTGATGGCCTCGGGCAAGAGTCGCAAGAGCGAACCGGAACCCGAGCCTGCCCCCGCGCCAGCCGCCCCTGAGGTGGTTCCCGAGCCCGAACCCGCCCCCTTGATCCCGAGCAAGGTACATGTGGGACCGGTTCGTTCCGGCCAGCAGATTTATGCCGCCGGCACCTCGTTGGTGGTGCTGGGGTCCGTCAGTCCGGGAGCCGAAGTGCTCGCCGACGACAGCATTCATATTTATGGCACCCTGCGTGGCAGAGCCATTGCCGGTGCCCGGGGAAACACCCAGGCCCGGATCTATTGCCAGCAATTACAGGCCGAGCTGCTCTCCATCGCGGGCACATTCCAGCTGAGCGATGCATTGCCGGCAGGCCTGATCCAGCAACCGGTACACGTCCGGCTGGACAACGAACAACTCCGAATAGACCGTATCAAATAGAGTTACAAGGAAGCGAGAATGGCGCGAATCATAGTCGTTACATCAGGTAAAGGTGGCGTTGGCAAGACCACAACCAGTGCGGCCCTGAGCACCGGCTTAGCCCAGCGTGGTCACAAGACAGTGGTCATTGACTTTGACATCGGTCTGAGAAACCTGGATCTCATCATGGGCTGCGAGCGGCGCGTGGTGTATGACTTCGTCAACGTCATCAACGGGGAAGCAAACCTCAATCAGGCGCTGATCAAAGACAAACGCTCTGAAAATCTGTTTATCCTGCCCGCCTCCCAGACCCGGGACAAAGATGCCCTCACCCGTGAGGGGGTCGAGAAGATCCTGGATCAGCTGGCGGAGATGAAGTTCGATTACATCGTCTGCGACTCCCCGGCGGGGATCGAGGCGGGCGCGCTGATGGCGCTCTATTTTGCCGATGAAGCGATCGTCACCACCAACCCGGAAGTCTCTTCCGTGCGTGACTCCGACCGCATCCTTGGTATCCTTGCCTCCAAGTCCCGCCGCGCCGAGCGTGGCGAAGACCCCATCAAGGAGCACCTGCTGCTGACCCGCTACTGCCCGACCCGCGTCAACCGCGGCGACATGCTAAGTGTGCAGGATGTGCAGGAGATCCTGGCCATCCCGCTACTCGGGGTGATCCCGGAGTCCCAGGCGGTGCTGCGCGCCTCCAACTCCGGCGAACCGGTTATTCTGGACAAGGAGTCCGATGCCGGTCAGGCCTACGAAGATGCGGTGTCCCGCCTGCTGGGCGATGCCAAGGAATTTCGTTTTCTGGAAGAAGAGAAGAAGGGCTTCTTTAGCCGACTGTTCGGGAGTTAAACATGTCATTATTGGATTATTTTCGTTCCAACAAGAAACAGAACACCGCACAACTGGCCAAAGAGCGGTTGCAGATCATTGTTGCTCACGAGCGTTCATCCAGAGGGGGGCCGGATTACCTGCCCCAGCTCAAGCAGGATATCCTCGATGTGATCCGCAAATACGTCAACATTGATCCGGAGAAGATAACCGTCCAACTGGATCAGAAGAGTGATGAGCTGTCGGTACTGGAGCTCAACATCACCTTCGCCGATGACAAGAAGGGATGAGCTGACGCCCTATGCGTGACCCCTTCCCCCAATGAAGACCGGATCCTGTCACTGGATCCGGTTTTTTATTGGCACAAAAACAGGTCACAGCGGCTCGCTTCATCTCGCCAAGGGGTCTGCCGACCGCTAGAATAGCGCCGCCCCGCAGGCAGTGATCTGCGCGGCACCTTTTTCTCTTTTCTGGAACAGACCGCTTATGTCTATGAATGACGAAATGCACAGCGTCGAGGAACTGCTCGATACCGCCCTCGAACTCTTTATGGAGCTGGCCTCTGACAACCTGCCGGAGCAGGAGATCGCCCGCTTCAATCAGGAGTTCAACGACCGCGGCCTGCTGGCCGAAACCGACCCGGCCGATGACTGGGAAGCGGACGTGGGTTTTGCCGTGAGCGACACCGACTATGCCGAGATCTGGGTAGGCCTTGGCAATGAAGAACAAGAGTATGAGCATCT
Source organism: Aeromonas sp. s8 (assembly GCF_040907785.1). Taxonomy (NCBI): domain Bacteria; kingdom Pseudomonadati; phylum Pseudomonadota; class Gammaproteobacteria; order Aeromonadales; family Aeromonadaceae; genus Aeromonas; species Aeromonas sp. s8. The sequence goes on from NZ_JBFOCL010000049.1 coordinate 101,152, forward strand.
GTTTGCCCGCATGCTGCTCTCCCGCCGTGTTGACGAGAAGTTCTGCCACATCGAATGGCTGCCCCAATAATTCCGGATCCCGATGATCCCAGCCATTATCAGTGGGAGTCTGGCCCTGACGCCGTGGCCCCCGTGCGCGCATCTGCATCGTTTGGGCGCCGGGTGTTGAGGTGGGCAGGCAAGATCGCGCTGGCCGGGCTGCTCTGCTCGGTCGGCTCGGTCGCCTTGCTGCGTTTTATCGATCCGCCGATGTGGAGCTGGCGTATCGAGCGGGCCCTCTTTCCGCCCGCCAAGATCACCCAGGTGCGCCATCAATGGGTAGATCTGGAGTCCATCTCCAAGGATCTGCAACTGGCGGTGATCGCCGCCGAGGATCAGCGCTTTGCCGAGCACAACGGCTTTGACATGGATGCCATCAACGCGGCGCTCAAGCACAACCAGCACAGCGAACGGGTGCGCGGCGCCAGCACCCTCAGCCAGCAGACCGCCAAGAACCTCTTTATGTGGAGTGATCGCAGCTTCCTGCGCAAGGGGCTGGAGGCCTGGTTTACCCTGCTGATGGAGCTGGGTTGGGACAAGGCCCGCATTCTCGAGGTCTATCTCAATATCGTGGAGTTCGGCCCCGGCATCTATGGCGCCGAAGCCGCGGCCCGCACCTACTTTGGCAAACCGGCCAGCCGCTTGACCCGCTACGAGTCATCCCTGCTGGCCGCCGCCCTGCCCAATCCGTGGCGTTATCGGGTCAAGCCCCCTTCACCCTATGTGCAGAAGCGCTCGGTCTGGATCCGCCGCCAGATGGGGCAACTGGGTCAGATCACCCTCAATCGGGTGCATCAGGCCGACTGATCCTCAGGGCTCATCGGGTTTCTCCGGTGGGCCCAGATGACCGCCCACCGTCTCGCGGTGAAGCGGCAGATAGTGCCACCACCAGGCCTCGCGCCGTCGCTTGATCTGTTGCCGCCGTCCCCGCTGCTTCATCCCCTTACTCCCTGCCAGATGATCCGCGCCTTAACCATACTCCCCCAACGGCAACTTGGACAGGCTAGCCACGCCCGGCGCACTGGTCTGGCCGCCACAGCCAATAATTGTTACAGTAGCGAACCTCGATGTATCTGGAGTGATTTCATGGAACAGCGTACCCCGGATCAGCTGGTCGAATGGGCCTATGATCAGTTTCTTGAGCAGGCCGCCGATATGCTGGCCCCCGAACAAATAGTCGACATCACCCTGGAGTTTGAAAAGCGTGGTGCCGTCGAAGCAACCCTGCCCAGTGCTGACTGGTCGACCGAGCTGGGTGAGCCGGTCGATATGGAGCGCTGGGTCGAAGTGTGGGTCGGTTTGCTGGATCATCAGGATGAGTTTGAGGCGATCTTTGCCACCTTCCTGCTGCCTCGTCTGCTCACTGAGAATCAAGTGCATGTGCGCTGGCATCGCCAGCAGCAGGCATAAAAAAGGCGCCATCGGCGCCTTTATTGTTTCTGTGCTCTTTTATTGCTGTTCTCTGCTAATCCTGCGCCGCAATGGCCTTAGCCAGACAGCGGCGGCACCAGCAGGCGCTGGCCTCCTGCATCGGCAGTACCGGCAACTGGCTGCACCAGCACTGCTCGATGGTCTGACCGGCAGAGACGGCGCAATAGGCCGGTTCACCACAACCCGGGCAGCGATGGGTGCTTTTCGAGCCATTCAGCTCTGCCATCACCGCCAGCTGGGCCTTGCTCTCCAGCGCCGACCAGTGGCCGATCTCGCTCAGGGTGCGGCCACAACCAAGGCAAAGCCCATCTTTCGCCTTGCAGAGGCCAACACAGGGGCTCGGCATCTTATTCGCTATCCTGCGCCTGCTCGCCTGCTTGCGCCTGTGCGGCACCGGCGTCGGTCAGGGTAATGGCGTTATCTTCGATGACAATCTTGCCCTGTTTGTAGAGGCCGCCGATCGCCTTCTTGAAGGTGCCCTTGCTCATGCTGAACAGCTTGTAGATAAGCTCGGGTTCGCTCTTGTCACCCACCGCCAAACTGCCGCCCTGCTTTCTCATCCGGCTCAGAATGCGCTCACCGGCATCATCAACCCGCGCCAGACCCGGCTTTTGCAGGGTCAGATCGAGCTTGCCATCTTCGCGCACCTGCTTGACCCAGGCGGTTTGCGGCCGACCGGTCATCACCCGGCCAAACACCTCGTTCTTGAACAGCATGCCCGGATACTGACCGTTGACGATCACCTTGATGCCAAGGGGCGAGTGCTCCCCCGGCAGCGCGGTCACTTCGTCACCGACCTTGAAGTTGCTGCCGGCCGGGGTCAGGAAACGCTCGATGCGGCTGGTGCCGACCATGCGCCCTTCGTTATCCAGTTGCAGACGCACCAGATAAACGTGGCCCACCTGCATCGGCTTGTTCTGCTCGCGGCTGGGCACGAACAGATCCTTTTTCATGCCCCAGTCGAGGAAGGCACCAATCTTGTTGGCATTGACCACTTTCAGACCGGCAAATTCGTCCACCATGGCAAATGGCTTGTCAGTGGTGATCACCGGCTCGCAATCGGCATCCAGATAGAGGAAGACCTGCACGCTATCCCCCTCTTTCACCCCTTCCGGCAGTTGACGTTTGGGCAGCAGCAGTTCACCGTACTCATCGGCCGCAAGCCAGGCGCCACGGTCTTCGAGTTCAACAACGGTGAGGGTGTTCATCTTGCCAATCTGTATCATGGTGCTCTCTTTTTTCATTACCCGGATGGGCCAATTGATCATGGCCCCTATGGGCGCGCATGTTACCTCAAGAGCGGTGATCCGGCCTAGTCCCCAAGCCACCACTGGCCGCCCTTTCGCCCTTATCTTATCCGCCAATGGTGATTAAATCGCCAAACAGGCGGCCATTTGCTGCAAATAACCCCACTTATAGGTAGACTTCGCGGCTGTTCAAATCCAGAGGAACTGTCGATGAACCCATCCACTCGTACCCGCCATCTTAATCAATGGATCCAGAGCCACAGCGATCAGGACATGACCTACCCGGCCCTGCACGGTTTTCTCTGTGCTCGTCTGGTGGGGCCGGAAAGCCCTGACTGGCAACACCCGCTGGCTGGTCTGCTGGAACAGGATGCCGAGTTGGATGAAAAAAGCGCAGAAGCCCTCAACCACCTGATCGCCGAGCTGGAATCCCAAGCCGACGACGCCCAGCTTGCCCTACCCAGCCAGTGTCGCCTGCCCAGCGATAACCCCGAGCAGGTGTTCGAACAGAGCCACCCCCTCGGTCAATGGTGTTATGGCTTCAGCATGGGTTTTGCCACCTGGCCCAAGCCGAAGGATTTGAACGACCCGACCACCCAGTACCGCTTCAGTCTGGCCGCCGAGCTGAGCCTGTTTCGCGACAAGCAGATGGCCCAGATGCTCTATAGCGCCGCCGCCAGCGAACTCCCCTTTGTCGAGTTCTGCAAGCGCCAGCGCCAGAATATGAAAACCGCCCTCAACCAGTTGCTCAACCTCGACCAGTATCAGGCCGCCCCCAGCGCTGATGTGGCCCTCAATGGCGAGCAGGCCCAACAGTGGCAGACCTGGTTCGAGCTGGCCGACAGCTGCCGCGATCATCAGGCCCGCCTCGGCTGGTTCGAGAAGATCATCGCCGATGCCACTCCGCTCTTTGACGACGCCTTCTGGCAGCAAATCGCCGGTCACGGCTGGAGTGCCCCCGAACTGCGCCCTCTGCTGGCCGCCAGAGCCGGCCGCGCCGACTGCCTGCTGCGCCTTGGCAAGCTGGGCGAGGCCAAAGCGGAGTATCTGGCGCTGCTGACAATCTGCGTGGCCGATGAGCTGGGTTGCCGCTACAACCTCTCCACCCTCTATGCACTGCAAGGGGATTGGCAGGCGTTGGCCGCCCTGCTGGTGCGCTTCGATGAAGCCTCCAGCTGGTTGCTCTACAACAAGGCGCTGATGGTCTTTGCCACCGAGGGTGCCGAGGCAGCCAAGCCCCATCTGCTGGTCGCCATCGAGGCCAACCCGCACATTCCGGCCTGCCTGCTGGGTCAGCGCAAGCTGCCCAAACAGGAGCCACAAAGCTGGCAAGCGGGCAGCCGCGACGAGGCCGCGCTCTACGCCATCCACACACGCGAGGCCTGGCTGAAGCAAAACGCCCTCATCTGGTTGCGTAAAGGCTGAACAGCGTTGGCTTAAAATCCCGTCGGTCAGACCCGGTTTTTCCTTGAGGGCGTGCGCCACCGCACATTTCATCGCAACCGGGTCAGACAAATCAGCTTGAGTTTCGTATCATCAATGTCAAAGTATCAAAAGAAACTGCATCTGATGCAGCCGTCACAGCAGGGTGTAATATGTCAAAAATCATAGCGTTACTCGCTCACTACCCGCCCTATCAGTTGGTACATGCCGCCGAGATGCTACGGGATACCTTCGAACAGTTTTATGAGCAGCGTTACCAGCTGACCGTGCCGCAATGGCGCCTGATGATGGTGCTCGGCCCCAACTACCCCATCAGCCAGAAAGAGCTGGTCGAGGCGAGCGGCATGGACAAGGTGCGCATCTCCCGCGAGATCCGCCGTCTGGTCGAAAAAGGGATCATCTTTACCGAGAGCAGCGAGCAGGATAAACGCATCAGCCTGGTCTCCCTCACCAATGCCGGGCTCGCCCTCTTCCTGCAGCTCAAGAGTGAAGCGGGCAGCTGGCAACATACCCTGACCGACTATCTGCCTAGCGAATCCCGCGAGGCGATCCGCCAGCATCTGCACAGCGTCAGCGCCGCCATCGAGCAGTTGCAATCACTGGATCGGGAGAAATAATCATGGATTTGAAAAAGTTCGCCACCATGGACATCAACATGCTGCTGAGCGTCGTCAATATGCAGCTGCGTGATCGCTATGACGATCTGGATGATCTCTGCAAAGCGCAGGATATCGATCAGGCTGCACTGGAAGCGCGGCTCGCCAGCGGCGATTTTCACTACCAGCCAGCGCAGAAACAGTTCAGATAAAGAGAGCTAGCGGGATCGGGATCACAGCGCCAGTGATGGCGCTGGCTCTGCGGTAAAAACCTGATATGGTCTGAAGAGCCCCAACAGGGTGATGCACGGATACATCACCCTGTCACAAGAGGGCATTAAAATCGTTTCAGGTGAGCAAACCAAGGATGACCCCATGATATTGATGACCCGACAGAGCCTGTTGATCACGCTCTGTACCCTGTTGATGATCAGCCTCTTCACGCCCCACTTGCCGCAAAGTACCGAACAGTGGCTGACCACCCTCTTGCTTGGCCTGCTGGTCGCGGTGGCATTGCTGCTGGTGCGCGGTTGTCGCCGCTTTATGATGGAGTAGTGACTCCGCCAGAGCGTCTATACCGACCGCTTGCCGCGATACTCTCTGTAGCAGCAACGTCTATCGCAATCATATCTAGCCCAAAAACAAACGCAGCCTGATGGCTGCGTTCTTGTATCTGGCGGGGCAACCCCTTGAAGAGATAACCCCTGACGGGATAGAGAGCCCTTATAGAGAGAGCCCTTAGATAGCCAGAGCCTCAAGCTGCGCTTTGGCCGCTTCCATCCCCTTGCTCTGGGCATCCGGGCCCATACCCATCCCCTCGGCGTAGATGAAATCCACCTCTTTGATACCGATGAAACCGAGCACGGTACGCATGTAGGGAGTGACCAGATCGGTGGCACTGCCAACGTGCATGCCGCCACGGGGGCTGATCACCAGCGCACGGGTATTTTCAACCATACCGACCGGACCGGTCTCGGTATAGCGGAAGGTGACGCCAGCACGAGCCACCAGATCGATCCAGTTTTTCAGCTGGGTCGGGATGTTGAAGTTGTACATGGGGGCCGCAATCACCACCAGATCGCTTGCTTTGAGCTCGGCGATCAGCTCGTCAGACTGGGCGATCACCGCCAGTTGACGTTCATTGAGGTTGTCACCACCGCGCAGGCCGGAGGCCAGCTCGCCATCCAGCACCGGCAGGTTGAGGGCAGCCAGATCACGCACGGTGACGGCATCATCCTGATGGTCAACCAGGAAGCCGTCGATCAGGGCGTTGGATTGGGAATATTGACCCAGGATGCTGGATTTGAGTACGAGGATATTGGCCATGGTGAAACTCCATTTGGTTGTCGGTTGAACAGCGTTGCTGTCGATGGAGGTCACTCTAAACATTGTGCTTATTTGCTGATAGCGAAAATAGATGCTCAACTTGTTCAAATTTTTTGATGCAAGGCCACTTCCTCGCCAGCCAGCCCCGCGGCCGCGCTTCAACCCTTGGCAGAACAAACGATTGCCGTTATGATCCGCCGCACTTTTTTCCAGCGACCCGGATCCCATGATACCCTCGCGCAGGCACTCTCCTCTGGCCGGTGCAGTCTGGATGATGGTGGCAGGACTCTGCTTCGCCGCCGTCAACAGCCTGAGCCAGTATGTCAGCTTCAAACTCGGCCTTGCCTCTACCCAGGTCGCCTTCCATCAATACCTGATCGCCCTGATCTGCCTGCTGCCCTGGCTGGTCCGCCACGGCTTGCGCCAATCCCTGATGACCAATCAGTTCCGGTTGCACCTGTTGCGGGTATTGCTGGCGGTGATCGGCATCCAGCTCTGGCTCTGGGCACTGGCGTACCCTGTACCCATCTGGCAGGGGATCGCCCTGCTGATGACCTCACCGCTGTTTGCCACCCTGGGCTCCGCCCTGCTGCTCAAGGAGCAGGTGAGCCGCGCCCGCATTCTGGCCACCCTGGCGGGCTTTGCCGGCGCCATGCTGATCCTCGCCCCCTGGACTGACGAATTCAACTGGGCCTCCCTGCTGCCGGTGGCAGCGGCGCTGTTCTGGGCCGGCTACTCCCTGATGGTGCGCTATCAGGCGGCCAACGAATCATCCCACACCATAGTGGTGTATCTGCTTATCTTTAGTACCCCGTTCAACGTCATGCTGGCACTGCCGGAGTGGCAGTGGCCCACCGAGCCACAATGGCTGCTGCTGGCGGCAGCGGGCATTCTGTCGGCACTCGCGCACATGTCCATCGCTCGCGCCTACAGCGTGGCGGAGGCCTCCTTCGTGCAGCCTTTCGATTTTGCCAAGCTGCCGATGAACGTGCTGGCAGGCTGGCTGGTATTTGGCTGGGCGCCCCCCGGCCGTCTGTGGCTTGGCGCCGCCATCATCATTGGCGCCATTACCTTGCTGACCCATCTGGAGCAGCACGCTCACAAACCCGTTTCCTGAGGTACGCCATGCGTGCCTCTTTTTTTGTCCGCTATTTGTGTAATAGCGATCATCAACAATGACCATCGACATCAGGAGAGATCGTATGTTTGGAACCGCAACCCGCCCCGGCGCCACCCGTGCCCTGCTGCTGGGCTCCGGCGAACTTGGCAAGGAGGTCGCCATCGAGTTGCAACGGTTCGGGATCGAAGTGATCGCCGCCGACCGCTACCCCAATGCCCCCGCCATGCAGGTGGCCCACGCTGCCCACGTGCTGGACATGCTCGATGGCAACGCCCTGCGTGCCCTGGTTGCCGAGGTTAAACCCGACCTCATCATCCCCGAGATTGAAGCGATTGCCACCGATACCCTTGCTGCCCTTGAGCAAGAAGGGGTCAAGGTAGTGCCCAACGCCCGCGCTACCCAGCTCACCATGAACCGGGAAGGAATCCGCCGCCTCGCCGCCGAGACCCTGGGCCTGCCCACCTCCCCCTACCGCTTTGCCCAGAGCAAGGAGGAGTTTGTCGCCGCCGTCGAGACCATCGGCCTGCCCTGCGTGGTGAAGCCGGTGATGAGCTCATCCGGCAAGGGACAGAGCGTGCTGCGCGATCTCGCCAAGCTGGATGAGAGCTGGACCTACGCCCAGGAGGGTGGCCGCGCCGGTCGTGGTAAGGTGATCGTCGAGGGCTTCGTTCCCTTCGAGTACGAGATCACCCTGCTCACAGTACGCGCCGTTGATGGCATTCACTTCTGCGCCCCTATCGGCCACCGGCAGGAAGATGGCGACTACCGCGAATCCTGGCAGCCACAGGTGATGAGCGAGCTGGCGCTGGCCCGATCCAAAGAGGTAGCGGCCAAGGTGGTCGAGGCCCTCGGTGGTTACGGCCTGTTCGGAGTCGAGCTCTTTATAAAAGGCGATGAAGTGTGGTTCAGCGAAGTCTCGCCGCGTCCCCACGATACCGGCATGGTGACCCTGATCTCTCAGGATCTCTCCGAGTTCGCCCTGCATGTGCGCGCCATTCTGGGGCTGCCGGTCGGCACCATCACCCAGTACGGGCCGAGCGCCTCCGCCGTGGTACTGCGCGAAGGGCACAGCCAGAATATCCGCTATCAGGGGATTGGTGAGGCATTGGCGATGGTGCCGGGTGCCCAGCTGCGGCTGTTTGGCAAACCGGAGATCGCCGGTCGCCGCCGTCTTGGCGTGGCGCTGGCCCGCGCAGCGGATTGCCAGGATGCGGTAGAGAAAGCCAAAGCCGTGGCCGCCAAGGTCGATGTACTGTTCTAAGGGCTTTTTTGCCATAGCAAAACAAACGTTTGCCGATGTGATCGGGCGCAAGGGGCATGGCAATGCCCCTTTTGCATTTCCCCGTCAGGCTTATAATCCCCTCTTCAAATTTGTCAGGAGTACAAGATGTTAGCTGCCGTGATCTTCGATATGGATGGTGTTCTGATCGACTCGGAACCCTTTTGGCAACGGGCCCAAATCGCCGTTTTCTCCGAACTGGGTCACCCCCACACGGTAGAGGATTGCGAATCGACCATCGGCGTGCGCATCGATCAGCTGGTTGCCCACTGGTATCGCCTGCGCCCGTGGAGCGGCCCGAGCCAGGAGGAGGTGGTACAGCGCATTCTGGATCGGGTCAACGCCCTGATCCTCTCCGAAGGTCAGGCCAAAGCCGGCGTGCTGGAGGCGCTCGACCTTATCGAGGCCCGCGGCCTGAAAGTGGGTCTGGCCACCTCCTCCCCCTTTGCGATGGTAGAAGCGGTGCTCGGCAAACTTGGCATTCGCGATCGCTTTATGGCGGTTCACTCCGCTGAAGTAGAGCGTTTCGGCAAACCGCACCCGGATGTCTACATCCACGCCGCCGAAAAGCTGGGGGTGGAACCGGTACACTGTCTGGCCATCGAAGACAGTTTTACCGGCCTGCTGGCGGCCAAGGCGGCCTCCATGACAGCGCTGATCGTGCCGGACCCAGCTTTAGTGGGTAACCCACGCTTGGCCATCGCCAACTACCAGCTGAGCTCGCTGGCCGAGCTCAATGCCGACATGTTGGCCAGCTGGGTCAAATAGCGCCTATCCCGGCCTTGTTGCGCTCGCGTTCTCATACCCGCAGGGGGCTCCAGCCCCCTGTGATTGCCAAACAACTGTTGGCAATCACCCTCTTTTCACTCGTCATTCACAACCAGATTGTTCTTCTCGCACACGACCACTCCAGCCGGTTTGTAGTGGTCTAATCATCCCGGACACCATTTTAAGTCGCCACCATGACCTGAGGTGTTCAATGACAAAATTACGTCGCTCATTTACTGCCGAATTCAAACTCGAAGCCGCATCCCTGGTGCTCGACCAGGGATATTCTGTCCCCGAAGCAAGCCGTTCACTGGATGTCGGTGAAACCGTGCTCCGTCGCTGGGTTC